>CAZKZC010000027.1:0-2760 GCA_964557155.1 uncultured Candidatus Saccharibacteria bacterium | reverse complement strand
TTTTTCCAAATTAAAATCTTCTCCTATCGCTGTTCCTAGAGCAATAATTAAAGCTCTAATTTCTTTAGAATTTAAAATCTTGTCAAGCCGAGCTCTTTCAACATTTACCATTTTACCTCTTAAGGGTAATATGGCTTGGAATCTTCTGTTTCGTCCTTGCTTTCCCGAACCTCCGGCACTCTCCCCTTCCACGATGAATAATTCTGATTCTTCAGGTTTTTTAGAAGAACAATCAGCTAATTTTCCCGGTAATGCCAAGCCCTCTAAGACACCCTTTCTTAAAACCGTTTCTCTAGCTGCCCTAGCCGCTTTTCTAGCCCTTGATGATAAAATACATTTTTCAAGAATAGCTTTGGCGTCTTGAGGATTTCTTTCAAGGAAATCGGTAAGATGCTCTGAAACGACTTGATCAACAGCTGACTTGGCTTCAATGTTTCCTAACTTAGCTTTTGTTTGACCTTCAAATTGAGGCTCTCTAATTTTGATAGAAACAACTCCTGTTAACCCTTCTCTGATATCCTCACCAGACAAGTTAGCATCTGCCTCTTTAAGAAAATCATTCTTTCTAGCCCAGTCGTTAAGAGTTCTTGTTAAAGCTGTTCTAAAACCACTCAAATGAGTTCCGCCTTCACCTGTAAAAATATTATTGGCAAAACTTTGTTCATTGCATTCGTATTCTTCGGTATATTGAAAAGCAGCTTCAACCAATATATCATTCTTTTCACCAGAACAATAAAAAATATTTGGATTAAGAGGGGTGATTCCATGAATTAAATACTTAACATAAGAGGCCAATCCCCCCTCAAAATAGAAACCGTAACTTGTTCCGCCAGCTGGCGGATATTCTTCTCTTTCGTCTCTAACGGTTATTCTAACACCTTTGGTTAAATAGGCCTGCTGACGTAAATGAGTTAAAATTTTCTTTTTATTAAAAGTTATTTCGCTGAAGATAGTGTCATCTGGTTCAAAAATAATAGTCGTTCCTGTCTGCTTACAAGATCCTTCTTTTTTAACTTTTGTTTTAACTTTTCCTTTAGCATATTCTTGAGCATAGAGAGAACCACCTCGACAAATCTCTGCTCTTGAAAAGTTAGATAAAGCACAAACAACCGAAACACCAACACCGTGCAAACCACCAGATACTTTATAGGCATCACCTCCAAACTTTCCACCAGCATGGAGGGTTGTCATAACCGTTTCTAGGGCCGACTTGCCTGTTTGAGCGTGTTTTTCTACTGGAATTCCCCTTCCATCATCGCTTATTTTAACTCTACCCTTGGGCAACAAAACAACTTCAATATTCTTAGCATAGCCAGCCATAGCTTCATCTAAACCATTATCAACAACCTCCCAGATTAAATGATGCAAGCCATCTGGTCCTGTTGAACCAATATACATACCTGGTCTTTTCCTAACAGGATCTAAACCCTTTAAGACATATATATCTTTAGCGGTATATTCTTGTTCTTTCCTTCTTTTTTCTATTTTTTCAGGCATAATTTTTATTAACGCAAAATAGCTTTTAAATTTTCTTTTGTTTTATTTCTAATGTCTTCTTGAATTTTATTTATCTCTTCATTGGTTAAAGTTCTTTCAAGGGATTGATAAACAATACGAAAAGTGTAGCTCTTTTTATCTTTTCCAAACTTCTTTTCATCTTCATACTCATCAACAAGCTCAACCTTCTCGATTAAATTATTAGCCAAGTCTCTGATAATCTCATAGTATTGGTTTAAATTTATACTCTTATCTATTATAAAGGAAATATCTCTAGATGTCTCTGGGTACTTACTAATCTCTTTATACTGGCTATCAATATCTTTAAACTGATCTGTAATTCTTGGGTCATTAGACCAAAGAATGCGAACATCAGGAATCCCCATTTTTATCATAGCCAGTCGGTCTATTCCAAAAGCAAAAGCCCAACCGTTATATATCTCGGGATCTAATCCGAATTTCTTTAAAACTTCTGTATGAACAATTCCAGCTCCCGTAAGCTCCATCCATTGATTATTAAATCTAAGTTCTATTTGCACGGAAGGTTCAGTGAAGGGAAACGAATCTGTCAAAAATCTATACTCAATATCTTCGCCAAAAATAACTTTTAAAGCATCGGACTGAACATCTTCTAAATCTTTTTGTGAAATAGTTTTTTGTGATTTTTCACAAATATATAAAAAATCTATCTGATGAAAGGCTGGAAAGTGTTCTCTGTCAATCTCGTCTTTTCGAAAAACAATCCCTGAAGACATCGCCTTAATACACCCTTCTGTTTTTAATTTTTCCAAAACCTCTTTATCTCTCAAATAATATGGCCACATTACTGTCATTTGAGTTCTTAATATATCATTTTTTGTCACATAATAAGTATCTGTTTCTCTTCTGCTAGGATGATCTTCCGGAGTATTCAAAAGGTCAAAATTATCTTCAACAGAAACTATTTTGGGAAAATCAATTAAATCAAAATCAGCAAATCTGGGTAGTTTTACTATTTTATCAACTAATATTTTCACTGGAGAATTTTCTTTTTTAGTAAGATCCGGTAACTTTAATAATCTCTTAATTCTTTCCGCCTTAACATCTTTTCTTTTCTCCAAATCTTTAACCAAAGAATCCTCCTCAGGATTATTTATTACAATATTCTTCATAATATGTTCTTTCTTATACATCTATTTTACCTCAAAACACAGAATTAATCAAACAGCCGTATTAAATCATCTAAAATCAAACCAAAAGGGTATCGCTTAAATCATTTAATTT
>CAZKZC010000026.1:0-2844 GCA_964557155.1 uncultured Candidatus Saccharibacteria bacterium | reverse complement strand
TTAAACACATTGTTTAATCTGTTCAAAGTATAGCAAATTATTTTATTTTTGTCAAATTTTTTTGTTGTCAAGCTTTATGATATTAAAGAAGCTATTCTAAAAACAAAAAGCCCATCATGTGGCTACGGTCAAATCTATGATGGAACCTTCTCAGGAAAACTAATAGAAGGAAAAGGGATAGTAGCCAAGCTCCTAGAGCAAAACAACATAAAAATAATCCCCGCAAACAAACTCTAATTTAAGAAGCCGAATTCATTAAACCCAAAATAAAAAAACAAGAAGCTAACTCCTTGCTTTTTGTTTTTATTTTTTGTATATTTGCTTCCCACAAAATTTACTGTGCCGAGGGCGGGACTCGAACCCGCAAGGAGAAATCTCCAAGGGATTTTAAGTCCCTCGTGTATACCATTCCACCACCTCGGCATATATTCATTTTGGAGGTCACGGCGAGACTTGCACTCGCGTATACTTCTTTTGCAGAGAAGCGCCTTAGCTACTTGGCTACGTGACCATTGCATATTATAACACAACTTCAATCTTTTTTCAATTGCTCAAGGATTTGTTCTACTTCGGCTGCTTGGATTGTTTTGTCTTCTCTGTAAAATACTATTTTGGGAATTGGTCTCATATTTAAACACTTATTTAATAATTGCTGAATATGATAAATTATTCTATTTAGTATCTTGAAAACTCTTTCCGATTGGTTGTCCGGAATAACAGAAATAAAAACTTTTGCTACGCTTAAATTAGAAACCGTCTCAACCCTAGTAATAGTAACTAAAATATTCCGAGGAAGATCTATTTCTTTTAGAAATATCTTGCCCAACTCTTCTTGTATTAAGTCGTTAACACGACGAACTCTTTCACTCATACCATTCTTTATTCTAAACCTGGTTTATAACTCTCTTTTGTATAGGCCTCAAGAATATCATCTTCTTGAACTTCAATATCTCCTTTATAGAGCATGCCGAATTCTGTTCCTTTCCCAACCTCGCCAACTTCTTTTTTCTCTTTTTGAAGTTTCATGATTTTACCTTCACCAACTTTTTCTTCATCTCTACAAACATCCAACAAGGCACCTCTTTTTATTTCTCCGTCCATAACCTTGCCTCCAACAATTTGACTACCTTTATCTGTTTTAAAAATTGCTAAAACTTTTAATTTACCCTGATCTTTTCTAACGATTTCGTGAGCAACCTTTTTTTCTAAGGCCTGAGTAACTGCTTCAACAAGCTGATAAATAACATCAAAAGATATTATTCTTACTCTTTCTTGTAAAGCTAATTTTTGAGCAATTGGATTAGCTTTGATTCTAAAACCAATAACCATTGCCTCAGCAGTTTTAGCCAACTTAACATCAGAATCATTTATTTCTCCAACTTCTGCTTTTAAAATATGGATAGTCGCTTTTTCTTGAGGAATAGATCCTAAGACCTGCTTTATAGCTTCTAAAGATCCCAAAACATCTGCTTTTAAAATTAACTTTAAGGTCTCTTCTTTATTCTTAAGGAGTCTGGTTTCTTGATTTTGCTCTGGTTCAAGAATTTGTTGTTTGGCTTCTTCGATACTGGAGAAAGCCCTAAATATTTCTCCGACCATAGGAACTTTTTCAAAGCCAATGACAATAACTGGTGTTGATGGTTCCGCTCGTTCAACAATATTACCCTGAAAATCTTCCATAGCTTTTACTCTAGCGACAGTAGAAAATGTTCCTAAAATATCTCCTATTTTTAATGTTCCGTTTTGAGTAACCATAGTAGCAGTAATACCCCTATTAGAATCCATGTGTGATTCTATAACAGCACCTTGAGCTGGTTCAGATAAATTTGCTTGAAAGTTTTCCATTTCAGAAATTAGTAAAATCATTTCTAGAAGATCTGTAATTCCTTCCTTTGTTTCAGCCGAAGTATTTATTGAAGGAATTTTGCCTCCCATTGATTCTACTATAACATCTTCGGATATTAGTTCTCTTTTAACTCTTTCTGGGTCAGCTGTTTGTTTGTCAACTTTGTTCAAAGCAACAATCATCGGCATTCCTGCTTCTTTAATATGCTTTATGGCTTCTTTCGTTTGTGGTTTTATACCTTCTTCAGCGGCAATAACTAAAACAGCTATATCCGCTACCTTGGCTCCTCTAGATCGCATAGCCGAAAAGGCCTCATGACCTGGAGTATCTATAAAAGTAATTTTCTTTTCATTGTGTTCTACTTCATAAGCTCCAATATGTTGAGTAATTCCTCCCGATTCTTTAGAAGTAATCTTTAAATCCTTGATTGCTTCTAAAATAGAAGATTTGCCATGATCCACATGACCGAGGATAACCACTATGGGCGATCTGGATATTAAGTTCTTATTTTTTTCTTTGCTCATTGGCTTTTTTTATAGCTTTATTTTCTTCTTCAGATAAGCTGTATTCTGATTTAGCATTATTTACAGGTTTTGCATATACCCTATTTCCGTCTCTCGAATACAAGCTGGTAATCACCATACCATTATTATCACCGTCAAGCAAGGCAATAGAAAAACTTTGATCGCTTCCAGTATTAGAAAAAGGATTATACCTAACAATGCCCACCTTCTTAATGCAGATTTTACTCTCTTCAGAAATCTTTTTAAATTCCTTTTTTATTTCCTCAAATTCTTTCAAAACTTGTTTCAAATCTTTTGTCCGCCAGCTGGCGGAGTTTTCTTTTTTATTAAATTTAAACATATTTATCATTTTAAACTAATTTTTATTAATATTCAACCTACTGACAAACTTTTTAATTTTAGCCCATATCATACTCCCGAATAATATCTCTCTTAACCTTCACCATATTCCCATGTTTTAACATTCCCAGATAA
>CAZKZC010000025.1:0-3700 GCA_964557155.1 uncultured Candidatus Saccharibacteria bacterium | reverse complement strand
AATTAAATGATTTAAGCGATACCCTTTTGGTTTGATTTTAGATGATTTAATACGTAGTGTAGTAAAAAAGTTAATTTTGTGGTAAAACAAACAAAGAATGAATATTATGGAAAAATTTTATATCACAACTAGTATAGTTTATACAAACGCTGATCCTCATATTGGATTTGCTGAAGAGTCTATCCAAGCAGATGTTTTAGCGCGTTGGCATAGGGCATTAGAAGAAGATGTCTATTTTTTGACGGGTACAGATGAACACGGAAGCAAAATTGCTAAAAAAGCTAAAGAGTTAAATAAAAACCCTCAAGATTTTGTTGATGAAATTTCCCAAAAAGTTAAAGAATTAGCAGGTGTTTTAAATTTATCAAATAACGATTTTATAAGGACGACTGATAAGAAAAGGCATTGGCCAGTAGTTGAAAAAGTTTGGAAGAAGCTTGAAGAAAATGGAGATTTATATAAGAAAAAGTATGAGGGATTGTATTGTATTGGCTGTGAGACATTTGTTAAAGAAAAAGACCTGGAAGATGGTAAATGTTCTATTCATAAAAAAGATTTAGAAATAGTGGAAGAAGAAAACTATTTCTTTAAGCTTTCAAAATATCAAGACGAAATAAAAGAAAGAATTGAGAAAGATGAACTTAAAATAATTCCTGAAACAAGAAAGAATGAAGTTCTTGGCTTCATAAGACAAGGATTGGAAGATATAAGCTTTTCAAGATCAAAAGAGAAATTAGAATGGGGAATTCCAGTTCCTGGAGATGACTCTCAAGTAATGTATGTTTGGGCTGATGCTTTGTCTAACTATATATCAGCTCTTGATTATGATGATGGAGATAAATTTAAAAAGTATTGGCCAGTTGATGTTCATTGTATCGGAAAAGATATCTTAAAATTTCATGCCCTTATTTGGCCAGCAATGCTTTTATCTTTAGGAATAGATCTGCCTAAGAAAATATTTGTTCATGGTTTTATCGGCGTTAATGGTCAGAAAATGTCTAAATCACTAGGTAATGTTGTTGATCCATTTGAATTGGTTAAAAAATATGGAACCGATGCAGTTAGATATTATTTATTAAGAGAAATCCCTTCAGCTGGAGATGGTGATTTTACTTATGAGAAGTTTGAACAAAGATATAATTCTGATTTAGCTTCCGGAATAGGTAATTTGCTTGCTAGAGTAAGAACAATGGCTGAAAGTGTTGGTTTTAAAAATGGAAATATTAAAGATGTTGAGCCTGAAATAATTAAAACTCAAGAGACCTATAAAAAAGCTTTAGAAGAGTTTAAATTTAACGAGGCCTTAAAAAGTATTTGGGATTTAATTAGTTTTTGTGATAGATATATTGAGAGAGAGAAGCCATGGGAACGACAAAAAAATTCAGCCAAGACCTTAGATAATTTATTAATCGTTCTAGATAATATAGTTGAGCTACTTGAGCCGTTTTTGCCAGAGACATCAGAGAAAATTAAGAAAGAGATTGCTAGAAAAAATGGTAAATTTTCAAACCCGAAATCAGAAGTACTGTTCCCAAGACTAGGGCTTGACAATACCATATGCTAATAGATTCCCACGCCCATCTTAATTTTAAAGCTTTTGAAAAGGATTTTGATGAAGTTATCAAGCGTTCTTTGGCTGAAAATATTAGAATGATAAATGTTGGATCGGAGTATGATACAAGCAAAAAAGCTATTGAGATTGCCGAAAAATACAATGGAGTTCATGCTGCGGTTGGTCTTCACCCAATCCATGCCGAAATGGCCGAAAACTTCTATACTTCGCAGTGTAGAAGTTTATGTCTATCGTCAAAAAAAGTGGTTGCGATTGGAGAAATAGGACTTGATTATTTTAGAGATTACGGCAAGTTTAAAGACAGACAAAAAGAAGTATTGTTAGAACAATTAAATTTGGCTAAAGAATTAAACCTGCCAGTTATATTGCATTGTCGGATGGCTCATGAGGATTTGTTGCAAATCCTCGAAGAACAGCGAACAAAGAACAATGAACAACCACGAGGTGTTATTCATTGTTTTACCGGTAATTGGCAAGAAGCTAAAAAGTATTTAGATATGGGATTTTGCTTAGGAATGAATGGGATAATGTTTAAATTTGATTTAAAAGAAGTTATAAAAAAAACTCCTTTAGATAAAATATTAGTTGAAACAGATTGTCCTTATCTAACTCCGCCTCAATCTAAAACAAAACGCAACGAACCAGTTAATGTTGAATATATCGTTCAAGAAATTGCTAAAATAAAAAAGATCTCTTTTGAAGAAATCGCTCAAGCAACTGTCCAAAATACTAAAAATTTGTTTAACATTTAATTTTTTTCGAAAGAAAAAGGCGAGACTTTCTTCTCTCGCCCTTGTTTGTATTATCACTTATACCAGTTTCGCTCCGAGTTTTCTGATAGCTTTTGGATATCTTTCCTCTTCAAATTTTAATTTCTTTTGAACGAAGAAGTAAAGCAAACCTACCATCCAACCGTCGAAAATTTCAGAGCCATAGCGATTCGAAATAAATAATCTGCAAGAGAAATAGGGTCTGTTATTTTCCCCCATTCTTCTTCTTTTTGAAAGAATAAAATTAGAATCTCCCATACTTGTACGACATTCTGGAAGATCTCCTTCTCTTACCACTTCTTTTGATTTTCGCCAGCTACTTCTTTGTCCTAAAACTAACATTCGTAGAGCCCTTCTACTAATCATCACTTTCCTCACTCTCTTTCTTCCCGAGTTAATATTGAATTATAAACTAACTAACCAAATGATATTACAAAATCAAATTTTTGTCAATGTTTTTAATTTGGAATTGTTTTATTAGTATGTTATTATAAGGAATAATGAGAAATAATATGAAAGAATACAATCCAAAGAAAATTGAAGAAAAATGGCAGAAAAAGTGGGAGAAAGAAAATACTTTTAAAGCAGTTGATCCGCCAGCTAGCGGATCTAAAAAGCCAAAATATTATATTTTGGTTGAGTTTCCTTATCCTTCCGGGGATGGGCTTCATGTCGGCCATCCTCGATCTTATGTTGGTTTAGATATTTTAGCTAGAAAGAAAAGGAAAGAAGGTTTCAATGTATTATTTCCAATGGGTTGGGATTCCTTTGGTTTGCCAACTGAAAACTATGCAATTAAAACAGGAATTCATCCGATCGTAGCCACTAAAGAGAATATAGAAGTTTTTAAGGACCAGGAAAAAAAGTTAGGTCTTTCTTTTGATTGGGATAGAGAGATAAACACCACAGATCCGTCTTATTATAAATGGACTCAGTGGATATTTATTCAGCTATTCAAAAAGGGATTAGCCTATAAAGCGAAGATGCCTATTAATTGGTGTACTTCTTGTAAGATTGGTCTGGCTAACGAAGAGGTTGTTAATGATGTTTGTGAGCGTTGTGGGAGCAAAGTTGTTGAAAAAGAGAAAGAACAGTGGATGTTAAAAATTACTGAATACGCCGATCGATTATTAAAAGACTTGGATAAGGTTGATTATCCAGAAAGAGTCAAAGCCGGACAAAAAGAGTGGATAGGAAGAAGTGAAGGAGCAGAAATAGAATTCAAAATTCAAGATTCAGATAATAGTGTCCTTGTTTTTACAACCCGGTCAGAAACAATATTTGGTTGTACTTATTTGGTTTTGTCTCCTGGTCATCCTTTAGCTAAAGATGTAAATCCTAAGACCAGGGCTATTAA
>CAZKZC010000024.1:0-4652 GCA_964557155.1 uncultured Candidatus Saccharibacteria bacterium | reverse complement strand
TTAAGGTTTGACCTTTAGTATATTTTACCTTGTTCCTTATTGTTTAGTATACCCTCATTCAAAAGGTTGACAATTTCTGTCAGTATGATATAATGTAACTAGTATATTGACAAATTGTTTGGGTAAAAACTTTTTAACTTTTAACTTTAATGAAAAGGGGTAGCAAAATGAAACGCACAATCACAATATTGACAATCGTAGTGATAGCAATGACAATCACTGGAACCACTTCGGCTCAATCCCGAGGAGGATACGGTCGCAGTGGCTACAATGGTAGCTACAATCGTGGCTACGGTGGTGGATACGGTAATTCTGGGCTACAAATCTATGTAGACGGAGTAGCCGTCCAAACGGGTAGTTTTCTTGACACAATCGTGGCAAGTGGTAAAATCGATGATGCTCTTGATATCGCAAGAGCAAATCGCGAAAAGCCGAAGCCGACTATTACGGAGATGGAGCAGATCGTGCATAGAGCTCAGGCACGGCCGAAGCATAACATCACCATCGAAAACGCCGAACTGAGAAAAGAGAATCTCGAGCTACAAAGAGGGATTCTCGAGTTGCAGATTGAGATTCTCAAACTGCAAAGACAGCTCCTCGAACTGCAGAAGCAAATCACCACGCAACAACCCAAACAATAAAAGCAAAAAAAGCGTATTTTGCATGAGGGGCGGTTCGAATCAATCGAATCGCTCTTTTTATCTTGAAAATAAACTTAATATATTGTAGGATAAATAAATTATGCAAAAAGAAACAGAACAAGAAACAGAACAAGATTATTATCTTAGAATTGGAAAAGCATCTGATTTAAAAAACCCCAAAGAAAGATTTATCTATCGTTTGTTTGAAATAATTCCAGGAGCTACATCCTGGCTTATTTTGTTTTTAATCATTTTTCTCTCTTGGAAAGAACCATTTTGGATTTCAATATTTATTATGGTTTTTGTAATCTTTTGGTTTTTAAGAACCGTTTACTTCTCTTTACATTTATGGTCTGGCTATAAAAAGATGGATAAAAATGAAAAGACCGATTGGATGAAAAAACTTGATAACTTACCTGCCTGGAAAGATATTTATCATTTAATTGTTATTCCAATGTATGATGAATCTTTAGAGATTGTTAGAGATTGTTTCAATAGCTTAGAAAGGGCCAATTACCCAAAAAATAAAATGATCGTCGTTTTGGGATGTGAAGAAAAAACAAAAGATGCAGTTCAATCGACGGCCGAACAAATAGAAAAAGAATTTGGCCAAAAGTTTTTTAAATTTATGATTACTTGGCATCCAGACAACATGCCCGGGGAAATTGCCGGAAAAGGATCTAATGAAACATGGGCGACTAAAAAAGCTAAAGAAGCAATTATTGATCATCTTGATGCTCCTTATGAAAAAATAATATTTTCTCCTTTTGATGTTGATACCGTTGTTTTTCCTGAATACTTTGGCTGTTTAACCTACCAATATCTAACAGTTGAAAAGCCAACTAGAACAAGCTTTCAACCAATCCCGCTATATATCAACAATATATGGCAAGCCCCAGTTATTTCTAGAATCTTTTCCTTTTCATCAACATTTTGGCACACAATGAATCAAGAAAGACCAGAAAAGCTAATAACTTTTTCTTCTCACTCAATGAGCTTTGAAGCATTAGTGGATGTTGGTTTTAAACAAACAAATGTTGTTTCAGACGATTCAAGAATATTCTGGCAATGTCTTTTAAAATATGATGGGGACTATAGGGTTCAACCGCTATATTACCCTGTTTCCATGGATGCTAATGTTGCTAATAACTTTTTCAAGACATTATATAATATATATAAACAGCAGAGAAGATGGGCTTATGGAGTGGGTGATATCGCTTATTTTCTTTTTGGATTTATCAAGAATAAAAAAATCCCACTTAAAAAGAAGCTTTCTTTTATGGCAGAATCTTTTGAGGGTCATGTCTCTTGGGCGACCGCTAGTATTATGATTTTTCTTCTTGGATGGTTGCCATTAGTTTTGGGCGGACCAGAGTTTTCTCATACAATGCTTTCATATAATCTACCTAAAATAATCAGCCGAGTTATGACCTTCACCATGATTGGCTTGGTTAGTTCTATTTATTTAAGCTTTCTAATGCTTCCGCCAAGACCTCCAAAATATGGTATCTGGAAATTTCCTATTTCCGTTTTAGGTTGGTTGCTATTCCCTATAATGATGATTTTCTTTGGAGCTCTTCCGGCTTTAGATGCCCAAACCCGCTGGCTCCTCGGCAAATACATGGGCTTCTGGGTTACCGAAAAACACCGCAAATAAAAAATTAAAGTGACCGAGTCACTTTCGATATTAAGGTGACTCGGTCACTTTTATTTTTTACTCTAAGTGGATGCGTTCTCTAAATTGTTTTAACTTATCTAAAAAATAAGGATGTTTTTTTAGATAGGGATCATCTGTTAAAATTTGCTTAGCTAGCTCGCGTGTTTTTTCAACCAAAGAAATATCTTTTAGTGAGCTCATCATTAAGTCGGGAATTCCCCATTGCTTAGCTCCTTTGAAATCCCCTGGTCCTCTTATTTCTAAATCTTTCTCAGCTAAAGAGAATCCGTCTTCAGAAGTAATTAATGCTTTTAATCTTTGCCTTGTTTTTGGAGAAAAAGAATCTGTGAATAACAAACAATATGATTGATGCTCGCCTCTTCCAACCCTTCCCCTAAATTGATGAAGTGTGGCTAAACCAAATCTCTCAGCTCCTTCAATAATCATTACTGTCGCATTAGGAATATCTATTCCGACTTCAACCACGGATGTTGAAACTAAAATATCTATCTTTTTGTTTTTAAAAGCTAACATTATTCTTTCTTTTTCCTTGGGAGTCATTTTTCCATGAAGTATGTCTAATTTTAAATCAGGAAAGATATCCTTAGATAATCTTTCGTATTCATCCTTAACTGCTTTAACCTTAGCCCAATTTAATTTAGCCTCTGACATTTGTTCTTCTCCGCCAGCTGGCGGATCTGTTTTTTCCACTCTCGGACAAACAATAAAAACTTGTCGTTTGTTCTTAATCTCTTCTCTTGCGAACTGGTATGTTTCTTGCCTTTCTTTTGGTGGAATTATTTTAGTAATAACCTTTTTTCTTCCTTTGGGCAATTCGTCAATTATAGATAAATCTAAATCTCCATAGATAGTTAAAGCTAATGTTCTTGGAATAGGCGTCGCTGTCATAGATAATAGATGAGGAACCACTTCTTGATTTTGACAAAGTTTAGCTCTTTGTTTGACGCCAAAACGATGTTGTTCGTCTAGAATAACTAATCCTAATTTTCCGAATTTAACTTTGTCTTGAACCAAAGCATGAGTTCCAATTAAAATATCCATTTCTCCAGCCAATGTTTTTTCTAGAAGCTTTTTTCTTGAGATTTCAATGATTTGGTTTTTTAGCTTTTTGGAACGAAACTGATCTTGTTTCCCAGTTAACAATCCTATATTAACTTTAAAATCAGAAAAGAGACGAGCTACTTCTCCAAAATGTTGTTTAGCTAAAATTTCGGTTGGAGCCATAAAGGCAACCTGATATTTTTGCTTAATAGTGTTTAGGGAAGCCATGGCAGCGACAACTGTTTTTCCAGAACCAACATCTCCTTCTAATAATCTATTCATCGGTCTTGGCATTTCTAGATCTTTTAAAATTCTCCAGGAAGATTTCTTTTGAGCATCGGTTAATTTGAAAGATAGCGATTTAACAAAATCTTGAATTACATCCAATTTAATTGGCAGAGGAATTGACTTTTCTTGACTTAAACGATTTCTTTCTCTTAAAACAAAAAGTTCTATATAAAAAAGCTCTTCAAAGGAAAACCTTTGTTGAGCTTTTTGAGATAGCTTTAGAGTGGTTGGAAAGTGAATCTCCCAAAGAGCTTTGTTAATTGGCATTAAATCATACTCTTTAATCATTTCCTTGGGAAGAGTTTCATATATTTGTTCTTCTAAATGAACCAGCAATGGTTTTAAAATATATCTAATCCATCTTGATGATAATCCAACTGTTTCTGGATAAATCGGAATTAACCTGCCCGTATGAGTCAAGTCTCCCGAAATATCCCCTTTTTCGTGAATAGGATTTGATAAATAAGTTCCTTTTTTTGATATAACAACCTTCCCCGATAGGAAGACATTGTCACCAGCTCTTAAGCTTCTTGTTAAATAGGGCTGATTAAACCAAATAGCTTTTACCGCACCTGTCTTATCTTTTATAACCGCTTCTGTAATATACATCTTTTTTCTCCAACTTTTTGTAGTTTCAATAGCGAGTATTTGACCCTGAATTGTTGACACTTCATTGATCTTTAACTTCTCAATGGGAATCAAATTAGAAAAGTCCTCGTAGCGACGAGGAAAATGAAAAAATAAATCATTAATAATATTAATGCCTAATTTCTTCAACCGCTTCTTATAAACCGGTCCAATATTAGGAACATCTTCAATTGGAGTAGATAGGTTCATATATTTATCTTAATCAAAAACCCGCTTTTAATCAAACAAAAAACAAGGAACAAAAAAAGAAACCCTTACAGAATCCAAGGGGGACTCCAAGGGGGACGGTTCTCTTTTAGCTTCTATATTCTATCACAAAAAGAAAACCCTGCAAATGCGACATGCAGGGTTTTGAG
>CAZKZC010000023.1:0-6562 GCA_964557155.1 uncultured Candidatus Saccharibacteria bacterium | reverse complement strand
TTCTTCTAAAAAGTTTTTACCGTATGTTTCAAAGAGATATTCTTGAATATGTAAAACAAAATGGGGCGCTTTAATTGTTTGAGATACTTTGGCAAAGATAAGCTCTTGTCTTTTAGCTTCTTCAGCTTGTTCTTCGGTTATAAAATTCTCTTGAGCCATTCTGTCTATAACATAATCTTTTCTTCCGTAGAGTTCATCTAGATGATTACCAAAAGGAGAATAATAGCTGGGTGCTTTAATTGAGGCAGCTAGAATAGCCGCTTCGGCTATTGTTAGCTCGCTAGCTGGTTTATTAAAATATGTTTTAGAAGACGATTGAACTCCATAAAGATTAATTCCCATTGGAACTTGATTTAAATACCATTCTAGAATTTGGTCTTTTGAATAACGCCTTTCCATTTCTAGGGTAAGAATTAATTCCTTAACTTTTCTGGCAATACTTTTTTCTAGCGTTAAGAAGGTGGAGCGAATAAGTTGTTGAGAAATAGTTGATCCCCCATAGGTTGGCTTTCCAGAATTTAAATTAAGCTTAAACGCTCTTAATATTCCAAAGAAATCAATTCCATGATGAGAATAAAATCGAGCATCTTCGGTGGCAATGACAGCATTTTTGATGTTATTAGACATTTCTGATAAAGGGATTATTTCTCTTTTTGTTTCGCCGTATAATTCATATAGAAGAACCTCTCCTGTTCGGTCATATATTTTAGTTGATTCAATAAAAGATCTTTCGGTGAATTTTTCTGGACGAGGCAAATCTTTGGCGTAATAAATAAAAACACCTATTCCACTAAGAATAGTTAAGATAAAAAGAATAAGCAAAGAAAAAAGAATATAGACGGCGATTCTTCTTTTTCGTCCCTCTTTCTTTAACGACTTCTTGTCAAATGTTTTTCTATAAAAATGTCTTTCAGCCATAAATATAATGCGAATCTACGAATAATATGCGAATGCTACGAATAAACATATTAAATTTCGTTGTAGGGGCGGGGTTTCCCCGCCCTTCTATTGTATTCGGTATTCTTTTATTCTATCATAAAATAATATGTTAACAAAAACTAAATCCCAAAAAATTGAAGAAGTTTTAACTCGCGGCGTAGAAAAAGTTATCAAAAAAGATAGCTTAGTTGAAAAATTAAACTCTGGGAAAAAACTAAGAGTGAAGCATGGAATAGATCCAACAACCAAGGATTTACATTTGGGGTATTCTACAGTTTACCTGAAATTGAAAGAACTTCAAGAGATGGGACATCAAATTATATTTTTAATCGGTGACTTCACTGGTCGTTTCGGTGATCCAACTGAAAAAATAGAAGCAAGAAAATTAAGAGATGCAAAAGAAGTAAGAAATTTAGCTAAGAACTATTTAAAACAAGTAGGAAAAATTTTAGATCTGAAGAAGACCGAGATCCGTTACAATTCAGAGTGGTATGGAAAAATGAAAGCTGACGAGCTTTTATTGTTAATGAGTAACTTCACGACTGCTAGAATGTTAGA
Organism: uncultured Candidatus Saccharibacteria bacterium; assembly: GCA_964557155.1. Lineage (GTDB taxonomy): Bacteria > Patescibacteriota > Minisyncoccia > Minisyncoccales > GWA2-38-27 > JAHJSY01. The sequence continues at coordinate 5,065 of CAZKZC010000023.1, read as the reverse complement.
AAGAGACATGTTTCAGGAAAGAATTGAAAAAGGAATAGAAACTGGTTTGCACGAACCTGTCTACCCCGTTTTGCAAGCATATGATTCAGTGATGTTGAAATCAGATTTGACTGTTTGCGGAACAGATCAATTGTTTAATGAGCTTAAAGCAAGAGAGCTTCAACAGAAATTTAATCAACCGGGTCAAGAAATAATAGCTACTAAACTTTTGATTGGAACTGACGGCAAACAAAAAATGAGCCAAAGCTTAGGAAATTATATTGGTTTTGAAGATTCTCCGAATGAACAATTTGGAAAAATAATGTCTATTCCCGATAATCTTATTTTTGAATATTTTGAATTAGTAACAAGGGTTCCCTTGATAGAAATTGAAAAATTAAGAAAATTAAAAACCAATCCCAAGAATCTAAAATCAAAGTTAGCAAAAGAGATTGTTCGGATGTATCACGGAGAAAAAGAAGCCGGAAAAGCCGAAAAAGAATTCAACAAAGTTTTTAAAAACAAAGAATTGCCATCAGACATCCCAGAAATAAAAATTAAAGAAGCTAAGCTAGATATTTTAGATTTATTGCTGAAAACAAAATTAGTTTCCTCAAAAACAGAAGCGAGAAGATTAATTGAGCAGGGTGCTGTAAGAATAGACAGCAAAATCCAAAAAGATTGGCAAGCAGAAATAACAATCAATCCATGCCTAATCATTCAAATCGGCAAACGCCGTTTTGCAAAAATTAAATAGTTTTGATGTTGCGAGTGTCTAATGCGTAGCACATGGCGATTCCCAGAGCATCTGTGGCGTCGTCTTTTCTTTTGTCTTTATCTTTGGGCTTTTCTTCTAAATTAAGTTGGACTTGAATCATTTTTTGAACCTGCTTCTTTTCGGCTCGGCCATATCCAGCAATAGCCATTTTCATTTGAAGAGGAGTGTATTCATAAACAGGAATTTTCTTTCTAGCGGCGGTTAATAAAACAATCCCCTTGGCCTGACTAACAGGCATAACCGTCTTTAGGTTTTTAAAGAAGAATAATCTTTCTATGGCTAAAACTTTTGGTCGATGGCACTTTATTATTTTATTAAGTTGGTTATAGATTGTTTTTAGACGATCAGCGTCGCACATATCTGGAGTGGTATTAATGCAACCATAATCAATGACTTCTAATCCGTCTTTGTGTTTTTTTAAGACGCCAAAACCCGTCGTTGCTGTTCCTGGATCTATCCCTAATATAGTCATGGTTTTAAATTTGAATAAATATTTTGAATATCGTCGTTGTCATCCAGAGCCCCAAATAACTTTTCAAGAGACTCTTTGCCGTCGGCTTCTGTCTGCTCTTTAGCTATCCAATCAAGAGAGGAAGATTCAATTTTAATACTTTTTTCCTCAAGATTTTTTTTAACTTTTTCTAACTCATCTGGCTTTGTATATATAATTACAAAATCATCTTGTTCTAAAATGTCTTCAGCCCCAGCTTCTATTGCATCCATTTCTAATTCTTCTGTGTTCACTGCTCCTTGTTCATTATTCACTAATATACTTCCTTTTCTTTCGAACAGCCATTTAACAGATCCTTCGCTAGCAAGCTTTCCATGGTATTGGTTGAGTATTTTTTTTACTTCTGCTAATGTCCTATTTTTATTATCAGTAATTCCTTCTAAAATAATAGCGATGTTATTTGGGCCATAAGCTTCAAAGATAACTGATTCTAACTTTCCTCCTTCTAGTTCGCCAGTTCCTTTTTTGATAGATCTCTCTATTTTATCTTTAGGCATGTTTACCTGTTTTGCCTGGTCAATAACTATTCTTAATTTAGAATTGGTATTCGGATCACCGCCACCTTCTTTGGCGGCAACAATAATAGCCCGAGCCATTTTTGAAAAGGCCTTGCTTCTTTTAGCATCCGCCGTCCCCTTGGTTCTGGCTACTGTTTTAGCGTGAGAGTGTCCCGACATAATAATCTATGTTACTTACATCTTAATCTTATCTTAAAAACTGCACTTTGTCTAATTAATACCAAAAACCTTTTATGTTGCTTTTTATTATTAGGAAAGCGATTGAGGAAAATAAAGCAACAATAAAACCAATTAAAAACACAGAAATTCCAGGAGGATCCTCAAAATTATCCACCAGTTTATTTCTAAGAATCTGCGGAGGACGGGCCTCCGCAGATTCTTGATTCTTACTTCCAGTGAGATTGGTTTGTTTTGGTTGTGGAGCCGATTTTTTTACTATAACATTTTGTTCTCCTGGAGTCAGCGTTGTTGTCCAAGACCATTCAGAAGAAGATCTGTTATATGATTGTCCTTGTAATGCCTTTCCAAAACTTACTGAGTCAGCAATTTCTTTATTCGGATTCATTAAAATTAAGCCATCATTATCATTATTTAAAGTTATTTTTGTCTCAGGTCTTTTTAAAAGCAAATATCCTAAACCAGTAATTTTAGTTTCCAAAATATGCTCTTTGATGCTTCCTGTAGTGTCTTTAATCACCCAATTATTTAAATCAACTTCAAAATCATTCTGATTGTATAGCTCGATCCATTCATTTTCAGAATCGGATCCTTCAGGCGAAGGTAGTATTTCGTTAATAACAATTCCACTCGGAAAAGCTCGAGGCCCGTCTTCGACCTTAATCTCTATTTCTTCAATGTCAACGTATGAAGGAGGTTCAACCTCATTCATTGGTTCTGTTGTTGGCATTGGGGTGGTTTCTACGGGTTTTTCTTCTACATAAGCAAGTTTCTGTTCTTTTATTTTCTCTAAAGTTTTCTCTCCAATACCGCTTACTTTCAACAAATCATCAATCGAAAAAAAGGGCCTGTTATCTATTATTCTTTGCGCATAAGCTGGCCCGATACCTGCTAATATATCTAATTGTTCTAATGTAGCCGTATTAATATTAATTTTCTCTTGACCCAAAACAAAAACCGGAAAAAACAACAAAATAATAATTATTTTTTTCATTTTAGTACTTTAGATATTTCAGAAGCAAGAATTTCAATTGATTGTTTCCCTAGGGCGTAGGCGGCTACTTGATATTGTTCAAAAATAACAATAATACCATTTTTGGTTAAGGCAATATGTTCATAGTTTTCTTCGGTCGGGCTAGCGCCATTATAAATAGAATTAATCATAAATTCATCTGGCTCTATTTTTTCAATTAGTCTTTCAGTGCAGATTTCTGATAAAACATCCAAATAATTACCCGTAAATATTTCTTTATTGTCTATCCTTTTTTCTTTGTCGAGATCATAGTTAAAAACATTAGTATTGCTTACTGGGTGAGCGGCCCCTGAAGGATAAATAGATATATCGAAAATAATACTTAAAATAGTTGGACTATTGAGAGAAACTATATATGAGATATAGATTCCGCTAGCAAGTTCTTCAATAGGATCTATGATACTCTCTTTGAAATTATTGATTTCTGACTCAATGAGATTATCTATTTCTTGGTTAACTTTTTTATTGTCAGTTTTAGGATAACGAACGCTGACGATTAAATCATCGGTTTCTTCTTCTATTTTTTCTTCGTTTATCTCTAAGCTTACTTTTGTTTTTTTGGTCTCTTTGTTATCCTTTGGGCTATCTTGGAAAAATAGATAAGCCAAAAAAACCCCGCCCAAGACAGCTAAGGCAATCAGAACAGCAACGATAATAATTAAACTTTTATTCATTAATCTATGATACCAGAAAACAAAAATTAATTAAATAGATTTGGGGATTTAGCGTAAGGAATGCCAAGATGTTGAAAGGCGGCTTTGGTGGCAATACGACCCTTGGGAGTTCTTTCTATAAAACCGAGTTGCATTAGGTACGGTTCATAGACATCTAGAATAGCATCTTGTTCTTCAAGGCTGGCGGCAGCTAAAGTTTGGAGGCCAACAGGACCACCTTGAAATTTATCAATAATTGTTTTTAGTATTTTTCTATCGCCTGGTTCTAATCCAAGTTCATCAATGTCTAAAAATCTCAATGCTTCTTCAGCAATGTCTTTAGTGATTATTCCTCTGCCCTTTACTTGAGCATAATCCCTGATTCTTTTGATGAGGCGGTTGGCAACTCTTGGTGTAGATCTTGAACACTTGGCAATAATATTTAAAGCTTCTGGTTCGGTTTTAACATTTAAAAGATTAGTAGATCTTCTTATAATTCTTTCCATGTCTTCTTCCTTGTAATAATCAAGTTGGAAGGTCGCTCCAAATCTGTTTCTTAGAGGCGAAGACAATAGGGCTAAGCGAGTAGTAGCACCGATTAAAGTAAATCTCGGCAGTTCTAATTCCATAGTTCTTGCCATAGGTCCTCTGCCTAGAATAAGATGTAGTTTAAAATCTTCCATAGCTGGATAGAGGAATTCCTCTATTAGCTTATTTATTCTGTGGGCCTCATCAATAAATAAAACATCTCCTTGGTTGAGATTGGTAAGAATAGCTGCCAAGTCGCCAACTTTTTCTATAGTTGGTCCAGCGATTACTCGGATGTTAGCCCCAAGCTCGTTAGCAATAATATGGGAAATGGTGGTTTTTCCCAATCCGCTTCCTCCGTAAAAAAGTAAATGTTCTATTGGTTCTCGCCTTTGTTTAGCTGCCTCAATAATAATTTTGATGTTTTTCTTCACTTTTTCTTGACCAACATAACCGTCCCACGTTTTTGGACGAAGGGTTAAATCAAGACTTTCATCTTGAATTTGAGTTGTAGGACTTGACAAATCTTCCATAATATATTAGAATGGAGCTATTAAAAAGGAAAAATAGATCAAGGGCTGGGGGTCTTGGAATTCTCTGCAGATGGATAGTTTGGCTTCGGCGAAACTACACCTCGGGAAAATTCTAAACTTTTGTTCCTAAGCTAAAGTCCTCCCCCAGCCCTAGGTCTATTTTTTTATTCCGCAGTAACTCTCTCTACTTCTTCAATAGTGGTAATTCCTTCAATAACTTTCATAAAGCCGTCTTGTCGAACTGTTGTCATTCCTTTTTTGATAGCGAGGTTCCTCAAGGCAACAATAGAGGGAGCGGTTATTATGAAATTCTCTATTTCCTCGTCAACAAGTACAGCCTCAAAAATACTTATTC
>CAZKZC010000022.1:0-7778 GCA_964557155.1 uncultured Candidatus Saccharibacteria bacterium | reverse complement strand
TTCATATTATCTTATCTTAACAAAAAATCGCCTAAAAGGCGATTTTTGACGAGAGCAGGTCTCTCGAAAGACGTACTAGCTTGGCTCCGGGAACAGGACTCGAACCTGTAACCAATCGATTAACAGTCGATTGCTCTACCATTGAGCTATCCCGGAATGTAAAGTGTATTTTTGATTGTAACCTATTTTTGATATTTTTTCAAGATTTGGAAGTCGGTCTTGAGGGTCTCTTTCATGTTGCTGTTATAAACGGCGACGGCAGGATGATAAAGAGGAAGGATTTTTATTCCATCTTTTTCAAATTCTTTTCCATGAATCTTGCTTATTGAATCTAATCCCTCAGCTAACCCAAATTGTTGCATTATAACGCCCATTGAATATCTACCTAATGTGCAAATTACTTTGGGTTTAATAATTCTGATCTGTTCTTTTAAATAAGGAAGGCAAACTTCTATCTCATTGACTTCAGGGTCTCTATTATCGGGCGGTCTATCTTTTAATATATTAGTAACATAGACATCTTCTCTTTTAATGCCAACGTGTTCCAGGAGCTCATTCAATATCCTACCCGAAGCTCCACAAAATGGCACGCCTGTTTTTGCCTCATTTAAGCCGGGAGCCTCACCAATAAACATTATTTCGGCATTATGGTTTCCTTGTCCAACTACCGGAAAATACTTACCCTCATCTCTTAGTTCTCTTAGCGAACATCTTGTACATCCTAATATCTCATCTTTTACTTGTTTTAAACATTGGTCATTGCTTTCTGTTTTTTGTTCACTGTTCATTGTTTTTAATATCCTTTAAGTTTTTTGAGTTTATCATGATCCCTTATTTTAGATAATGATTTAGCTTCAATCTGACGAATTCTTTCACGAGTCACGCCAAACTCCTGCCCAACTTCTTCCAAAGTATGAGTAATTCCATCATTTAGCCCAAATCTCATTCCTAATATCTTTTGTTCTCTTGGAGTCAAATCAATCAAAATTTCCCTTAATCTTTCTTTAAGCAAACTTCGAGCTGCCTGAACAGAAGGAGAAATCGCTTTGTCATCTTCAATAAATTCAGCTAAAACACTATCATCATCATTATCGCCAACAGGAGTTTCTAAAGAAACTGTTTCTTGAGAAATTTTCTTGATATGATGAACTTTAGAAACTTCTATGCCCATTTCTGTAGCAATTTCTTCCGCTAATGGCTCTCTGCCTAAATCCTGCAAAAGACGTCTTCTGATTTTAGTATACTTAGAGATTGTTTCTACCATATGAACCGGAATTCTTATTGTTCTTGATTGATCGGCTAGAGCCCTGGTAACTGCTTGACGTATCCACCAAGTAGCATAAGTAGAAAACTTGTAACCCCTTCTCCAATCAAACTTTTCTACAGCTCTTCTTAAGCCAATATTTCCTTCTTGAATTAAATCTAGAAGTGTAAGATTGGCTGATTTGCCAATATACCTTTTAGCGATAGAAACAACTAGTCGTAAATTAGCTTTCATTAATTGATTCATTGCTTCTTTATCGCCCGTTTCAATTTTTCTGGCTAGATCTTTTTCTTGCTCAGCAGTTAAAAAATCTACTTTACCAATTTCTTTTAAATAAAGTTGAATCGGATCAATTTTTGCTTTTTCAACAACTATCTTATCCTTAATATCTATTTGTAAAAACTCTCTAGTTTCTTTTATTTCGACTCCTTCTTTATCCAACTCATCAAAAAAGTCCTCTAGGCCATCTATATCTTTTTCTAAATCCGGAAAAGTGTGCAAAATCTCAGAAGTACTAACAAAACCTCTTTGTTTCACTTTTGATAATAATTCCTTTGTTTTTTCTTCTGGAAAAATATCCTTTTTCTTTTTCTTCTTTACTATTTTTACTTTTTTTACGATTTTCTTTCTTGGCATAAATTCTTAAAATTATTTGTTAATTCTTCAACTTTCGTAAAATTTTCATCTTGTTCTGCTTGCTTTATTTCTCTGGAAATATTATTCAAACTATCTTTGACAACCAACATCGTTAATTCTTCAAAACAATTTCTGAATTCTTGCTCGGGATCAATATCAAGTATCTCAATATCTGCTTTTAATTTTAGATAGTTCAGTTTATCACTTTCTTTTCCGCCAGCTGGCGGATGTTTTAAAGAGTCAATAACATTAACCATAGCAAGAGAGAAAACTTTCAAATCCTCTTGCTTAATAAGATTAGCATTCTCTGGATGTTTAATTATTAAAATAGCTAATCTTTCTTCTAACATTTCCTTTCTTGTTTTTCTGCCTTCTACATGTTTCGACTCTTGCTCCGAATTAAATTCATTCTGATTTAGGGTTGTTTTAGCTAATTCCTCTAAGACATCTTCTTCTTTCACGCCTAACCCTTTTGTTAAACTTTGCACCCAAATTGTCTGTTCTATTTTGTTGGGTATCTTCTTTATAATAGGCAACAAAGTTTTGGAAATATCTCTCTTGCCATCTAATGTATTCTTATCATATTTAGAAAATGCATTATCAAAATAGAAATCATGGATTGATTTAGCGTTATCAACTAATTCTTTTAACTTCTCTGAACCCTCCAATGCAACATCGGCTGGATCTTTTCCTTCTGGCATTGTTACTATTTTAATATTAAACCCTTCCGCTTGGGCTAAATCTATTCCTCTCTTAGTTGCTGAATTTCCAGCCAAATCCATATCAAAAGCAGTTAAAAGATTATCTGAATAGCGTTTCAGTATTCTCAATTGATAAGGCGTTAAGGCCGTTCCAGAAGTAGCAACAACATTTTCAAACCCTGCTTGATTGACCATTATTACATCCATATATCCTTCAACTAAAATACATTTATCATTTTTTCTAATTTCTATTCCCGCCTTATTCAAGCCATAAAGTATTCTACTTTTATCATATAGTGGAGTAGCTGGACTATTGATGTATTTCGCTTCTTCCTGTCCGTCATGTCTTTTTGTTTGTTTAAAAACTCTTCCGCCAAAACCAACAATCTGAGAACTTAAATCAAAAATAGGGAATACAATCCTTCCTCTAAATCTATCGTACTGTCTTCCTGTTCTTGCCTTCAAAGCCAAGCCAACTCTTTCTATCTCATCACCCCTATAACCCTTACCCGTTAGGAAGTTATAAAGACCTTGCCAAACATCAGGAGAATAACCTACTTTCCATTTTTTAATAGTTTCTTCACTCATCCCTCTATCTAAAAGATATTTCTTGGCTTCTTTACCAACAATACTTTGTTCTAATTGTGTTTCAAAGAACCTAGAAGCTAAGCTAGTAATTTCATATAATCTTTGTCGTTCTGTTACTAATTTAGGATCTTGTTTTTTTAACTCCACTCCTGCCTTTTGGGCTAAAATTCTTAAAGCGTCTCCAAACTCAACACCCTCTACTTTCATAACAAATTTAAACATGTCACCTCCTTCGCTACATGACCCAAAACAATGCCAAATTTGACGAGCTGGAGAAACAAAAAAAGAGGGCTTTTTCTCATTATGAAAAGGGCAAACAGCTCTATAATTAGCTCCTGCCTTTTGCAACTTAATATAGCCCCTGATAATATCAACCAGATCTAATCTATTTTTAATATCTTCTACAGGAGAATTGATCATACTATATGTATAGTATAATTTTCTCCCCAAAAAGTAAACTAAGCCTATTCTTTATTCTTCACTTTAGTTATTTCTTTTTTCATTCTTTTTGAGATTTCTGAATTTAGTTCTTTAAGAATTTCTTCGTGTTTACAATATTTATCAGCTTTATTTACAAACATCTCATGATCAAGATCACCCCAATAACTAATGTCTTCTAATATTATTGATTGGAAATTCGCCTCCATGGAATCGAGTGCTTTAACAAATAATGCCTCTTTTGTTTTACGCTCTTTGTATTCATGCCAAAGAGAATATATTTCTTCTGAAAGATTTTTATTAATCTTAGAAACCTCTTGCCTGATTCTTTCAATTTCTTCTTTCTCTTCTCTCTCTTTTTTATTGAATAACAAGGAATTATTAATACCTCTCTCATAGGGCAAATCACCAATTTCGGCTTCTGTAAGATCGTGGACAATAATCATTTTCAATGTCTTCAAAAGATTTATTTTCTCTTTAAGATGAGGCTCTACCAAAAGAGCCATTAAGGCAAGATGCCACGAATGATCAGCGCTACTTTCATAATCCTTATCTGAATTTTGAACTGATCTTTTCTGAGTTTTTAGCTTTTCAGAAAACTTTAAAAATTCTAAAATATTAATCGCTTCTCCCATATTTTTATTTATTTTAATCCCCTTTTTATTTCCTCTATATCTTCCAGTTTTTCTAATACTTCTCCTTTGTGCAATTTATGAAGAAGTGGGATTACACCACAATCTTTACAGACACCCCATTTACATTTACCATTATTTTCTGAAGATAACTTTTTACACAACTCCATTTCTTTTTCATAAGTTTCTTCATCTATCATGTTTCTTCCTATAAATTATTATTTGTACAACAATCATTCCTGTTATGATAATACCAAACCCTTGTCCAATTATTAAAACCCAATCACCTTGAAAGACACCATGAGTTGTCCATAATATATAAGAAACGAATGTCAGTATATAAAGTAACACTGACAATCCTTCTGTTGACTTGCGTTTATAATTCTTCCAAAATTGATCTGGAAATCCCAGTACCTTAACAAGAATACCAACTGTTACGGTAAATATTCCAATTAATGCTGCGAAGGTAATTTGCGTTAAATCCATATAATTAATATTTTTTTATCTTTTTTGTTTTTTAGTTTTTTGGTTTCTTTTTTTGGTTTTAAGTAATTTTCTTTGCTTGCTACCTTTTTACCTGTCTCTTGTTCTAATTGCCTTCTTGCATTTCCTGAAATTTTTCCGCCTCTATGAGCAACGTTCTCATTTGGATTGTATCCTTCGGCTTTTTCTTTTTCAGCAATTTGACGAGTAGATAATTCAGCTAAGGCGGTAAAAATTATTTCTGCCTCACTCATATGATCCCGTAAATTTTGAGTTTTAAGTCTTTTTAAATTTTTGTGACTTTTTACCGAAAGTCCACTCCACTCTTGATGAATAATATTCGTGAGTTTAGCAAACTCATCGTTTTTATTTACACCATGGTCGCTCCAATAATCAGTTAATTTATTTCTTGTTTCCACGCCTAACATTCTTTGCTCAATCCATTTTTTACTTCTACCCATGGCTTGCCAGTTTTTTCTACCACGACCAATTGATAATTCAGGGTCAATTGTCTCTTGCATTCTTTCATATCCAACTTTTGCTAGCCATAATTTTATTGGCTCTGCTTTTGGACTTGGAATTGACTGCACTAATCGTAAAATTGTTTCTACATCAGCAACATCAGTTAAGTATTTCTTCCCATCTTTAGCAATTAATTTCAGTTCGTGACAATTTGTCACGACCTCACTTCCTTCCTTTTTTAATCTTTGTTTCAATTTTCTCCAATAAGCTCCGGAATCAACACTTTTAGTCAAAATTCTAACAATATCAACAACTGAAAAATACCATTTTTCTTTTTTATTATCCCAAGAACGACGCACTGGTTGTTCTTCAAAAATAACAATTAATTTATTTTTCTCTTTCATAGTTTATTTCTTATTATTTTTTCTATTAAAGTCGAATTCGGAAAATTGGCGGAAGGGGTGGGATTTGAACCCACGAGACCCCTAAGGGCCACGGCTTTCCAAGCCGTTGCACTAGGCCACTATGCGACCCTTCCTTTTTATTTAGGTGATGTTAAAAGAAATTCTGAAAGTAGGGGATGTTTGCCTCCGAATTTGTAACTGAACAATTTTAGAATAGTTATAAGATCAAGAATTTCATCTCTTAATGGATCTGGGCCAGTAAATATTTCTGAAAACTCCTTAAATAGGTTCTTGGAATAATTATTCATTACTTCATAATCTGCTTTTTCTTTTAACCATTCTACTATTTTTTTAAACTCGGCTCTATCAAGCCAAACACCATGGCAGGCCTTACAAACATCAACAACTATCTTTGAGTCCCCATAATATACCTCATAAGTAGGGATTCGACAAGAAGGGCATAGCCTTATCCCATAAGAAACTTTAAAATCTTTTTGATTGCTCCAGAGATCAATATCTAACCAGTCAAGATTTTCATCTTTCTCGTCTTTGGCTTGTCTTAACTCATCTCTATCAAACCAAACACCAAGACATTTTGGACAATAATCAATATTAATATTATATAGTAAAATATCTTTTAATTTTATATCTTTACAAATTGGACAATGCATATATTTATACTCTCATCCCTCGAAGAACTTTCAACCGCTCTTCAACAGGAGGATGGGTTAAGAATAATTTTGTTAGCCAGCTTTTATTTTGTACTCCTCTAAAGGGAGAAGAAATAAACAAATGAGCTGTTGAATTATTAGCTACTCTCATAGGGTTAGGATCTTGCGAAATCTTTTCAAGGGCTCTCGCTAGTCCTTCTGGATATCTTGTTAACAAAGCTCCCGAAGCATCGGCTAAAAATTCTCTTTTCCTAGAAATAGCCATTTTAATTAAAATGGCTAATAAGGGAGCTAGAATCGCTAAAGCTAAAGCAACAAAAAACATTATTGTTTGAGCTTTATTGTTTCTATTATTCCTTCGCCCTCCCCAAAAAGAAATCTTAAAAAAGAAATCGGTCATTATTATAATAACACCCGTTAAAACAACTACCAATGTTTGTAATAATGTATCTTTGTTGCCAATATGAGATAATTCATGAGCGATAACTCCTTCTAATTCAGCCCTATCTAATCGATCTAAAAGTCCTTTGGTCACAGCAACAACTCCATGTTTGGGATTACGACCAGTAGCAAAAGCATTCGGCTGGTTTTCATCAATGATATATATTTTAGGTAACGGTAAACCAGCCGTAATACATAAATTTTCAACTAGGCGGTATAGTTCCGGATTATCTTTTTTCTCTATAAACTTCGCTCCTGTTAAAGCTAAAACAATCTTGTCAGAATACCAATAGCTAGAAAAACTAGCTATTACGCTATAAGCTACAGCTATATACAAAACAAGATATGTCTCCAAGAAATAAGAAACAACCCAAGCAACGAGGATTATGAATATCAAGAAGCCAGTTAAATATAACCATGTCTTGCGAGTGTTTCTAGTTGCGTGAGTATAAAGCGTCATTAGAAGCTAACTTTTACTGGTTCTCTAGCTTCGCCTTCAATTTCAAAAAAGTCAGCTTTTTTGAAACTAAACATATTGGCAATAACATTTGAAGGAAAAGTTTCGATCTTAGTATTCATATCTCTAACATTTCCGTTATAGAATCTTCTAGATGCTTGAATTTTATCTTCTGTGTCGCGAAGTTCTCTTTGAAGTTCTAGAAAATTAACAGAAGCCTTTAAGTCAGGATAATTTTCTGTAACTGCGAATAAGCTCTTCAAGGTTGAAGAAAGCATATTTTCTGCCTTAGAATGTTCATCTATTGTTTGAGCATTCATTGCGCTTGCTCTTGCTTGAGTAACTTTTTCTAAAAGTTCTCTTTCGTGAGTAGCATATCCCTTAACTGTTTCCACTAAATTGGGGATCAAATTGTATCTTCTTTTCAATTGAACATCAATATCTGACCAGGCCTCTTTTGTTCTATTACGAAAAGAAACTAAACTATTATAGGTAAAAATAACCCATAATGCTAAGAGAACAAGGATGCCAGCTATTGCGTATAAAATAATTGTCATATTAAAACAGATTAATCTTTATTAATTAAGACCTTTTCTATATA
>CAZKZC010000021.1:0-7793 GCA_964557155.1 uncultured Candidatus Saccharibacteria bacterium | reverse complement strand
TTCAACCTTTAGTCAAGAACCCGTTTCGGTTTGATTGTTAAATGAGTTGACACGCACTATATAAACCAATATACACCGAATCACAAATACTCACGATCGTGAGTATTTGCGATTCGAGATATTAATTCAATCTCAATTAAGATCGAATATTTTCTTGAGATGAATTTCGTTATCAATTGATTCTAAAACTCCAAAGCGAACATATTTTCTTAAAAAATAACATTCTATTATAAAATCTATTTCGTCCTTACATTTGTAAGGATAAATCCAAACACTTTTTTGAAATTCGTGAAAACCGATTTCTTTTATTTTCCCTCTAAACGCATCTCTTCCTCCTCTTTTCTTTTCGGGAATATCAAATGTAACTATTCTCCATTTTCCGTCCCACTTTTCTTTTTCAATTTTCATTTTTTCAAAATAATAAGTTAATGTTTTCATCCTTCCTTTTTCTGTCAATATTATCGTATAAGAACCATCTGGATTTTCTTTTCTTGAAATTAATTTTGATTGATAAAGTTTTCTTATTTCATCTCTCAATTTTTTTTCGTTTATATCTCTCCAAGCATCGGCTGTATTTTTCAAAACTTTCCATTGACGTCCAGGAGTTACAGCATAACCAAAATCAATCCCAGCAAACAAGAGTAATAACATTTTCTTTTTTAAAGTAGATACCTTCATAATTTTCCCGAATCACAAATATCCACGATCGTGAGTATTTATGATCAATAGATTCAAATCTTTTTTGTTTCTTTCTATTTAAACTACTACGACTTTTTTGTCACGCCTCCTTTGAAGAAATTCTTTGAAGAACTCAAAGAATATGCCAAAAAGAGGAACTGCTAAAACTGCCCCGAGCAGACCCCAGAGATTTCCACCAACAACCAAAGAAACTAAAACTAAAGCTGGTGGTAGACCAACGAATTTTTTCATTAGAAGTGGAGATAATATCGTATTTTCAATTTGTTGAATTGCTCCAAAAGCAATTAAAGTTATAATTGCTTTAAATTGATCCGATGGGAAAATAACAACAAATAAAATAACTGCTGTTAACAATGGTCCTATATACGGAATAAAGTTAAACACTCCAGCAAATAAAGCTAATGTAAATGGATATTTAACATTAAATATTAAAAAAACAATATAGGAAACAACGCCAACAAAAAGAGATGCTAATATCCTAGCACCAAACCATCCTGATACCTTTTTTTGACACCTTGCCCAAACACTCATAACTTGATTTTCATATTTCTTGGGGAACAGAAGCATTAAAGATCTCTCTACACCCCTCTCTTCTAAAGATAAAAATATAGCAGTGATAATAACAAACAAAGTAGTGAAGACTCCCCCAAAAATAGAGAACAAGGCAACAAAAATATTCTGAGCCATTCCTTCTAATGTGCTTCCTAGCGATGTTAAAAAACTTTCCAAGCTTGAAAAAGCTTCAAACCCAAGCCCCTTCAATGGTGGCGATATCTTTTCAAAATATTCTGGAAAGTTATTTAAAAATGCTTGAATTTCAGTAATGAATATTGGAACCATCATAAACAATAATATGCTTAATATCCCAAACGATCCAACATAGATAAGAACGACTGCTAATCCTCGCGGTATTTTTTTGGTTTGTAAAAAATTGATTACCGGGTTAAATAAAACCGAGATCGTCAAAGCAAAAATAAACCAAATCAAAATATTTCTTACCGAGAAAAGAAGATAAAACAAAGCAATAGTGATAGATATTTTTGCTATTGTTCTCCATGAGATATCTAAGATTTTTTCGTTATCCATGTATTTAGGATATTTTGGAATCTAGTCTTATCCTTAAATGGGCCGATCAAAGCTAAGTTAAGTTTTTCCGACTTAAAGATATCCTTACTGACCTCCAAAATATCATTAATGCTTACTTTATTAATTTTAGCATATATTTGCTCCGGAGTTAAAATTCTTTTTTCTAAAAGTTCTTGAGCCCCATAAAAAGATGCTTGAGCGTCAGAGGCCTCAAAAAGCAATGCCATCTTTCCCTTATAATGATCTTTGGCTTTCTTGAGCTCATCGGCAGAAATCTTTTTCTGACTTATCTTCTTATATTCTTCTAAAATAACCGTGACGGCCTTATCTATTCTTTTGTTATCAACTCCGGCTTGGGTTACTAAAAATCCTGTATCGGGATCAGCCGAAACAGCTGTCCTAACATAATAAGCTAATCCTAATTGTTCTCTTACTTTAATAAATAAACGCGAACTCATCATTCCTCCCAGGATTGAACCAAGTAGCTCTAAGGCAAATCTTCTAGGATCAGAAAGATCATATCCCCTAACTCCCAAACAGAAATGTGTTTGATCGGTATCCTTATAATAAGTAAGGCATTCTGGTTGAATTTGTTTTTCAATAACAGGAGATTTATCAACTATATTTTCCGTACTGATTTTAGAAAAATACTTTTTAACTTTTGCCTCTACATTCTCAGAAATGTTACCAGCAATGCAAACAATGGTGTTCTTTCCCGAATATTGAGTATTCATATAATCAATAATTTGTTTTCTAGAAATGCCTAAGACACTTTCTTTAGTTCCAGCAATATCCCATCCAGCTGGCTGATCACCGTATAGTATTCTATTCCATAAACTTTGAACATAAGAAGAAGGATGATCAAAATACATATTGATCTCTTCAACAATAACTGCTTTTTCTTTCTGAATTTCTTTAGAATCTATTTTAGAATTTAAATAAATATCTGAAATGACATCTAGAGCTAAATTAAAATGCCTAGCATCAACCTTGGCAAAATAGCCAGTGTAATCTTCTCCCGTAAAAGCGTTATATATTCCACCCACCCTGTCCAATGGCTCAGAAATAGAAATCTGATTAGGTCTTTTTTCAGTTCCCTTAAATAACAAGTGTTCTAATAAATGCGATATGCCACTTGTCTCTCTTTTTTCATATTTAGAACCAGTTCCAACCAAAACTAAAACCGTTACTGCTTGCGTCCCCTTCTGAGGAACGGTAATTATCTTCAACCCATTCTCTAAAGTTGTTTTCTTAAACATTCAGATAGTTCTTTTATTTTTATTCTTTGTTGTTTCATAGTGTCGCGATCGCGAATGGTGACTGCGTCATCTTTTAAAGTATCAAAGTCCACAGTGACAGCAAAAAGACAACCAATCTCATCTAAACGACGATAACGACGACCAATAGATCCTGTTTGATCATAAAGAGTTACGAACTCTGTTTTTAACAATTTGTAAATCTCTTTAGCTTTTTTAACTATTTCTGGCTTATTCTTAACCAATGGAAGGACGGCCATTTTTACAGGAGCTAAGCTTCTGTTGATTTCAAGAAATATCTCTGTATCTGTCTTTCCACTTCTTCCACCTTCAACCTCTTGATAAGCATCTGTTAAGAACGCAAATAAGCTTCTATCAGCACCAACTGATGTTTCTATAATGTAAGGGAAATAATCTTCATTTTTCAAATCCTCTCCACTATATTTTGAATGATTAGATAAATCCCAATCTCCCCTGTTATGGACTCCCTCAATTTCTTTCCAACCAAAAGGAAACTTATACTCAATATCAACTGCTCTTTTGGCATAATGAGCTAACTCTTTTTTAGGAACCTCATAAGTTCTTAGGTTCTTTTTATTTATTCCTAATTTGTAATACCAATTCAATCTTTGTTTCAACCAATATTCAAAAAACTTATCAGCTTTTTGAGGTTCACAAAACCATTGCATTTCCATTTGTTCAAATTCCCGAGTTCTGAATATAAAGTCCTTGGGATTAATTTCATTTCTAAAGGCCTTGCCAATTTGAGCAATTCCAAAAGGAATCTTTAGACGCATTGATTGCATTATATTCTTGAAATTAACATATATTCCCTGACAAGTTTCAGGTCTTAAATATGCTATAGACACATCATCTTCAACGGGCCCAACCGATGTTTTCATCATTAAATTAAACTTCTTGGCTTCAGTAAATACTCCTCCGCAATCTGGACACTTGTCTTTAATAAAATCTTTTCTAAAACGATGATGGCATTTTTTACACTCTACAAGTTCGTCAGCAAAACCAGCACTCAAATGACCCGATGCCTCCCAAACCCTTGGATTCATTAGAATAGAAGCATCTAAACCAACGATATCATTTTGCTTTTTGGTCATTTCATTCCACCAAGCCTTTTTAATATTATTTCTCATCTCCACACCTAAGGGGCCGAAGTCATAACAAGACCCAAATCCTCCATAGATTTCAGAAGAAGGAAAGATGAATCCCCTTCTTTTGCTAAAGCTAACAATTTTTTGCATTAAATTATCCATTAGTTTATTTTACCACAGAATCGGTTTTTACTGTGGGCGAAGTGTTATTAACAAAAACTTCTGTCCATTGATCTTCTCCACTAATTACTGCTTTATTAATAATAGTAGCTGTTTGACCTATTTGACTAGCATTCGGATTTAAAGAGACTTGAAAGGCGATACTTGAAAAAGCTCCTTTTTCAACATCGCTGATCATCCAGACAACTTCTCTGCTTCCACTATCATAGGCAAACTTTGATGACTCGCTTTCAGGAAAAATCTTCCCAGTCAATTTAACACTTGATGGCAAAACTGCTTTTACTCTTACATTGTTAACATTATTAAAAGAATTGTTCATCTGCCAAACAACAGTATAGGTAGTTTCTTGTCCAACCTCCGGTGGATTAGGACCAGAATTTCCAAAGACTTCATCATTATAATCCGCTTTTTGGGCAATTTCTAATTTAGAATTTACTTTCGTTTCAAACTCTTCTTTTATTTCAGAAACTAAAACTGATGTTTTTAGAGTACCTCCGTTATCCCAATTGTCTCTTAAATCAACCCAAAATTCAACTTTTCCCTCTTCTCCTCTTGATAAAAATTTGAGCTTGGAAACACTTCTCCAATCCCACATAATAGAATGATCCCCCTTTTTAAATTGGCCCGAGTCAACTTTAATAGTATCGTAATCAAAACCAAGACCATCTAGAGAAACGGCTAAAAACAAATCTTGAAATGGCTCATCACTAATATTTCTAAAGAAAATTTCGTAATGTAAAATATCGCCAGGACTAGCAATGTAATTATTTTGTCCATTTATCAGCTGAAAAACAGAAAGCTGTGGTTTAGTAATTTCTGTTCCTCTTGTAGCTTCCTTAAGAACAATAAATTCATCATCTCGCCAAATACCAATAATCGCCTTAAATATCTTATACTCTCTAAGCTCACCTAATAATTTCCCTTTAATTTCTACCCTCCCACCGTCGGCTCTATTTAAAAAAGGTATTTCCCATTCTGTTTTATCAATTCCAGAAGGTTTACTATTTAAAAATTCAAATCCTTCGGGATATTCTATTTTTATACTCAAATTAGTTAACGGCTGATCTGAGCTTGAAAAATAATTCAATGAAAAATCAAAATCTCTTCCAGACTCAACCTTTGAGGGTAAATCAAAATCAAAAGTTAATGGAACAGAATCTATTATAGTACTAAAGGTAGTTTCCGACTCATAGCGAGCTTGTAAATTCTTTGGCATATAAGAAAGCATCGCTTTAGCTATTTTCACATCTCCTTGTTTTCCCAAAAGACGTCCTTTAAATTGAAAAGTTTTCTCTTCTCCTGGATAAATATCGCCTAATTCTTCTGGGCCAATCTCAATTCTTCTTGAATCGCCTTCAGCCAATAAAGTATATTCTGGAAATTCAAAAATAAGACGAGGTTCTTCTAGCCGAACATCTCCATTATTCTTATACTTAACTGTGTAGGTAATTTCATTGGAGGCAGAAGTATTGCTAGGCCCTAATATTTCTAACTTTAATATTTCCTTAGAAAAAGGATTTCCTTGCCAATACCAATAACCAGCAATTCCAAGAATCCCCATTAAAATAAGTACGATAATAACAACTTTTTTCATGTATTTATTATACTACATCTCCAATTCGAATTCAAGAAGCTAAGCTTTTTAGATAATGACCAGAGATTTTTTCTAGTTCTTGTCTGTGCGATTCGTCTATTTTCAGTTTTGATAATATATTCCAATCTCCTTCAAGTAATAACCTTATTATTTTCACAGTTTCCGGAGAAATATCTACCCTATCTTTTGATTTATCAAAGCATTGAGCACACATGATTCCACTATGCTCCGAAGTAAAATAAAGTTTTAAGGGGACCAAATCCTTTTCGCAGGCAACACAATTATAAAGATTAATCTGATAACCTAAAATAGAAAGACAATTCCACAAAAAATAATAATAAATTATGCATAAGTCGGACTTATGGCAAAGTTTGCTGAAGGAATTGTTTAGCAGATTCCAGATTTTTTCGTCGGGTTCTGGTGCCTTAACTAAACCATCTAAAGATTCTACAATTTGACCAGCTATTTTCGTTTTTTCTAAGTCATTTCTAATATCTTTAAATTTATTTATCAATATAGCATCTGTTAATGTTTTATAGGCCTTGCCTTGAATAAATTCTATTTCTGATAAATAAAAAAGCTCCACTCCTGAACGAAGTTTTGATTTAATCTTTCTAATTGCCCTTCCCAGTACATCTATCTTCCCATAATCCTTAGTATAAATAGTAAAAAGCTGATCTGCTTCTCGCAGATCAGTCTTTTTCAATATATACCCTTCTGTCCTATAATGAATAGCCATAAGCTAGAGTTTAGTTATTTTTATTTGATATTTTTGATTGTTTATTTTTATTTCCCTACCACCAGATATCTGTTTTTCAACACTGAATTCTTTAGCTCCGACTTCTTTTTTGAATTGTTCTACATCTATAACATCAAAAGTAGAATCAATAATAACAATATCTTTAGGAGTTAAACCCATTTCTTTTCTAATCTTATTTACATTTCTAATCATCTCCCTATGCTCCCCTTCTTTTTTTAATTCCTCAGTAATCTTGGTATCCAATTCAACTGCTTTTTTTAATTTTTTATCAAAAGAAATGTTTTTAACATTTACTTCTTGCTTTATAAGATCTAACAGCTCTTCGTCGCTTCTTAATTCCTGATTCATGATTCTTAATTCCGATAAAGGTTGTCTAACCTTTATCTTAAGTTCAGCTCTTTCAGCTAAAGCTAATGTTACAATATTTCTAACCTGCCTCATTTTTTCTTCAAGCTTATCATTTGTTTTATCTGCTTTTGGCCAATCACATAAGTGGACTGATTCAGGCATATCTTTTGTCTTAAGATCACTATACATCTCTTCAGCAAAGAATGGCATTATTGGAGCAATAAGTTTTGATAAATTAAGTAATATATAATAGAAAGTGCCAGTTTCTCCTTCTCTTAATCTTTTCCTTGATCTTCTAACATACCATAAAGATAAATCTTCAATAAAGAAATCTTCTATCGCTAAAACGGCAGTCATTGAATTATAACTATCTAAATTTTTCGTAACTTTCTTAACCAAATTATTAAACTTAGATAAAATCCACTTATCTAAAATGTTTAAAGGAACCGGGTTCCTTTTAGCCGAAAGGAACCCGGTTCCTTTAGAACAATAAGTGTCGAAAAAGGTATAAACATTACAGAGAGTTAACAATTTTCTCTTTATTTCTTCGGCCGATTTAAATCCAAATTTTAAATCATTAACTGGATTCTGACGAGCATACATCCATCTCATTGGATCGGCTCCAATTTTCTCAACTGCCGAATCAAACCAAATAGCATTGCCTTTTGATTTATGCATTTCTTCTCCTTTTTCGTCTTTAACAGAGGCGAATCCAAAAACTGTTTTAGTCGGATTAGTGTTTTCTAAGACAGCGCTCATGA
>CAZKZC010000020.1:0-7817 GCA_964557155.1 uncultured Candidatus Saccharibacteria bacterium | reverse complement strand
AAGTGTTTTCATAAAACGCCTAAAACCCCGACTAAAAGAGAACCGTCCCCTTTTGTTGAGAACCGTCCCCTTTTGTTTTGTGTTCCCGTATGTCCTAAAGGAAGCACATCTTTAGAAGAAACTATAGCTCGTGGATTTGCTACATCACCTAGACTTTCTGTTTGGTGTAATTTAGATTTATTTACAAGATTAAATTGGGTAGTACAGCGAAAGTTAAAAGGCCATGATCCAAGAATCGCTCTATATATTGACGATATAGGAATTATGGCTAGTAGAGTAGAGGATAAACAAATGGAAGAAGTGTCTTTAATTATAGAAGATATGTTAAATAATTTTGATTATAATCAAGCACTCCCTATAAATCCGAGCAAAAAAGAAATAATACCAAGCACAGGATTAAAAGAACATCTGGGATTGAGATTAGGAAGAAATAAAATATCTATAGGATCTAAAGCTAAATATAATCTAAATAGAGTTCAAAATAAATTAAGGACTACACTATCAAGCTCAGAGAGATCGTCGCTTATTAAAAGACATAAATCATATAAATCGTATAATGCTCAGATAGAAAAAGAGAACTTAAAAGAGTCCTAATAAATGAAATAGTGGGTCAAAAAGCTTGACTTTTTTGACGAATGGGTGTATAATAACCCTATCGTTCAATTGCACATTTAACTTACCTATATAATATACTAGAAGGAGAATAAATCATGAATCGTGGGAAATGGTATTTAGTATATACGCACACCAACGAAATGGAAGCTGGCACATTTTGTGATGGCGTTGAGAACGTAGAAGTTGTTTTGGAAGCAACTATTGAATTCGAAGCCATCACTGAAGCAAAAACCAAATGGAATCAGATTGTCAAAGAACGGGACGAGTATTGGGAGCAGTGTAAAAAAACATGGGTACATCCTCCTGAAAGTCCAACTAAATGGGGTGCGCGTAATCCTCGTGTCATCTATAGAATCTCATTACAGTAAAACCATCAATTATTGACTGATAGAAAGGATAGAACGATGAAGAAGCTCTTTAACTATTTTAATCAAGGAACCCCAGAATACATTTTGCTTCATGCAAAATACCGCAAAAGTCGTGGACGAAGACCCGTGGCGATTACTGCCATTCAACACAATCCAGCTAAAGCTCTTAAAGAAGCACAAGCTGTGATTGACAGCGGAGAAGCGGTTATGGTAAGACCAGCCAAAAGTTGTTCGGCCAACACAATAATGTCTGCTATAAAGCAGATCGGTCTTCGAGGAATGAATATCAATGAAGTTTTATCACTTCAAAATAGTGATTTTCTTCCCAAGGAAGACTTTTGGTCCGATAGCGTAAATTACGCCTCTTGTCTAATTCCTTAGTGATAACCAATATTTCTCTGGTTAAAAAATCAATAATACAAGGTCCTACTTACAATAGTGGGACCTTTTCTATTTGGTTAATTTTATGTATAATCAGATAGCAAACAGGTTCTAACGTCGTTCATTGCCCGGAGCAAAAAAGAAAATCACGGAAAAAGTGCGACCTCAAGGAGAAGTAAATGAATGAGGTCGAACCTCATTCATTGTGACGGGAAGGGTCGTTCCTCGAGAAGTGTTTTCATAAAAAGCCTAAAACCCCGACTAAAAGAGAACCGTCCCCTTTTGCGCTTTTGCGCCGTCCCCTTTTGCGCCTTTTGCTCTTTTTCCCAAGATAGTAGTCTATCTTGGGAAAAACCGCCATATGTCTGTGCACATTACTTTTTTTGCTGGACAAGTTGATAAAAATAATATAGAGTTAGATAGTAAGTTGCTGTTTTAAAAATAAATTGAAAAATAATACGAAGGAGAAATAATATGGCAAAACGAACACGAACAAAGCAAGTGAATGTGAGATTAACTCTTGATGAAAAAACATCGTGGACGAAATTTGCAAAAAAAGAAGGATTCAGAGGATTAGCCGATTTTTTACGAGTTATAACACTTCGCAGGGCTCGAAAAGCACTCTTTGAAACCTCTCAAACCCGCTCTTCCTAGGCGGGTTTTCTTTTGACTTTTTGTTGTTTATGGTAAGGTAAAATAATCATGAAAAGAGAAAGTTGGGCAGTGAAAATATGGGAGGAGGGAAAATATTTAGGGTTATTTGGCTTATAGAATAAGAACTGTTATGATAAAATAATATGCAAGTAAGAGAAGTAACAAATAAAGATATCTGGGAAGATTTTCTTTTGAATATTTCTGAGAAAACATTTTTAGATTCATGGAATTGGGGAGAATTTCAGAAAAAGCAAGGAGAGAAAATCTGGAGATTGGGAATATACGACAATGAACAATTGATTGGCGTTACTTTAGTTATAAAAGTAAAGGCTAAACGAGGGACCTTTTTATTTGTTCCTCATGGTCCGATTTTAAGAAAAAGTGACCGAGTCACTTTTAGCGAAAAGGGACTCGGTCACCTAATAGCTGATTTGAAAGAAATAGCTAAACAAGAAAAGGCCGGGTTTATTAGAATTGCCTCCATTTGGGAAAGAAACAAAGAAAATATTAAGATTTTTAAAGATCTAGGGTTTAAAAATGCTCCTACTCACATGCATCCCGAGGCAAGTTGGAAACTTGATCTTGAGCCCTCAGAAGAAGAACTAATGAGAAACATGAGAAAGACCACTCGTTATTTAATCCGTCAAGCTCAAAAAAATAAAGATATTGAAATTATTCAGAGTCAAAAATTAGAAGATATTGATATTTTTAATGAAATACATAAGGAGGTGGTTAAGAAGCATCATTTTGTTCCTTTTTCTTTAGAATATTTTAAAAAAGAGTTTTTAGCTTTCACTGAAGATAATAAAATCTCTTTATTTATGGCAAAATACAAAGGAGAAATTATTGCTTCTACTTTCATTATTTTTTGGTCTAATATGAGCTTCTATCATCATGCTGCTCTCTCCCTAAAATATCCTAAAATACCTGTTGCTTATTTACTCCAATGGGAAGCAATAAAAGAAGCAAAGAAAAGGGGTTGTCTTATTCATGATTTCTGGGGATATGTTGATCCTAAATCTCGTCATCCTTGGGCTGGTCCGACTTTGTTTAAGATGGGCTTTGGTGGATATGCAAAAGAATATGTTAAAACGCAGGATCTAATATTATCGCCAAGTTATTATTTAACATATATCATAGAAAAAATCAGAAAACTAAAAAGAAGATTGTGACGAAGCATAGATACAAAAGATCATACAAAACAGTTAGGAAAAGATCTGTTTTTGATATTCTTAAAATATTTAAACACAAGATTACTTGGATTGTTCTTTTGATTTTAGCTCTCATAGGAGGGCTAATGCATCTTTTTGTTTTTTCATCTGTTTTTCAAATAAAAAATATTCAAATCTCTGAAACTGCAAAGTCTCCAACCGAAGAGATAAGAAATATTATTTCTGAAAATACGGGAAATATATTTTTATCTGATTTGAAAGGTATTAGTCAAGATATTTTAGAAAAATATCCTCAAATTAATAATGTTAATATAAAAAGAAAGTTTCCTGATAAAGTAATTGTTCAAATTCAAGAAAGACAACCAGTGGCAGTCTTTTGTATAAGCAGTTTAATCTCTGCTTTGAAAATTTTTAAGCCCGAAGAACAGGGTTTTCTAAATTGTTTTTATCTTGATGAGGAAGGGATTGTTTTTGAAGAAGCAAGCGAAATTACGGAGTTTTTGGTTATAAAGATAAAAAATCCTGTTCGTGGTTTGCGTTTCGGACAGAAGATAATAGATAGAGAATATTTAGAGAAAATTCTAATTATTAGTTCGAAATTAAAAGATATCCAAATTTTAGAAATATATCCTTATTCTAAAAATAGGTTAGACATTAAAACATCTGAAAACTGGGAGGTTTACTTCAATGCAAAAGAAAATATAAGTCCTCAAATAGAAGAGTTAAATATTCTACTAAAAGAAAAACTTCCCCTTGAAGAAAGAGGAAGTTTAGAATATATAGACCTAAGATTTGAAAAGATTTACATTAAAAGATCCAACTAAAGAATATTGCGTAAACAACCTCAAAAATCTTAGAAAAAGCTAGAATCAACAAAACCCCCAAAACAACCAAACCCACTATCTTAATATTCTTCATCATATATTAATCATATCACATAGAGAGTTGACTTTCAATTCCTTTTTGATTATAATGTATTTATAGAACTAATAGAAATATGACTAAAAAACACGAGAAACAACTAGAGAAACAACCAGGGAAACAAATAGATTATTTGGAAAGCTGGAAAAGGGAGAGAGCTGGGTTTTTGAATTATAAGAGGGAAGAAGCTGAAAGAATAGCAAAATCTATTAAGTTTTGTAATGAAAAGTTTTTGTTGGAAATTTTAGATATACTGGACAATATATATTTAGCTGAAGAAAAACTGCCGAAAGAATTAGAAGGCGATCAATGGGTTAGTGGTATTTGGAAGATCAAAGAACAGATTTTAGGATTTTTGAAAAGTAATGGGGTAGAAGAGATAGATTGTTTGAATAAAGAGTTTGACCCGAATTTTCATGAAGCGGTTGAAATGATTGATAGTGATTTAAAATCTAATTATATAATAAAAGAAATTAATAAGGGCTATATTTTACATGGCAAGGTTATCAGACCTTCCAAGGTAAAAATAGCTAAGTAAAAATATGAGTAAGATATTAGGTATAGATCTAGGGACAACATTTTCAGCCGTAGCAACAATGCAAAACGGCGAACCACAAATTGTTGAAAATAAAGAAGGAACCAGAACAACTCCTTCGGTTATTGCTTTGAATAAAAACAATGAAAGATTAGCTGGAGTAATTGCCAAACGTCAACAAGTTACTAATCCCAAAGATACTATTTATTCTGTTAAAAGATTAATTGGCAGAAGATTTTCTGATAAAGACGTCCAAAAAGATAAAAAGTTACTGGCTTATGATATTAAAGAAGCGAGTGACGGAGGCGTAGAAATCAAGATGGGGGAGAAATGGCACAAACCAGCCGAAATTTCAGCTATGATATTACAGAAATTAAAATCAGATGCTGAGGCCAAGCTTGGCGAAACTATTACCGAAGCCGTTATTACTTGTCCAGCATATTTTGATGATTCTCAAAGAAAAGCTACCAAGATAGCTGGTGAAATTGCTGGTTTAAACGTTAAAATGGTTCTTAACGAGCCGACAGCGGCTGCTTTAGCTTATGGGTTGACCAAAACAACCAACCAACAAATATTAGTTTATGACTTTGGAGGCGGAACTTTTGATGTTTCAATTTTAGATGTTAGAAAAGATCCTGATACAGTTGAAGTTATTGCTGTCGGAGGCGATACTCATCTCGGAGGCGATGATTTTGACCAAGAAATAATGAATTGGATTATCAGTGAATATAATAAAGAACAAGGGATTGATTTATCCAAAGATCAGTTGGGATTACAGAGAATTAAAGAGGCCTCAGAAAAAGCTAAAATAGAACTATCAACAACCCTAGAAACAGAAATTAATATTCCCTTTGTTACTTCTGATGCCTCAGGACCGAAACATTTATTCTTAAAATTATCAAGGGCCAAATTTGAAGACTTAGTTAAAGATTATGTTGATCGATCAATTAGTTTAGTTAAAGATGCTTTAAAAAGTGCTAAGCTAGAACCAAAAGACATAGAAGAAATTGTTTTGGTGGGAGGACAAACTAGAATGCCAGCCATTCAATCAGCAGTTAAAGAATTGTTTGGTAAAGAACCAAATAAATCTATTAATCCGGATGAGGTTGTTGCTATTGGAGCTGCTGTTCAAGGAGGAATTATGAGTGGAGATGCTAAAGAGGTTTTATTGCTTGATGCCACACCGTTATCTCTAGGAATAGAAACACTAGGAAGCGTTAATACAGTATTGATTCCCAAAAATACCATCTATCCTACCAATAAAACACAGATATTCTCTACGGCCGCTGATAATCAGCCATCTGTTGAAATTCATGTCTTACAGGGAGAAAGACCAATAGCTGGTGACAATAAAACAATGGGCAAATTTATTTTAGATGGCATTCCACCATCTCCTCGTGGAGTTCCTCAAGTTGAAGTTTCTTTTGACATAGATAGTAACGGCATTTTAAATGTTTCTGCTAAAGATAAAGCAAGTGGCAAAACTCAATCAATAAAAATAGAAGGATCTATTGGTATGTCAGACGAAGAAATTGAAAAGATGAAACGAGAAGCCGAAGCTCATGCCGACGAAGATAAAAAGAAAAGAGAATTAATAGAAGCTAGAAACCTTGCTGATAATTTAATTTATACTTGGGAAAAAACGAACAGAGATTCTGGAGATAAAATTAGCAAAGAATTAAAGAAAGAAATTCAAAATAAAGTAAACGAGCTTAAAAAAGTCAAAGACGGTGATAATGTGGAAGAAATAAAAACGAAAACAACAGAAGTGTCTCAAATCGTTCAAAAAGCTGGAGCGGAATTATATAAGCAAAAGCCTCAAGCAGAAAATAAGACAGAAGATAATAAGAACGATGATAGTAAAAAAGAAAATAACGAACAAAGAACAAAGGACAATGAACAAAACTAATTGTTCGCTGTTCACTGTTCGCTGTTCATTAATATGAAGGATTATTACGAAATATTAGGTATTTCTAAAAATGCTTCTCAAGACGAAGTTAAAAAAGCATTTCACAAATTAGCTCATAAACATCATCCTAATAAGGGCGGTGATGAAAGCAAGTTTAAAGAAATAAACGAGGCCTATCAGACACTTTCCAATCAAGAGAAAAGAAAGCAATATGATATGTTTGGCAATGCTGATGGAGCTGGGAATTTTAACTGGGCTTGGGGCAAAGAAGGAGCTCAAAATATAGAGTTTGATATGGAAGATTTAAACGATATGTTTGGCGATGTCTTTGGTTTTGGCTCACGAGCGTCAAGAAAGAAAGATCTTAAAAGAGGAAAAGACATTAGGGTGGATATCGAAGTTTCTTTAGAAGAAGTTCTCAAAGATATTAATAAGAATATTTCTTTAAGAATGGATGTAAAGTGTTCCCGATGCGAAGGCAAAGGAGCTGAGCCAGGAACAGCTTTGAATGAATGTTTTTCTTGTCGAGGAACAGGTGAGGTTCAAAAGGTTAAAAGAACATTTTTAGGATCGTTTACTCAATGGAGTGTTTGCCCTGAATGTGATGGGGAAGGTCAACGACCACAAAAGCCCTGTAATGTTTGTAAAGGAGAGGGGCAAGTTAAGGGCGAGGAAGATATTAGTATAAATATTCCGGCTGGAGTTGACTCTCATCAAATGATAAAAATGATTGGAAGAGGTGAGGCGGGTAAAAAGGGAGGACAATCAGGCGACTTGTATGTTAGAATATTAGTAAAAGAACATGGATTATTTAAAAGAAGAGGCGATGATTTAATTACTTCGAGATTAATCACTTTTTCTCAGGCAGTTTTGGGTGATAAAATAAAACTAGTTGATCTTGAGGGGTCCGAGCTTCTTCAGAAGATTCCAGCTGGAACAGAATCAGGAAAAATTATTAAGATAAATAGCAAAGGCATTCCCCATTTTTCAGGATACGGAAGAGGTGACCTATATATTGAATTAAAAATAGAGACACCTAAACACTTGACAAAAGAACAGAAAATGTTATTAAAGGAACTACAGAAGCAGGGATTGTAATATGCCCCTATAACTCAATTGGTAGAGTAACGGCCTTTTAAGCCGGTTGTTCCAGGTTCAAGTCCTGGTGGGGGCACAAATATATAAAATTGGGCCCATGGCTCAGTTGGTAGAGCGCTTCCATGGCATGGAAGAGGTCGCCGGTTCGAATCCGGCTGGGTCCA
>CAZKZC010000019.1:6841-8101 GCA_964557155.1 uncultured Candidatus Saccharibacteria bacterium | reverse complement strand
AATAAATTCTTCCCAAGCTAATAATAAATTATCAACACTAACTATGTCTTCAAAACTATGACTCAATTGAATTTTTCTAATAAGGGTGGTACCCACCCCGACAGGTTGAGTATTATTCAGAAGTTGATTAATGCTTACAAAATGTGGCATGAATTTTTACCTCATTTCCCTAAAAATTCTCGCTATACTTTAGGATCTAAAATAGATTCTTTGTTTATTGAAACAATAAAATGTATTATGATTGCCAAATATCTTAATCCAAAAGATAAGATAGCTCATCTTAAAAAAGCTTCTTTAGGTCTTGATCTTTTAAAATTTTTCTTACAGCTTAGTTGGGAAATAAAGTCTTTAGATAATAAAAAGTATATTGCTCTTTCTGAAAAAATAGAAGAAATAGGTAAAATGATTGGAGGATGGATTGGAAAAACAAAGAAACTTTTAGAAAAAACTCCTGCTAAGAAATAACAGGAGAATGAAGATAGTTGCAGGGACGGACGAATCGACCATTGGAGTTGAAATCGTTCCTGAGCCAATTGAAGTTCAGATACCAACGATCGCCATTCCAGTACAGATAAGGCACATTGCGATCGCCATCAGCATCATGCCAGACGGAACCAATGTACAAAATATCATCTACGCCACCACTCTTTGAATACTCTCAGAGCTGTATCTAATTCGGAATCTAAATATTCCTTAATATTTTGCACCAAGTATCTTCTATTTTTGGAAATTATTGATGACTCTTCCAGAAGCCTTAACCGCTGAAATTCTGCACGATAATAATTTCAGAATTCGGTCGCCTGTAGCCGTAACCACAAGCTTTTATTAACCTAATATCCGCGTTCATGCTATCACGCTAAAACAAAAAAAGAAACCCTTACAGAATTACAAATCTGTAAGGGTTTAAGTTTCCAAGGGATCAGAAATCCAAACAGGGGTTAAGATTCCAAAAATCCAAGGACTACTTGCAGGGACGGACGAAACGACCATAGGAGCCGAAATCGCTCCTGAGCCAAGAGAAGCACAGATACCAACGATCGCCATCCCAGTCCAGAAAAGGCACATCGCGAGCGCCACCAGCATCACGCCAGACGGAACCGGCGAAAACCAAATAATGCTTTCTCCAGCTTTTTGGAATCCGATCTTGCTGTTTCAGAAGTTGCTCTGCATGAGCCAGACCCAATTCACAACAGCCTTGTTCTATTGCCATTCTCTCCAATTCTTTTCCTGAGATACTTTTACCATCCTCACAAAAAGAAA
>CAZKZC010000019.1:2954-6741 GCA_964557155.1 uncultured Candidatus Saccharibacteria bacterium | reverse complement strand
TTTTGTGATTAAACGCATTGTTTAATCTGTTCAAAGTATAGCAAATTATTCTATGTTTGTCAAATTTTTTAGAATTTTAGGAGGAGGATTTCTAGGGCGAGTTTGGGATTGGTGTTAGTTGTTGAGAGTAATCTTTGCGTTGATTGAATTTGTTTTAAGATTTCTTTCGTTTTGCTCGTATCATCAGAAATAAGCTGGACTCGGAAGTAACGAAGCCAAGTGTTTAATATTTCTTTAATATCAGCCGTAGAATCTTTGGCTGTTATCTTTTTAGCATATTGAAACTTATAGGCCAGGTCTGATTCTTTCAATTTAACTAGATCTGAAACAATTTCTTCTGAATCGTCAATTTTAAAATTTTTTGATGGAAAGAATCTAATCTTCTGAACTCGAGACAAAATAGTTGGAAGTAAAGTCGAAGGATATTCTGTTACTAAAATCAATAATGTTTTATCTGTTGGCTCTTCCAAAAACTTTAAGAAACAATTTTGAGCTTCGCGAGTCATTGAATGAGCCTGACTTATAACCGCTACCTTATGTTCGGCTGAATAGGGCTTGAAAGAAAGCTTCTGAATAAGCTCTCTTACCTGAGCAATAGATGGTGATTCAATTGAGATAAAATCTGCCCGATTATTTAAACCAACAAGATGTTCGGCAAATTTAACCGCCAGTTCTTTCTTGCCTAGCTTTTCCTGTCCGTAGAATAAAAGAGCGTGGGGTAGTTTCCTAAGCTCAGCTGCTTTTGTCAAAAATTGCCATTGTTTCTCATGCATACTATTTCTTTTTGGTCATTATACTTTTTTTATAAGCATCTAGGTTTTCTAGAACAATGCCCGTTCCCTTAGCAACACATAATAATGGATCTTCGGCTATAAAACAAGGAACGCCAGTTGATTGGGCAATAAGCTCATCTATATTTTTGACTAAAGCTCCGCCCCCAGAAACAATCATTCCTTTATCCATAATATCAGCTGATAATTCTGGCGGTGTTTCTCTTAAAACCATCTTAACAGTTTGAACAATGTCAGCTAAACGGTCAGAGATTGCTTCGCAAATCTCATTAGACTTAATTCTAATATTTTGAGGCAAACCAGAAATTAAATCCCTTCCTCTTATCTCTATTTCTCTTTCTTCTTTTTCGGGAATAGCTGTTCCTATCTTAATCTTTATTTCTTCCGC
This sequence comes from uncultured Candidatus Saccharibacteria bacterium, assembly GCA_964557155.1. Classification (GTDB taxonomy): domain Bacteria; phylum Patescibacteriota; class Minisyncoccia; order Minisyncoccales; family GWA2-38-27; genus JAHJSY01. Next base: position 5,562 of record CAZKZC010000019.1, on the reverse strand, counting down.
TGTTTGTTCACCAATAGCCAAGTTGTATTTCTTCTTAACATAATCAGCTATGGCCTGATCCATCTTATCTCCAGCAACTCTCAATGAATCACAGGTAACTATTCCGCCTAAAGAAATAACAGCTACTTCTGAAGTTCCTCCACCGATATCAACAATCATATGACCAGAACAAGAATTAATCGGGATACCGGCTCCAATGGCCGCCAAAAGAGGTTCTTTAGCAACATATACTCCTTTAGCTCCAGCCGCCATTCCCGCTTCAATAACTGCTCTTTTTTCTGTTGAAGTAATTCCAGCTGGAACACCAATCAACAACTCTGGTTTTAATATTCTAATTCTTAGACCAGCATTTTTAACAAAATATCTAATCATTGCTTCAGTAACTCTGTAATCAGCAATCACTCCATCTCTTAATGGTCTATATATTCTAATTGTATCTGGTGTCCGACCAGTCATCTCTTTGGCTTCCTTCCCAACAGCTAATATTTTATTCTCGGCTAAACTAACAGCGACAACCGATGGCTCACTCAAAACAACCCCTTTTTGAGGAGTAAAAACAATAGAATTACAAGTTCCTAGATCTATGCCTATCTTTCTATTAAACATATATTTCATCTTTTTATTCTTCTTTTCATATCGGCTCCTAATTTTTGAAGACGCTCCTCAATTCTTTCATAACCCCTATCAACTTGATAAATATTATTGATTGTTGTTGTTCCCTTAGCAATAAGTCCAGCAATAATCATGGCTGCTCCAGCTCTCAAGTCTGAGCTAAGAATCTCTGTTCCTTGAAGTTTGCTTGAGCCATAAACAATAGCTCTATGAGGATCACACTGTATAATATCAGCTCCCATTTTATTTAATTCATTTAGATACATCAATCTTCCTTCAAATAAAGGATCGTGAATCATTGTTGGTCCTCTAGTTTGAGTAGCTAAAACACCTAATTCTGGTTGAAGATCTGAATGTATCCCAGGATAAGGTAAGCTTTGAATTTTGTCAATTTTAAGATTTTTGGAAGGTAAAACTTCGATTGTTTTCGGATCTAAAACTTTAAACTTGGCTCCAAAATCATTCAACCTTTTTAAAAATAAGTCCAAATATTCTAACTCAGTATTTTTAATTGTAACATGACCTCCAGTAGCCAGAGTAGCAACAATGAATGTTCCTGCTTCTATGGGATCATTAACTATACTATGCTTGAATCCTTTTAATTTCTTTTTACCAATAATTTCTATTTTCCTGATGCCTGTATGCTTAATCTCAGCTCCCATTTTTTCAAGAACCCTGATTAAATCCTGAACCTGGTAATCCTCATCAGCTATCTTAATAATTGTCTTCTTAGAATTAACAGCTGAAAATAGTAGTATATTTTCAGTAGCTGTTACGCTAACTTCTTTCAAAACAATCTCGTGAGATTTTTCCAAAGCTCCATTTCTTTTAAAGCTATATAGCTTTCCTTCCTCAATCTTAACTCCAGCTTGTCTAAAAGCGTCTAAGTGAGTGTCTATTGGCCTTGAACCAATGACACACCCTCCTGGAGCAGGAGTCTCTACACTACTAAATCTCCCCAATAAACCACCCAATAACAAGATAGACCCTCTGAAACATTTAATCAAGTCTGAGGGTATTTTTGATGGTTTAACGCTAGAACAATTTATTTCAATCTTTCTTTTACTTACCCAAGAGATCTTAGCTCCCAATCCTTCTAGAATTTTAATCATCTTAAAAACATCCTCAATTAAAGGTAAATTGTCAACGACACAGGTCTCTTTAGTCAAAAGAGAAGCTGCTAATATAGGAAAGGCAGCGTTCTTCGCCCCCCTTATTTCAACTTCTCCTTTTAGAGGAATTCCTCCTTGTATAACAAATTTCTCTTCCATATACTCTATATTAACTCTTTATTAAACCAAAGTCAAAAGAAAATCAAGAAGTGTAATAAATGCCCAAAATGTTATCCAACGAGCGACCAACATCTCAGGATGTTTGGCGCTCGGTGAAAAACATTTCTCCGATGTGCAAACCTTAGGTTTGCACATTTACCTTTCGTCGTAGGGGTAATCCCTTGTGGTTACCCTCGTTTCTTGGATATTCGGGCGACCACAAGAGTCGCCCCTACACCGCATCCACGCTAGAAATTTGAATTAAAATATGATAGGATTAAAATATGACTCGAAGAAGTAGAAGTATAATATTTGGAATTCTTTTTGTTTCCTTTCTGGTTATCGCTCCCCTAACTGTTTTTTATTCATTAGGGTGGCGTTTTGATTGGGAAACTAAAAAAATTGTTCAAACCGGAATATTCTATTTTAAAACATGGCCCAGGGGTTCTCAAATATATATTGATGGCGAGTTAAAAAACAAAACTGATATCTTTTTCGGCTCAGCTCTTATTGATAATTTAATGCCCAAAATGTATAAAGTAATAATCCAGAAAGAGAACTATCATCCTTGGGAAAAAACATTAGAAATAAAAAAGAGAGAGGTAGCTGAAGCTTATAACATTGTTTTAGTTCCCAAAAATCCAAACTTCAATGTCTCGGCTGAAAATGTGGAAGAATTCTTTCTTTCTCCAGATAATAATAAAATAATTGTTAAAGAAGAAAAT
>CAZKZC010000019.1:0-2854 GCA_964557155.1 uncultured Candidatus Saccharibacteria bacterium | reverse complement strand
GAATTAGAAAACGATGTTAAAAGTCATATAGTAAATGAAATTGATTTTTCAACTAAAGGCGTCGAATTGTTTGATCTACAATTTTCTGATAATTCAAAAAGAATCTTATTACAATTAGGACTAAAAGAGGACATTAAATATTATTCTCTAGAAATAGATAAGTCGCCTATCATCATAAATAATCTTGATTTTCTTGATTCTCCTGAAAAAATATACTTCCATCCGAAAAATGATCAGAAATTGTTTATATCACAAATCATAGAAGAAAAGAAAAGAATAATAACGATACTGAGTGAAGTCAATATAGACAAGAAGGAAATATCCCCTCCTATTTTTAAAAATATTGTAACCTATTTAATCACAAATGATAACATCTATCATCTTAATAGTTCGGGACTTCTTTTAAAGTCTGATCTTTCGGGAAATAGAATAGAAACATTAAATGTAATAGCTTTCCCATACAAACAAGAAACTGATTATGAAATTATTACATCCTATTCAAATATATTTTTAAGAGAAAACAATGAATTATATTATCTTGACGAAGACGCAAAATCATTTAAAAAACTCTCCGACTCAGTGAAGGGTAATAAGTTCTCTCCTGATAGTAAAAAACTCGTTTATTATAACAATAACGAGTTGATGGTTCTTTTTCTAGAGAAACAATATGATCAACCAACAAAAGAAAAAGGCGAAAAACTATTCATAACAAGATTTTCAGAAAACATAAATGATGTTTTTTGGTATACAGATCATCATTTAATATTTGACTTAGAAGATAAAATAAAAGTTACCGAATTAGACGACAGAGATAAAATAAATATAGTTGACTTAGTAAGTTTTAAACATAATGAAATTTTCTTCAGCAATAAAAAACTATATCTACTATCCGAAAAAACCCTTTATTCTTCTGATGAGCTAACCCCTTGAACCTGAGTTTTGAAATCATCCCATTTCATTTCATCTTGAGCTCCTATGTCGCAAATTGACTTATACTGACAATAACGACATTCCCAATTATTAGGATAACTTTCTAAACGCTTAGGCACAATATTTGTGTCTATTTGATTTCTTAAAAACCTCAGATCAGCCAAAAGCTTCTTAGCCTGATCAGGATCATAATCAAAGATAAATTCCTTTAGTTGTAAATTATCTTTATTAACATAAAGAAGGATCCCTTTGGGAATCCTAAAATAATAAAGATAAAGTTGAATTTGCCAAATGTTTTCTGGTTTCGGTTCAGTTAAAGATTTAAATATCATACTGTTCATGCTTTTGATATCTAAAACATATAACTGATTCCCGTCACTAATAACCGCGTCGGCTCTCCCAGAGATTAACTCTTGGGGAGGTATTTTTACTTCGGAGGCAACGACATGAATATCTCTGGTGCTAGTTAGGGCACTCATAATAAGCTGGTGCATATGATCTCCATGATCAAACAGCCTCAACATATGAGGTTCTAATTCTTTTTCAGGAACATTTTTAAACTTAAAGAAAAGATGACGAGGACATTTCCCCGTCTGACTAATATAGAAATGATTCTGGGCCTTACTCCTATCTCTGCCTTTTTCCTTATCTAAATAATATTTATCAATAACCTCATGTAACATAAATTATCTCTTGGCCCATTGAGGAGCTTTGCGGGCTCGTTTGAGACCAAATTTCTTTCTTTCACGTTTTCGAGGATCTCTGGTTAAATAACCGATTCTTCTTAATTTCTTTCTAAATTCAGGATCAAGTTTTACTAAGGCCCTAGATATTCCATGACGAACAGCTTCGGCTTGAGCATGGAAACCTCCTCCATTCAACTTAACTGAAATTCTAAACTTGCCAACGGCATTCATTTTCTCTAAAGCTGATTCAATAATCTGTTGAAGTTCTAAAACAGGAAAATATTCTTTATAATCTTTATCATTAACTAAAATAGTTTTGTCGCCCTGAGTATAAAGACGAACATTAGCCACAGCTGTTTTTCTCTTACCAATCGCTTCGAAATAGCGATCTGTTTTAAGATCATCAAAATTAAATTCTTTTTCTTCTGTTGCTTCTGTTATTTCTGTTACTTCTTCAGTTGTTTTTTTCCCTTCTACCATATTATTCAAACCCCGTTAGAAAGTCTTTTGTTAATTTGTAAAAACTTTCCTAACGATTTAATATTATTTTTTAATTCTTTCTAACGGGGCAAATTTCAAACGTTTAATTTGGACATCACGTAATTTATTTTTTGGAAGCATCCCATAAACAGCTCTTCTAACAACTTCTCCTGGGTCTCTCTTAAAAATCTTCTTATAAGGGGTTTTTTTTAATCCACCCATATAACTCGTGTGATGATAGTATATTTTATCATCAAACTTTTTACCAGTAACGATAATTTTATCAGCGTTTTTAATAATTACAATATCTCCCCCATCTTTATTGGGCATGAAATCAAGCTTGCTTTTACCGCGCAATAATCCGGCTATCTCAACAGCCAATCTTCCCAAGACCTTATTAGCGGCATCAATTTTATGTATTTCTCTTTCTATATTCATAATTATACTAATTCAATAATAGCCATCTTGGCACTGTCTGATTTTCTTGGCCCTTTTTTAATTATTCTTGTATAGCCCCCTTTTCTTTCCTTATATCTCGGACCAATTTCAGTAACTAACTTCTTAACCATGGTCTCTGAAAAATATTTAGCTAAAATTCTTCTTGAGGCTAAACTATCTTCTCTAGATCTAGTTATCATCTTTTCAGCAAACATTGAAAGCTCTTTTGCCTTAGCTTCTGTCGTTGTAATTTTACTATGTAAAAACAAAGATCTTGATAAAGAAACTAACAGAGCCTTTCTTTGACTCTTGGTTCTCCC
>CAZKZC010000018.1:0-9284 GCA_964557155.1 uncultured Candidatus Saccharibacteria bacterium | reverse complement strand
TTGAGGAGTGATTTTCATAAAATGACTAAAACCTCGACTAAAAGAGAACCGTCCTCAACTTTCTCGCTAAAGCTACGGCGGGCAGGCAACCGAATCTTACGAAGACCACAAATTTAAACTAAAAAATGGACAGCTATTGACATTTATGTCATAATATGATAGTATGCAGTTAGAACATTGTGAGCAAAATATGAGACAAAACTCTTTATTTGGAAAGGAAGCAACAATGAAAATTAGATTTGTTACATGGGACTGGAAAGAGCAACCCGACATAGGGGAGTTCAATGAGTCACTAGCAAGTGTGTTTAACGACAAGAATGCTCCATGCGTCATTCTGATTGATACTGGTAGCGATTCTTACACAGTAGTTGTTAGTGGGGAGATCATCGATGAAAAGCAAGCACAGAGAATCTATGATATCTACGACTGTCTTCCCGATGGAAAGGATCCCTACAACGAAACTCTAGACATCGAGTGTCCGTGAAAAGAAGTAGAGAATAGCGTTTCCTAATGCCGTTGAACTCGTTTGACTTCAACTCAGAGCTTCTCGTGGTTACAACATACCACTAGAAGCTTTTTTATTAACGAAAAAACTTGACATCTATAATTATTTGTGCTAATATTATCGTAGTTTAAAAAAACAGTAACTTGAAAAGTTAATATGGAATGAAAGGAGATAAGCAGCCATGTTTGCAGAAATAGTGTTGGGTCATTTAACAGGTGATTATTTGTTTCAAAGCAGGACAATGGCTTTGAGAAAATCAGAAAAGGGATTTAATGGTATTCTTTGGTGCACGCTTCATTGCTTAGTTTATACACTTAGTGTAAGTGTGTTTCTTTGGACGATCAATCCGCTTATTGTTGGTTTGATATTCTTGAGTCATTGGCCACTCGATAAATGGTCTTTAGCTTCTAAGTGGCTTAACTTAATTCACGGACGGGATTTTATCAAAGCCTATCGTTCAACAGAAGAATACCATGAGATTGACTTGGCGTTTTCCTGCTTGGTTTATGCTGTAGTGGACAATACGATGCATCTTATTCTTCTTTGGTTTATCGTTAAATGGTTAATGTAGAAAGGAGATGATGAGATGGCAAATCCACCAATCTATGGTTTAACTGGAAATATGGGATGTGGCAAAAGCACTGTAGCAGAATTCTTTGGCAAATTTAAAGATGTTGTAGTTTTCAACGCTGATCAGATAGCCAAAGAGTTGTTGTGCGAAGAACAATACTCGCAAAGATTACAGCAGTTGCTCGGTCCACATGTTTTTTCAAAAGGCAAGATAGATATTGGCAAAGTTGCTCAATTGGTTTTCAGTGACTATAAAGCGTTACGAAAACTCGAAAGCTTTATTCATCCCTTAACATGGAATTCTATTTGTGAAAGGATGAAAGAACATGCTAAGATTTCTTTTTTCCTTGTCGAAACAGCACTTATTTACGAAACTGAATGGCAAAGATTTTTTAAAGCCGTTATCGTTGTAACGTGCGATAAAGCTCAACAGTATCACAGACTTCGCAGTTATAGGAGCTTAAGCGACAGAGAAATAGATAGACGACTTAAGAGGCAATTAGCGAATGAAGAAAAAGTGAAACGTGCAGATTTTGTCATTGACACCACTTGTTCTTTGGAAGAAGTGGAAAATAAAGCGTGTCGTTTATATTATCACCTGAAAGGAGGTGTTAAGAATGAAGAAGATCGCTGTTTACCCAGGCACTTTTGACCCTATTACATTAGGACACTTGGATATAATTCAAGCAAGTGCCACAATTTTTGATGAGGTGGTCATAGGATTGTTGATAAATCCTCAGAAGAAACCAATGTTTTCCGAAGAAGAGAGATTAGTGATGATTGAGAAATCAGCAGAAGAGCTCGGACTCACTAACGTTCGGATAAAATCCTTCAAAGGATTAACAGTTGATTTAGTTCGGGAAGAGAAGGCAATTGCCATTATTCGAGGCTTGAGACTAACAACTGAGTACGAGATAGAATTAAACATAAGTTTCAACAATCGAATCCTAGATAAAGGTGTTTACACTATTCTCGTTGCTCCTCTTCAAGAACATATCCACATTAGTTCCTCTGCGGTGAGAGAATTGCTGTCCTTCGGAAAAACTGACCTCGATGATTATCTTTCATCAGCGGTTCTTGGTCATATTTCTCAAAGAGGATAATTTAGAATCAAATTTCCTAGAGCATGTAGTCAATCGGCTACATGCTTTTTTATTTTAGCTCTCGTAAAAGTCATAGTTTTTTGCTATAGTATAGTATATTAAGAATCTTAGATAGTAGTAAACTTCAACTGGTTCCAGGATTGTAATTCCCTTATAATTTGGTTCCAATAAAATCCTACGAGGTCCACATTGGGTTTTTGCACTTGACAGGGGATTAACTGTTGTATATACTTTAGATATAAAGTAAAAAATATGAAAACTGTTATTAATATTAAAACTGATAAAGAAGTAAAAAAGAATGCAAAAAAGGTTGCTGGAGACCTCGGTTTTTCTTTGAGTGCTGTTATTAATGCCTATCTAAAACAATTTGTTAGAAATAAAGAAGTTTATTTTAGTGTCATTCCTAGCATGTCTTCTAATTTAGAAAAGCTTCTTGGCGAAATAGAAAAAGATATTGATAGTAAGAAAAATATATCTCCTAGATTTTCTTCTCCAAAAGAGATCAATAAACATTTATCCTCATTATGAAAATTAGTTTTCATAAGAATTTTGATAAACAATATAAGAAACTGAAAGAAGAACAAAAAAAGAGAGTCAAAGAACGACTCGCTTTATTTTTAGAAAATCCATTTAATCCTGTTTTAGGAAATCATCCATTAAAAGGAAAATATTATGGATACAGAAGCATTAATATAACGGGTGATCTAAGAGCTATCTACAAATTCATAAATGAATACGATTGTATTTTTGTTACCATAAACACTCATAGTAATCTATATTCCTAAAATTAAAAATGACTAAAACCCCGACCAAAAGAGAACCGTCCCCTTTTCCAAAGAGAACCGTCCCCTTTTCCACTAAAACCCCGACCAAAAGAGAACCGTCCCCTTTTCCACTAAAACCCCAACTAAAAGAGAACCGTCCCCTTTTCCACTTTTCCACAAGATAAAATGGGGTCAGGCCCCATTTTCCTATTTTTCCCTAATGATCAAAGTATGCGTGATAAACTTCAACAATCTTGATATGTGAATATCTAAAATACTAACATTGAAAGTTTGACTTTTTGACATGGTTGTTATAGAATTAACTTATAAGTATATAAAATAAAAGATATGACTAATCAATATTTTAAATTAATAAAAGATATAAGAATTAAAAAGGAACTAAAGCAAGAAGAAGTCGCAGGAAAATTGGGAATTTCTCGTTCTTCCTATATTACTTTTGAACAAGGAAAAACAGAGCTTAACTTTTCTCAAATGGTAAAGCTGTCTGATATTTTTGGTATTTCTTTAGAAGAGGTTGAAAGTGGATTACAGCCAGATTACGAAAAGTATAAAGAAATGATTTTGGCTTATGTTAGAAATGGCTCATCTAAAGATGGCAAAATCTTAAAAACAAAACTTGCTAAAATGTTATATTTGGCAGATTTTTCTTGGTTTTATAATCATCTAGAAAGTATGAGTGGAATGCAGTATCGCAGAATTAAATATGGGCCAGTGCCAGATATATATTTTAGAGCCATAGACGAGCTAGAAGAAACAGGAAAAATAACAGTTGAGCATAAAAACGATTTACTTTTAATTTCAGAAAATAGAGGGTCGATAAACAAGCCATTAGAAAAACTATCAAAAAAAGAAATAGGATTAATCGCAAAGATTTCAGAAAAATGGAAGAACAAGAAAACTAGCGAAATTGTTGATTTTACTCATAATCAATTACCTTATAAAATTTGCTCTCCTGACGAAATAATTCCTTATGAGTTAATAACTCAAGAAGATCCAGAATATGTTTATTAGATATACGGTGGCGACAGAACATTTTGCCGAACGTCATTTTATTAAAAACTTCAAGAAAAAATACAAAACTGCTTGGGATATAACATGGCGAGCAATGATTGAAGAATTTAAACGCACAGACGCTTTATTTGATACTTCAATTGTCGAAACCATAATAGATGTTGATAATATTAAAATAGTTAAAACTGAGTTTCGTATTGCGGGATCAAAAAAATCTAGAAAAAGTTCAGGCAATAGATGTATTGTTGCTGTCCATCGGGACACAAGAATGGTTTATGTCCTTTTGGTTTATCATAAAAATGATTTAGGTGGTAGTAATGAAACAGCGAGATGGAAGCAGATAATCAAAGAAAATTATAATCAATATAGGGACTTGTTTTAATGATAATAAAATTATGGATGAAAAGTTAAACAAAAATTTTGAGGTGGAATATGGCAAGCTTAATGTTGAGCAAAAAGAAGCAGTTGATTCAATAGAGGGGCCAGTTATGGTTATTGCTGGTCCGGGAACGGGTAAGACTCACTTGCTTTCAATGCGAATTGCTAATATTTTAAATAAGACCGATACGCCCCCTGAGGGGATTTTGGCGTTAACATTTACTGAATCTGGTGTTGCTTCTATGCGTAAAAATTTGATTAGGATTATTGGCTCCGATGCTTATAGTGTTAATATCGCTACATTCCATGGTTTTTCTAACGATATTATTAAGAATTATCCTGACGAATTTCCAGATATTATAGGTTCTAATAATATAACAGACATTGATCAAATAAATATTATAAGAGGTATTGTTGACAGCTTAAGTCTTGAGATGTTAAAACCTTTTGGAGATAACTATTTTTATGTCCGTTCTATTATTAGCTCTATAGATGAACTTAAAAGACAGGGCCTATTGCCTGAACAATTTAAAGAATTAGCCGAGAGAGGGGAGAAGGATTTTTTAAATATAGAAGATCTTTATTATGAGAAAGGTGCCTATGAGGGAAAGATGAAAGGTAAATATATAAAGGAGAAAAAATATATTGATCGCAATAAAGAGCTTGCTCAAATATACGGCAAGTATCAAGAAAAACTTCAAGAATTGCACTTTTATGATTATGGCGATATGATAATGCAGGTAATAATAGCTCTGGGAAAGAATAAAGAACTTCTTTTAATGTTACAAGAGCAATATTTATATATCTTGGTTGACGAGCATCAAGACACTAATTCTGCTCAAAATAAAATATTAGAACTTTTAGCAAATTATTATAAAAAACCAAACTTATTTATAGTTGGCGATGAGAAGCAAGCGATATTTCGTTTTCAAGGAGCTTCAAGGGAGAACTTTCTGTATTTTAAGAACCTCTATGAGGATGTGAGGGTTATAAATTTAAAATCTAATTACCGTTCTACGCAAACAATTTTAAATGTAGCTGACAATATTATTTCTTCGGAAATGAACCTTTCGGCAAAGGCGGGACACAAAGAAACTCTAATATCCATTTCAGCCTTCTCTAGCTTAGAAGCTGAACAATATTTTTTAGCAAAAAATATATTAGAAGAAGAAGGATCGCTAGGAGAAATAGCTGTTTTATATAGAGAGAATAGAGATGTTGTTCCAATAGCCAGAATGTTTGAAAAATTAGGCGTTCCCTTTGTTATTGAATCAGATCAAGACATAATGAATGACGAAGATATTAAAAAGCTCCTGATAATTTTAAAAGCGGTTCAAAACTTTGGTTCAGGACAAGAACTTATAGAGATGCTTCATATAGATATTTTTGATATACCCCCAATTGATGTTTATAAGATAAGCAGTATTAGTAACAAGAGGATTAATCCGTATGATGTAATAAAGTCATCAGAAATAATGAAGAAAGAGGGGATAGAATCAATAGATAAGCTTAAAAAAATATATGAAGATCTTTCGAGATGGAAAAGATTTTCTTTGAACGAAGACACGGTTAGGTCTTTTGAGGACATTGTCCGTGATTCAGGGTTTCTTTCCTCTCTTATTTCTAGTCAATCTGCCGTAGAGAAAATAAAAAAACTCCATACACTTTTTGGTCAAGTTAAAGCTCTTGTAGAAAATCATAAAAATTATACTCTTGATGACTTTTTCTCTTATTTGGATGTGTTGAAAGAACACAATGTATCTATCAAAAATGAATCAGTTTTTGCTCCAAACAAGGTCCGCCTTATGACCGCCCATAAATCTAAGGGCTTAGAATTTGATTATGTCTATATTTTTAATGCCATTGACAAACGGTGGGGTTCTAGAAGAAATATAAATCTTATCAAGCTTCCGATAGAAAAGAATTTTGCTATTGATGATAATGATGAACGCAATCTATTCTATGTGGCATTAACCAGGGCAAGAAAAAAGGTGTTTATTACATATTCAAACTATAATCAAAATGGTCGTGATCAATTGCCCAGCAAATTTTTACAGGATATTAAAGAGGATTATATTGAACTTTCTGATGTGAAGAAGAAAGAAGAAGAAGAATTTAATACCAAAAAAGAAATTGAGTTTGCTCCTACTATTAACAAGCATTCAACCATTAAAGAAAAAGGACTTTTAAATGAACTTTTTTATAAGTATGGCTTATCGGCAACTGCTTTAAATAATTATCTTGAATGTCCTTGGAAATATTTTTATAGAAATTTAATCCGTATTCCAGGATCGCCGAATAAACATCTTATGTTCGGAACAGCAATTCATAGTGCTTTAAATCTTTATTTTAATAGATTGGCAAGAGGCGATGATTTAGAAGAAAAGTATCTCGTTGATAAATTTGTGGAATCGTTAAATAATCAACCTATCCAGGAAAAAGAATACCAGGAGATTCTTAATAAAGGAAAAAAAGTCTTATCGGGATATTACAAAAAATATCACAAAGAATGGAAGAATAATATGCTTTCTGAATTTAATATAAGAGGGATAGAACTTGCCAAAAACATAGTAATTAACGGGAAAATTGATAAAATAGAAATAACAGATTCTTCAAATAATGTTAATGTGGTTGATTATAAAACAGGTAAGCCAAAAACTAGGAACGATATAGAAGGAAAGACGAAGAGCGGTAACGGCGACTATAAACGGCAACTTGTTTTTTATAATCTATTATTAAATAATTATCAAAACAATAAGTTTAAAATGATCTCTGGAGAAATAGATTTTATAGAACCAGATGTTAAGGGAAATTATAAAAAAGAAAAGTTTAAAATTGAAAGAGGGGAGGTAAAGGAGCTTGAAGAGCAGATAAATAAAGTTGCTAAAGAAATAATTAACTTAGACTTTTGGGACAAATCATGCGATGATCCTAAGTGCGAATATTGCCGTATGCGTAAAACAATGAATAAAAAGTGATAGACACTCGGGTCTATCACTTTTTAAGAAGCTGAGCTCTTTAATTTTGGACTTGAAAAATCCTCTTATTTAGGATAAGATGAAACATACAGGAAAAATTGATATACGAAATGTTCTTTAAAATAGAATAAGGAGGTAATAGATTATGGATCGGGAAGAAATTATTGCTGAGATTGAATTTTCTCTATCTTCATTAGAAGTGCCAATTTTCAATGTAAGACCTGTGAGTCTTTCATTCAAAAAGGGCTGGTTCTCTGGAATCTGGGCAAAATACAAACCAGAATGGTCTTCAGAAAATATAAGGGTATTTATCCCACACAATGAATTAAAGAAACCTTATTTCTTGCGTTCAGGTGCCGAAAAATTAGTAAGAAGTCGTACGATCATTAAGGTTTATCCGTTGAGAATAGACACAGATAAACAGAATCGTGACCCAAGAAAATGGCAAATCCCAATATTTACTATGTTTTCATCGAATGATATAACTAGTGTAAAAATAGAAGCAGAAGAAATTAAAGTAATTGGCTCTGATATTGAAGAAATCAACATCAAGAAAGGAACTATAATTGAAGTAAGAGATTTTAAGTTACAAGTAATCATAGTCGAATATCATCAAAAAGAAAAACGGCCTAAATCAGTTGTTTTCAGAATAACTGCTCCATCAAAATATCCCATTGTTCGTCAAGATCAAAGGATAGCAGATTTAGAAAAGTGGGAAAGGATGTTAGAACATAGTGAAAGAAGATCATCATTAACGGCGAGAAGGTTTTTTTATGGAAAAGGTGGAAGGAATAAAATAGAAATTGGTAAAAATGAAATAACCTTACTTCCCTTTTTCTCTAGAAAAGAAGGAAAGGAAATGCAAGCCAAGGGCTATGTCGGAAAAGTAAGAATAATTTATTCCTAAATTCCCTTAAAGCCGTGACTGCTTACAGCACTCACGGCTTTTTATTTCAAACTTTCACAAGCAATCCTATCATTATCTCTATCTAAATCATATATATCACCATCATAACTTTCATACATAGTCACCGTCGTCGTCGGACCTCTACGCAACTCTTCCATCCTTTCTTGGGGAGGAGTGAATGAATGAGGTCGAGCCTCATTCATTGCGACGGAAAAGGTGTGACTTTGAGGAGTGATTTTCCCTTGATTTTAAAGCAAAAAGAGAGTAAATTAGAAGTATGAAGAAATGTTTTGAAAAATTTAATAGTAAAGATTAGTTCATGGAAGATTATTTAATAAAGTTTATTGAATGGACAAAATTAAAAATTAGAATCCATATCAAACCCGAAGATAAGATTTATTTTCACGAACGTGAAGTTTGGTGGGCAAGTTTAGGGGCAAATATTGGTTTTGAGCAAGACGGAAAAAATATTAAATTTGAAAGACCTATATTAATTTTGAGAAAATTTGGAGGAGAAATGCTTTGGGCGTTACCTATGACGACTAAAGAAAAAACTGGTAGATTTTATTACCAGTTTGAGCATAAGGGTCAAAAGTATTCAGTTATTTTATCTCAATTAAGATTGATAAGTAGCAAGAGGCTGTTGCGTAAAATTAGAACTTTTCCAGAAGACAATTTCAAAAAAGTAAGGAATAGAATAAGAAGATTGTTATAAAAAACGATCCCCGCAGTTTCAAAAAAAATGCGGGGTCTCGGAGCCCGAAGGCCAATATGATTGTATATTAGTATAATAGCAGACGCTTGTCAAGGGGAAAAAAATGAGAAACAAATTAGAAAAAATGATTAAAGTGTGCAAACCTAAGGTTTGCACACTTTGGGTTTGCACGCTTCGTCATCGTCGTCGGAGGTCCGTACCTCGAGGAGGAGTGGAGAGGTCCGCCCAAGGCGAGGTAAATCGGACCTCTACGCAACTCTTCTTCGTTATTTTCAGCTTGATTTTTATATTTCTTTCATACCAATCTGTATCTGGACGATGTGTGTATACAG
>CAZKZC010000017.1:0-9652 GCA_964557155.1 uncultured Candidatus Saccharibacteria bacterium | reverse complement strand
CTTTAAACTATTTTACTACTCTTTTCTTTTGTCCGAAATGTGCGTTAGTCAAGTATCGCTTGACATATCTAAATAATGGGTATATAATAGAAGCAGTAAAAAGTAAATTATTTACTTTGTTTAAAATTTGTAAAGAGAAAGGAAGGTATCAAAATGAAAACACTTATTGTGATGACAATCATTGGTTTGGTGGTTTGTGTTGGGCAAGCCGAAAAAACAACAGGAGGGGAAAATGAAGAAATGCTGGCAAAAGCAGGTCAGGACGCTCTGGCTTATTATGAGCAAGAGCTCAAAAAGGTAGATGATGAGATTTATATTTCTATCGAGGAATTTGGCTCAGACAGAGTAATTACTGGCGAGGAGATGGTTGATTTGAGGAAGAAAGTTGCTCCTCTTGTTGAATTAAAGAAAGAGGCTGCTGAGCATTTGGAAACCTATAATTTAATTATTAGACCCGAACTGAAGGAAAAAATTGAAACTAAGGAGAAAATAATTTTCGAGTATTTCGGCCATATTATCCGAGAAGGTGATAGGGACGGCAATGTGAGGAAATTATTTGCTCAATTGACTGGTCAAGATTTCAAAATAGGAAATCGCTTCAACAAGAAAGATTTAGGGTTCTCGATTGGTTTAATCATATTTTTCTTTATCTTGTTTGTTGTTTCTGCACTTAGGGACTGGCATGTTGTCTTTCTCACGATCTTTCTTGCAAGCACAATAGCGACTATCTTAATAACGTTTGTCTCGTTATGTGGTGTTTACTAATACCAATGTATAAAAGCGGTCTCAGAAGAGACCGCTTTTCTTTTTGGGGAAAATGTTGTATGATATGATTATGTCTATTTTAAATAAGATTTTTGGAAATGCAAATGAGAAGTATCTTAAAGGTCTTAATGCAACAATTGAAAAAGTTAATTCTTTTAACTTTACTGATCTTTCAGATGGTGATTTGAAAGTTAAAACAGAAGAGTTTAAAAAAAGAATTAAAGAAGGTGAAGCTTTGGAAGATATTCTTCCGTCGGCTTTTGCTTTAGTTAGAGAAGCTTCAAAAAGAACTCTTAGCCAAGTTCATTACGATGTTCAGCTAATTAGTGGAATTATTTTACATCAAGGAAAAATTGCTGAAATGAAAACAGGGGAGGGTAAGACATTATCTTCCACTTTGGCTGTTTATCTTAATGCCTTAACTGGCAAGGGAGTTCATGTGATTACCGTTAATGATTATCTTTCTGAAAGAGATGCTGTTTGGATGGGACAAATATATGATCTCTTGGGATTATCTATAGGTTGTATTATTCACGAACAAGCCTTTCTTTATGACTCGGAATATCACGAGGAAGACAAAGAGAGGGACTTGTTTGGTGGTTTTAAAGTTATGAAAAAATACTTAAGGCCCATTTCTCGTAAAGAGGCCTATGGTGCTGATATCACTTATGGAACCAATAATGAATTTGGCTTTGATTATTTAAGAGATAATATGGTTTTGAGCGTGAATGATCAGGTTCAAAAAGGACAGAATTATGCTGTTATTGATGAAGTGGATTCTATTTTGATTGATGAATCAAGAACTCCATTAATTATTTCTTCTCCGGGAGAAGAATCAACTGAAAAGTATTATTTGTTTGCTAAATTAATTGCCAAATTAGAAAAAGGTAAGGATTATGAAATTGATGAAAAAACGAAATCGGCAACTTTTACTGAAGAGGGTCAAAATAGAATCGTTGGCTATTTAAAAAATGATCCTTGGCAAGAAAATGATATTGCCGTTACTCATCAATTAGAGTCGGCTTTGAAAGCGAAGATATTTTTTGAAAAAGATAAAAACTATATTGTTAAAGAAAACCAAGTTATTATTGTTGATGAATTTACTGGTCGTCTAATGCCCGGAAGAAGATGGTCTTCAGGAATTCATCAGGCAGTTGAAGCCAAGGAAGAAGTTGAAGTTCAAAAAGAATCAAGAACTTTAGCAACAGTTACTTATCAGAATTATTTTAGATTATATGATAAATTGTCTGGAATGACGGGAACAGCCGTAACATCTGCCGAAGAATTTGATAAAGTTTATCAATTAGATGTTATCGTTGTTCCAACCAATAAGCCATTAATAAGAAAAGAGATGAAGGATAGGATTTATAAATCCTTGGATGGTAAGTTTAAGGCAGTTGCCGAAGAAATTAAAGAGAGACATAAAAAAGGCCAACCAGTATTAGTGGGGACAGTTTCTATTGAAAAGAACGAATATTTGGGAAAGCTTTTAGAAAAAGAAGGTATTCCTCATAATATTTTAAATGCTAAACAACACGAAAGAGAAGGAGAGATTATTGCTCAAGCCGGAAAGCTAGGAGGAGTTACTATAGCTACCAATATGGCTGGAAGGGGAGTTGATATTATTTTAGGTGGTAATCCTGTTAACGAAGAAGAACAAAAAAAGGTTATTGAATCGGGCGGACTTCATGTTATTGGAACTGAAAGACATGAAGCTAGAAGAATTGATAATCAGCTAAGAGGAAGGGCTGGCCGTCAGGGAGATCCAGGGTCTTCTCAGTTCTTTGTTTCTTTAGAAGATGATTTAATGCGTATTTTCGGTGGAGATAAAATTAAGGGATTAATGGATACCATGAAGATTCCCGAAGATCAACCAATAGAAGCTGGCTTAGTTTCAAGAGCTATTGAATCATCTCAAGCCAAAGTAGAAGGAATGAATTTTGATGCTAGAGAGCATATCTTAGAATACGATGATGTTATGAATAAACATAGAGAAGTTTTCTATAAAAAGAGAAGGGAAATGATGGGAAATCCCCAGATTTTAGAGATATTAGAAAAAGCTGGATTTTCAAAAGAGGATTATGAAAAAAGAAAACAAGAAATAGGGGAGGACAAAGCCAAACAAATTGAGAGATTTATTCCTCTTAAGGTTTTGGATACTTATTGGATAGAGCACTTAGAGAATATGAGCCATTTGAGAGATTCTGTTAGTTTGAGAGCTTATGGTCAACAAGATCCTTTAATTGAATACAAGAGAGAGGGGCATGGAATGTTCAGACACTTACTTGATACAATTGATGCCGTAATAGCCAAAGCCATCATGAAAGCTGATATAACTGTTAATAATAGCCCGAGGCCCGTCCTCGGGCAAATTCCAAAAGATAAAGTTGGACGAAACGATCCATGTCCTTGCGGATCTGGCAAAAAATACAAAAAGTGTTGCATGTTTAAATAATTTGTGATATAATAATGTTTATTATTGTGAATAGTACATTAAAATTTTTGAAAGGATAGATAATGAAAACTTTTTCGAGAAGAAGGCAGAATTTGATATATCCATTTGTTTTTCTTGCTTTTATGGTTATGGTATTTTTGGAATGGTTAGGTATTATACAAGAAGAGGATGAGAAGGACATAGAAGATAATTACTGAACAATCTTCCATAAGACCCTAAAGGGTCTTTTTTTTATTTTAAGTTTATGCTATATTATTTAAATATAGATATATGAAAAGAAAGGTATATATTACATTAATAGGGATCGCTATTCTAGCTTTTATGGCTGGAAATTTGAGTTATCCTAAGTATGTTAATCAAAGTGTCGATTTTCTTAACACGAAGCTCGGATTTTTATTTCCTCATTTTTGGGAGATTCCCTTTAAGCTTGGCTTAGATCTTCAAGGCGGCACTCATTTATTATATGAAGCGGACCTATCAGGTGTAGAAAAAGAAAACTACGGATCGGCAATGGAAGGATTAAGAGATATCATTGAAAGAAGAGTTAATACTTTTGGAGTAGCTGAGCCAATAGTTCAAACGCAAGAATCGGGAGATCAATATAGATTGGTCGTTGAGCTAGCCGGAATAAAAGATCCAGCAGAAGCGATTAAAATGATTGGCAAGACACCCTTTCTAGAATTTAGAGAGCAAAAAACGGAAGAAGAGACAAAAGCGATTACCGACAAACAAGCCGAGCTTCAAGATCTAACTCTTGAAGAAATGCAGCAAATAGAGAATTGGCAATTAGCTTTTGAGGATCCTTATTTTAAAGCAACTTCTTTAACTGGTCAGTATCTTGAGAGAGCCGAACTAGTATTTGATCAACAATCAGGCACACCATTAATTACTATTCAGTTTGACGAAGAAGGGTCAGAACTATTTAAACAAATTACCACAAAAAGTGTTGGTAAAATATTGGCTATATACATAGACGGAGCGGTTATTTCTGCACCCTATGTTAATGAGCCGATTGAAGGCGGAAAAGCTCAGATTAGTGGTGATTTTACTATTGATGAAGCAAAAGAACTTGCCAGGAACCTTAATGCTGGAGCTTTGCCAGTTCCTATTCAGTTAATATCTCAACAAACAGTTGGTCCTACTTTAGGAAGTATATCTTTAGAAAAAAGTTTAAAGGCGGGGTTGATTGGACTTCTCGCCGTCGTTATATTTTTAATAATATTTTATAGATTATCGGGGCTATTGGCTTCGTTATCTTTGATAGTATATGTCGCTATTATATTAGCCTTATTCAAACTTATCCCAGTCACTTTAACTCTAGCTGGTATTGGCGGATTTATTCTATCTATTGGTATGGCCGTGGATGCTAATATTCTGATATTCTCAAGAATGAGAGAAGAATTGAAACGAGAACAAAGCTTTTCTGTTTCTTTAGAAGAAGGGTTTAGAAGAAGCTGGCCATCTATTAGAGATGGAAATATTACCACCCTTATCGTTGCTTTAATTCTGTTTGGATTAGGAACTAGTTTTATTAAGGGTTTCGCTTTTACATTAAGTATTGGTATTTTGGTAAGTATGTTTTCGGCAATATTTATTACTAGAAATTTATTAAGATTATTCATTCATACTAAATTAGAAAAGGTTAAATGGTTATGGTAATAAAATTTACTAAATACAGAAAAATATATTTTGGTTTATCAGGTCTTTTGATTATAGCAAGCATTATTGTTTTGCTTGGTTATGGGTTAAAGCCGGGTATTGATTTTACTGGTGGAACAATAATAGAGCTAGAGTATAGAGACGAAAGACCATCTAATGAGCAGATATTATCAGAACTTGAAGAATTTGATTTAGGCAATATTGTTATTCAGCCAACAGGAGAAAAAGGAGTCATTTTAAGAATGAAGCATATTGACGAAGAAGTTCATCAGAACATATTAGGAAAGATTACTCAAAAAGAAAATATACAATCTGAAGAGGGGATAGCTTTTGAAACAATTAAGGTCTATATTACCGAAACAAGATTTGAATCAATAGGTCCAGTTATTGGCAATGAACTAAAACAAAAAACCAATATTGTTGTTGTCGTGGCTTTGCTTTCAATGATTATATATATTGCTTTGGCTTTTAGGAGGGTTCAAAGACCATTGCGTTCTTGGCAATATGGGATAGCTAGCGTTTTGGCTCTATTCCATGACATCTTAATTCCATTGGGAGTATTTGCAATTTTAGGAAAATATTATGGTGTAGAAATCTCTATACCTATTATTACCGCTCTTTTAGCTGTTTTAGGATATTCAATCAATAATACAGTTGTTGTTTTTGATAGAATCAGGGAGAATCTTTTAAGAAGGGGCGAGGAATTTGAAGAAACAATTAATATTAGTTTGAATGAAACATTATCAAGACAAATAAATACTTCATTAACAACTCTTTTTGTCGCTTTTGCTATATTCTTTTTAGGCGGAGAAACTCTAAAATTCTTTGCCCTAGCATTATTACTAGGAATCGGAGCTGGAACTTATTCTTCAATCTTCCTTGCCGGCCCTATCTTAGTCACCTGGTACAAACTCAAACGAAAATAAATAACGCATTTCTTGCTCATATGTCTTGTTTCTGTTAAGATTAATTATAATAACAGATTAGTATGTTTGATAAGTTTTTTTCGTATATTTCACATAATATTGCTATAGATTTAGGAACTGCAAATTCCCTTGTTTATGTTCAAGATAAAGGCATTGTTATTAATGAGCCTTCGGTGGTTGCTATCAACCAAAAAACAGGTCAAGTTTTGGCTATCGGCGAAGAAGCTAAAAAGATGGTTGGTCGAACTCCAGCTCACATTATTGCCACTCGTCCTTTAGTTGAGGGAGTTGTTTCTGATTTTGAAGTTACCGAACAGATGCTTAAATATTTTATTGAAAAGGTTCATAAAAGAAAGTTTATCCTAGGTCCAAGACCAAGAGTTATTGTTGGTATTCCTTATGGGGTTACTGAAGTTGAGAAAAAAGCAGTTAAGGACGCTACTAAAAATGCTGGAGCCAGAGAAGTATTTTTAATTGAAGAGCCAATGGCAGCAGCTATTGGAGCTCGGTTGCCAGTTCAAGAAGCTGGCGGAAACTTTATTATTGATATTGGAGGCGGAACAACTGAAGTGGCCGTTATTTCTCTTGGTGGCATTGTCATAGCTAAAAGTCTGCGTGTTGCTGGAGATCGACTCAATGAAGACATAATAAGATATGCTCAAGAAGAGTATAAGTTATTAATAGGCGAAAGGGCGGCTGAAACAATAAAGATTGGCATTGGTTCGGCTTATCCCCTGAAAGAAAAAAGGGAACTTCCTCTAAGGGGGAGAAACTTAGTTACTGGTTTGCCCGAAGAAATTTTAGTAACCGATGAAGGTATCAGAAAAGCTTTGCAGAAATCAGTCAGGCAAATTGTTATGGCAGTTAAAACTACCGTAGAAGAAACTCCGCCAGAATTATTAGCCGATATCATGGCCAAAGGAATCTATCTAGCTGGAGGAGGAAGCTTATTAAAGGGTTTAGACATCTTAATACAAGAAGAAGTTAAAATTCCCGTAAGAATTATTGAAGACCCGATGACAGCGGTTGTTAGAGGAGCGGGACTGGTTTTGGAAAATATAGATCAACTGTCAGAAACATTAACAGAGACAGAGCAACTTGCTCCTCCGAGATAATATGATTAAAAAAGAAGATGTGCGTCATATTGCCAAACTTGCTCGATTAGGTATTAGTATTTCAGAAGAAGTAGGATTTCAAAAGGATCTTTCTTCTGTTTTGGACTATGTCAATCTACTAAACGAAGTAGATGTTTCTGATGTAGAACCGACTTATCATCCAATGGCAAGATTCTTTAAAAAGAATATTGTTCGTGAAGATATTGGAGAAGATCAACAAATTGCTGATGAATTAATTAAATTGATACCACGAACAAAGGGAAGGCACGTTAAAGTGAAATCAATATTAAACTGAATTATGAATCAGGAATTATGAATCAGGAATACGACGATGTCGACGACGAAAACATAATATTCATTATTCATAATTCATTATTCATAATTCACAATCATGGATTTAACTAAGTTAACTATAAAAGAAGCTCATAAAGGTTTAAAGAATAAAGATTTCTCGGCTTTTGAATTAGCTATTGCCTATTTAGATAAAATCGAGAAAGAAGATGATAAAATCAATGCCTTTTTATCTGTTGATAGAGAGGGAGCTTTAGAGCAAGCCCGAGAAGCAGATAAAAGAATTCTTTCTAGAAATATGACTGCTTTGACGGGTATTCCAACGGCGATTAAAGATAATATCCTCGTTAAAGGATTAAAAAATACTTGTGGCTCTAAGATATTAGAAAACTATGTCGCTCCTTATTCAGCAACAGTTATTGAGAAATTGAAAGAAGAGGGAGTGATCATTCTAGGTAAAACAAATATGGATGAATTCGCTATGGGTTCGTCAACTGAAAACTCTGCTTTCGGCGTTACTAAAAATCCACATGATTCAGAAAGGGTCCCAGGAGGAAGTTCAGGTGGATCAGCGGCAGCTGTTGCGACTGATTTTTGTTGCTTTGCTCTTGGATCAGATACTGGTGGCTCAATAAGACAACCAGCTTCTTTTTGCGGAGTTGTCGGTTTAAAACCAACTTATGGGACAGTTTCCCGTTACGGCTTAACAGCTTTTGCATCTTCTTTTGATCAAATAGGAATTCTTACGAAAAGTGTTGAAGATTCTCAAATTGTTTTCAAAACTATCTCTGGATTAGATCCTAAAGATTCAACTTCAGCGGAGGTCCGACCTCCGCAAAGTTGCGGAGGTCCGACCTCCGCAAATCTTGAAAATTTGCGCATAGGTATTCCAAAAGAATATTTTGAAGGAGATTTTGAAACTAAAAAAACAATTCAAGAATCTTTGAAATTGCTTCAAAATCAAGGAGCTAAATTGGTTGATATTAGTTTGCCTAACACGAAATATGCACTACCTGCTTATTATATTATTGCTCCATCAGAGGCCTCTGCTAATTTGTCTAGATACGATGGAATAAAGTTTGGGTTGTCTGAAGAAGGAGAAGATTTGCTAGATGGATATTTAAAAACTAAAGAAAAGGGATTTGGAGATGAGGTCAAGAGAAGAATAATGATCGGAACATATGCTTTATCGTCTGGTTATTACGATGCCTATTATTTAAGAGCTCAAAAAGTAAGAACTTTAATCAAGGTGGACTTTGATAAGGCCTTTGAGAAGGTTGATATTATCATCACTCCAACAACGCCGACATCAGCTTTTAAAATTGGCGAGAAAGTGGATCCTTTATCCATGTATCTCTCAGATATTTTTACTGTTTCTGTAAATCTAGCTGGTTTACCAGCCATCTCTATTCCTGTTGGTTCTACAGAAGCCAAGCTTCCAATTGGATTACAAATTATTGGTAAACCGTTTGAAGAGAATAAAATATTAAATATAGCTAAAATATATAACAATATATAACTATGCTTGATATAAATCAAATAGTAAATACTTTTTCTTCGGCCATAACTTTATTTGGGTCACCGATCTTCATTTTTATTATTAAAACTGTTTTTCTAACTATTTCTGGAGTTTTTGCTATCGGCATATTTCTATTCTTAAAGAACACTGGGTGGCTAGAAATTAAAATAATAGAAGATGTGACAGAATTAATTACTCATAGACCCTACGGAACTCAAAAAACATTTAAGCAATGGGGACGAGTTACCAAGAGATTAGAAAAAAGAAAAGAAGCAGAGTATAAGATGGCGATTATTGAAGCTGATAGTTTATTAGAAGATGTTTTAAGAAAAATGAACTATGAGGGAGAAACGATAAAGGATTTATTGGAACAAATTGATTCAAAAATTATTCCTAACATAGAAGAGGTTTGGCAAGCTCATAAGTTTCGCAATAATATCGTTCATGACCCTAGTTATGAATTAACTTATGAACAAGCTAAAAAAATAATTAGCATCTACGAACAAACATTCCGCGATCTCCAAATGTTCTAAAAAAACAAAAAGTGACCGAGTCACTTTCGGCTAAAAGTGACTCGGTCACTTTTTGTTTTTTTGGGTTGATTTTTTTTGGTTTATGTAATATAATAGGAGTGCGGAGTAGAGAAGTAGTATCTTGCGAGGCCCATAAGCTAAATTGTGGCCCAAAGCAGTAATGCTCTGTGGAAAAATCTTCTAAATTGCTGGAAACCTAAGTTTTTATTAATAAGGCAATCGGCAGCCAAGCTCTAACAAATGTTAGATAAGGTTCAGAGACTATAATGGGGACTTCCTTTAACAAAAGGAAGATGGGATAGTCCATTCCATCTGGAAACAGATGATACCAAAGAACCTCGAGACACGGGTGCAATTCCCGTCTCCGCAACAAGCAAAATAATATGAGC
>CAZKZC010000016.1:0-9821 GCA_964557155.1 uncultured Candidatus Saccharibacteria bacterium | reverse complement strand
GCGGTTTCAAATTTCTTTTTCATTTCTTCGGCATCCTCTTTCTTAACATTTTCTCTAATCATTTGAGGACCGCTAGCAATAGCGTCAACTAGATCTTTGGCTTCTTTTAATCCTTTCTCTGTTATATCTCTTACCGCTTTAATAACTTCAATCTTTTTATCACCAACTGCAGTTAATTCAACATTGTAAGAACTTTTTTCCTCTTTGTCTGCTGAATCCTCAGCAGAAGCAGGTCCGGTCACAGCAACAGGAGCGGCAGCTGAAACGCCAAATTTCTTTTCAAGAATTTTAACTAATTCAGCTAAGTCCAAAACAGACATTTTTTCAATTTCTTCAACTAAAGATTGAAACTTCTTAGGAACTTCTACTACTTTTTCTTCTTCTTTTTTAATTTCTTCTGTCATATTAATTATTGTTTTATTTTACTTAAAACTTGAACAAAATTTCTTATGTTTCCTTGAAGCACATTCGCCAAACCATATACTGGGGCTGATATGCTCCCAACGACCTTTGCTAAAAGTTCTTCTCTTGAAGGTATTTTAGCTAATGTAATTATTTCGTTAACTTCTCTAAATTTATTTTCTAAGAAACCACCCAATATCTTCAAGTTCTCATTTTTCTTAGAAAACTCATAAGATGTTTTAGCTGGTAAAACTTCGTCTTTAAATCCGAAAACTAAAGCCACTTGGCCTTCTAGCTTGCTTGTGTCAATTTCTATCTTACTTTCTTTGAAGGCAATATCCATTAAGGTCTTCTTAGCAACAGATATTTTACAATTTAATTCTTTTAATTTATTTCTTAATTCAAGAAGCTCGGCTGCTTTTAATCCCTGGATGGAAACAAAAACCATTGACTTCTGCTTATCAATACTTTCCTTCAAATCTTTGACTATATTTTGTTTTTGCTCTTTTGTTAATGGCATAAAAAATCTGCGGTTAACCACAGATAAAAGACGAGTCACCCTCGGCAGGTCTTAAATGCCTGCTATCTGTGGATAATTTATTATATTCTTATTTTAATCTATTATTAATTTCTTGTCAACTCTAATCCTCAATACAAATAAGTTTTCGCTCTCTGTGGCAATAGCCCCCAGTATTGATACTGCTTACTCCCGAGCCCAATCCTCCTAAAGAAACCGCCCTAACTGAAGACCCCGATGGTGTATAACAGAGCGGGAAATCTGACAATGGAGCATCTCTATATCCAGCAGCAAACTGCTCTGCTTTTGTCCAGTTTTGGCAAGTAGGAGTGTAGCTATATTTCTCATTTAAATTTACTTGGCTTGTTGTTGAAACAATACAATTTTTACTACTTGTTTCGTCAACACGTCCTAACCAAACTCCGTTCATATTCTGCAAAAAGGTCTTATTGATTTTATCAGCATTAATTTCTAAGGGATCTGAAAACTTCATTAAAAATTCAGTAAAGTTTTTACCCAAGAGACGATGACAAGTCGCTCCCTGAATTAATTCGGCTGATGGCTCTGCTTGAACAAAAATACCACCTATCCCCCTCTCGCTCTTTTTTAATCTTTCAACAGCCGTATCCTCGTCAGCATCACCACCAAGAAAAGCAATCCAACTCCCTCCAAGTTCTGCTTTATTCGCTTGTTCCTGACATTTTTGATTGGCACCTTCTAGACCATCTAAATTTCCTTTATATTTCTCTTGAGTTATAAAAACCCTTCTAATGTTTGGGAAATCGCTTGCCACATACGGCCACTCATTTTCAATAGATAAAACATCACAGTTAGTTGATATCGGATAAGTAATTGTTAAGGATCCCTTGGAATAGTCCACTTCACCATCTTCTCTCCAGGGATATTCAAAAACAGCTACCCAGAACCCATCCCCATACTTATGACCTTCATAAACTTCCCATTCATATTTTCCTAAACCAGCCGGAACATCTTCAGCAATCCACTCTACCTCTGCTTCATGAAATAAAGCAATACCTACCTTGCCAACTTTCTTTGCTTCCCAAGTAATTTCATATTTTTGACCAATCTCCCATTTATCTCCTCCGCTAGGAGATGTAATCTTTATTTTTGGCGATCCAAAAGTAATGAATAAATAGACAACAACAATCGCAACAATTATGATCGCTGCCACTAGAGTGAAAAATAGACCTTTCTCCGCTGTAATTTTATCAAATATTGATTGGTTCATAAGCTTAATATGCAAGAAGGATTATTTTCTGTTTCTAATAGTTTCCTTAACCCTTGCCTGTCTTTTGTTTTATACTGTTCAGTTGATACCCAAAACTTAGCGATATAAAGAGATCCTCCACAACTATCTATCCAACAAGTATCGCTTGAAAGATTAATACCCCCCTCTGTCTCTCCAATATATATTATACCATAGTCCGTATCTTTTTGGCACAAGATTAAAAATATTGCTGCCTTATCAATACCGCTATTATCTTTTAGCAATTGGGGACCATCAAAATATAGACCTGATAGTTTAATAAAATTAGGAGGAGGAGGAAAACTATCACCGATAGGAGAAGTTGGCTTTCCGCCTAGAATTATCGGAGCTGGACTAGCAAATTTATTCAAAAGCCAAAGAGTTAAAAAGAAAACAACCACAACCAACAAAATTGCCGATAACACATAAATAACCCATGTTAATATTTTCCTTCTATCAACCATTTATATATTATACCCTGTAGAAAAAATTTTACAAAGTGAAGAAATGTTAGTGCGAAAGCTTAGCTCCGAACATTTTGGATGTTAGACACCAGGTGTTTAATATTCTTATCTTAAGTACTTGTTAACAGCTATGTTGTGTTCTTTGAAGGTTTTGCTAAAGATTGTTTCTCCTTCGGGAGTTGAAAGATAATATAAATAGTTATTCTCTGTTGGATAAATTGCTGCTTCTATACTTTCAAGGCCAGGATTGCAAATAGGCCTAGACGGAAGCCCTTTAATTTCGTAGGTAATCATAGCCGCATCTACTTGCAAGAGCATACCTGTTTCTAATCTGTTTTTTAAAACTCCTGCCACCATTTTTTTATCTTCTAAACTTCTTACTTCTTTTTCTAATAAAGAGGCCATAATTATTATCTCGAGATCAGGTCTCTTGCCAAACTTCCCCTTGGTTTTTTTATCAAAATTAACTAATATCTTTTCAATAATTTCATTTATTCCATCATCATAGGATAATTCATAAGTATCAGGAAAAAGATAACCTTCTAAGCTCGGATCTAGTTCTTCTACTTTTAAATATTCGGCAATATCTTCTAGCGTCCACCCTTCTATTATAGTAATCGTTCTTTTTATCATATCTCCCGAAACCATTTTATCAATAATTTCGGAAATGGTCATTGATGGAGATAATTCATATTCCCCCGCTTTAAGCTTATTTGCTTTCCCAGAAATTGAAGCATACCATCTAAACCCAAAACTATATCTAATTAACCCAACTCCTTTCAAATTATCTGCAATCTCTTCTGCGTCCTGCCCTCTCTCAACCAAAAACCGTGTTTTTCCTAAGGAGCCTGGCTCCTTAGGAAAATAAACACCCTGCCAAATCAAAAATCCAACAATTAATATTACAACAACACTAATAATTGAGAAATATTTCATACTAAAACTTTAAAGACAGGTGCTTTAGTTTGAACTTTATTTTTTCAATTAAACCTAAACGGTTAAAAAATAGAATTCCATCTATGTGATCTATTTCGTGCTGAATAACTCTAGCCAATAACCCCTTGGCTTCAAGTTCAATCTTCTTTCCCTCAATATCTAACGCTTCTATTTCAATTTCATCAAATCTTTTAATTTCTATATAAATATTCGGGAAACTTAAACAACCTTCTTCGGCAAAGAGCATGACTCCTTTCTTTTTGAGTATTTTGGGATTGATCAATGGATTGCCTTGAACCACAATAACTCGTTTAGAAACTCCAACTTGGGGAGCGGCTAAGCCGACTCCGTCATTAACTTTCATTGTTTCAACCATATCAAAAACAAGCTTTTTTATTTCACCATCAATCTTTTCAACCGGCTCTGCTTTTTTTCTTAGGACTTTCTCATTAAATTTTCTTATTTTTAAAATCATGGCAGGGGCTGAGAGAATCGAACTCCCGTCTGCTGTTTTGGAGACAGCAATTCTACCACTGAACCAAGCCCCCATTACCTTTATTTCTTACCTTCTTTGTGAGGTGTGTGTTTTCGGCACCATTTGCAAAATTTATTCAATTCCAACTTTTCCTCAATCATTCCTTTTGATTTTTTGGTAAAGTAATTTATTTTTTTACATTCTGAACATATAAGTTTCAAGAATGGTTTCTTTTTCTTTGCCATAGCTTTTACTTCGCAAAAGAAGATACAAGACACAAGATACAATAACCAAACTGTTTGAAATTTGAATATTGTAATTTGAAATTTGTCTGTATCTTGTTTCTTGGTTATTGGTTATTTATTATTCGGAGCCAACGCGCGGATTCGAACCGCGGACCTTTCCCTTACCATGGGAATGCTCTACCAACTGAGCTACATTGGCACGCTATGTGGGCAGGGAGGGATTTGCACCCCCGTAGGCCGAAGCCGCGAGTTTTACAAACTCGTGTGTTTGACTACTCCACCACCTGCCCATCAAATTTTGCGGTGCTTACACGATAACACGAAAACTATTATTTTTCAATGATTTTAGAATGTTTTTCTTTCCATTTCTCTATTTTCTTATGATCTCCGGATAATAGAACTTTTGGTACTTTCCATTTATTAAATATTTCTGGACGAGTATATTGTTCATATTCAATAAATCCCTTCGTTTTTGTAATCCTATCTTTTAACAAATTCTTCTTACCTATCGCTCCCGGAATTAATCTTGTTACCGTTTCAATAACAGCCATAGCTGGAATCTCTCCACCCATCAAAACATAATCCCCTATTGATAATTCAATATCAGCTATCTTTTTAGCAATTCTTTCATCAACGCCTTCATATCTTCCACATATAAAGATAATCTGATTGAGCTTACTAAGTTGATACGCCATTTTTTGATTAAATTTCTTCCCTCTTGGCGTAAACAATACAACTTTTGCTTTCTTGCCTTTTATTTTCTTAACAGCTTTGAAAACCGGTTCTACTTTCATAACCATTCCTGATCCTCCGCCGAATGGTTTGTCGTCAACTGTTTTATGCTTGTCAGAAGTATACTTTCTTAAATTGTGGGTTTTAATTTTTATCAACTTATTTTTTTGAGCACGATTAACTAAACTCTCTGAAAAATAAGAATTAAATATTTTAGGAAATATTGTAATAATATCAAAATTTATCATAGGTAAAGGTAAAAAAACAATGCTACTATTACATAATAGTAGCATTGTCAGTAATCAATGTAAAATCTTATAGCTTCAAATCATCTAAACTTTCTGAAGCTTTCCTCTCTTCTTTAACTGCTTCTTGAGCTGGAGCTCTACCACCTTCTGGCTCTTCAATCTTTAGATTAACTCTGGCGTGATTTTTCAAACCAATAATTCTAACTAAAGATCTAATAGCTCTAGCTGTGGAACCTGATCTACCAATAATTTGACCCATGTCTTCAGAATTGACTCTCAATGAAAGCAATACTCCCATTTCGTCAACTTGTCTGTCAACTGTGACATCATCTGGATGATCTACCAATGTTTTCACAACGAACTCAAGGAAATCTTTATCAGTTGTTACTTTTGTCATAATCTTTCGGTAAATTCATTTTTAAATTATAAGAGTTCCGACCTTTCCTCTATATCTTCAATTATACTCCCCAAAAAATCTTTGTCAAGACAGACAACCACATAATTATCGCAAAATCACTTCTTAAGGTCACACCTTTCCCGTCGCAATGAATGAGGTTCGACCTCATTCATTTGCTCCTCCTCAGGGAGCGATCTTTTCCGTGATTTTCTTCCCTCTGTATAGCACGGAAGAATTTAGTTATTTAATTAAACAAAAATACGAAGGTTGGACATTCGTATTTTTATTTTTGGAAATATTTTATTTTGTTTCTTCTTTTTTCTCTGGTTCTGGAGTTCCAGCTAGAGCTTTCTCTTCTTTAGGTTTTTCTTTAGGTTTTTCTTCGGGTTTCGTCTCTTCAGCTTTTACTTCTTCAGCTGGTTTTATTTCTTCTTTTTTTCCTTCTGGCATAGCATCTTCTTTCACTTCTAGTTTCTTTTCTTCTGTCTTTACCTCGCCCTCAGCAGGTTTTTTCTTTGATTTTTTGTGAACGGCAATTTTTTTATCTTCTATAATTTTTTCTTTAGTTAATAGATTGTGAACTGTATCTGAGGGCTGAGCTCCTTTTGAAATCCAATACTTAGCTTTCTCTGCGTCTATCTTCTGCTCTTTTGTTTTTGGATTTATAAATCCAAGCTCCTCAACAAAACGACCACCTCTTGAAGCCCTTTTTCCATCAACAACCACTATCTTATAAGATGGCTGATTCTTTTTGCCTATTCTAAATAAACGAATTCTTAACATAGTTTTTACTTATTATTCCAATTTTTATTTTCTAATCCCTGCTTAGCAGCTGCCTCTTCTGCTTCTTGCTTTGAAGAGCCCTCTCCTTTAGCGACTAATTCTTTGCCAAGATATACTCCTACTGTAAAATTCTTTTTGTGATCTGGACCAGAATGGTCAACAACCTTATACGCCGGAGTTATCCCTACTTTCTCTTGAGCTTCTTTTTGAAAAGATGATTTATCGTCTTCAAAAAGTCGCTCTTCAATAATTTTTGGTAATTCTTTTATTAAATGTTTTACAATAAATTTTTCGCAAACTTTGAATCCTTGATCAAGATATAAGCTACCGACAAAGGACTCAAATGTATCTGCTAGAATATATTGCCGAGCTTTCCCCTGTTCCTTTATTTCTCCTTGAGAGAGCAAAAGAAAATCGTTAAAACCTATTTCTTCAGATATTCTTGATAATATTTTCGTATTGACTAAAGCTGCTCTCCAACTAGTTAATTCTCCCTCTAATTTTTTTGGATAATTTAAAAATAAATATTGAGTAACAACAAGCTCTAATACGGCATCTCCTAAAAATTCTAATCTTTCGTTGTGCGAAAGTTCAAACTTTGTATTTTCATTTAAAAAAGATCTATGAACAAAAGCCTGCACGAGCAAATCCTTATTCTTAAATTCTATATCTAACTTCTTTTCTAATTGTGAAAAATCCATCATATTACTTTTTCTCTATTTCATTAAAAACCGTTCCTAAGACCCCGTTTATAAACTTACCTGAGCTTTCCCCACCAAATGTTTTAGCTAGCTCAATAGCCTCATTGATAGCTACTTTCGGAGGAACATCTTCTTTGTTGCCATAAAGAAGTTCATACAGGCCTATTCTTAAAACATTTCTATCAACAATGGTTATTTGTTCTATCGGCCATTCTGGAGCTGCTTTAATAATAATTTTATCTATACTTGATATTTTTTTAACAACGCCATTAACTAACTCCCAAATAAAATCTTTATCTTCTAGACCGGGACCAAACTCTTTAATATTTTTCTCAACGATTTTATCTAAATCCTCTTTTTTCTTACCAGCAAAATCCCATTCGTACAAACTTTGCATAACTATTGATCTTGATAAATGTCTTGATGCCATAAAATTATTTAGATAATTCTCCCATTGTTAATGGTTTACTTTTTTGTTCTTCTTGATCTTTTCCTTCAATCTCCTTTTTCTTCGCCTTTTTTTCTTTCTTGGTCAGCTTTTTCATAACATCAATTACTTCTTGTTTCTTATATGTTCCGCAATTATCACAGACAGCATGCCCCAAAGCCGGCTTGCCACATTTTTGACAAATCGTTAATTTAGGACTTTTAAGAGAGATGTGTGATCTTCTATTATTCCTTCTTGATTTTGTTTTCCTTCTTTTTGGTACTGCCATATTCTCCAATATAACTTATATTACTAAAAAAATCAAGACACACGGAAGGTTTTTCGGTGGATGTCGCAAAAGCCGTATTTCTTTATTGCTTCTCTGTGAAGTTTTGTTCCATATCCTTTGTGTCTATTAAAGCCATATTCTGGATACTTATCATGATATTTTATCATCATTCTGTCTCTTGAAACCTTAGCAATAATTGAAGCAGCCGCACAAGAGAAAACCTTTTGATCTCCTTTGATAATAGACTTTTGGGGAAAATCTAAATCTATTCCAAAATTTCCATCAATCAACAAAAAAGTGACCGAGTCACTTTTGGCTAAAAGTGACTCGGTCACTTTTTTATCTAAGCTTTTAACAGCTCTCCTCATAGCCAACTTTGTTGCCTGCAAAATATTAATCTTATCAATAATCTTTTCCGAAACCCTACCAATCCCCCATTTTACATCTGGATTCTTTTTCAATAATTTATAAATCTCCTCTCTTTTCTTTGCTGAAAGTTTTTTAGAATCTTTGACATTTTTCGGAAATTGGAAATTGGAAATTGGAAATTCTGGGATGGTAATCGCACATGCGATTACCGGGCCAGCTAATGGTCCTCTTCCAGCTTCATCTATTCCAACAACGAAATTAACTCCCTTTTTCCACAATTTCCTTTCTTCATTAAAATTTGGTTTACTCATTATTATATGTTAACATAATTTAACTAATATGAAATTTACACATTTGCATGTTCACACTCATTACTCACTTTTAGATGGTCTGCCAAAGATTGATTTGCTTTTAGATCGAGTTAAAGAATTGGGTATGGACTCTGTTGCTATTACCGATCACGGAGTTTTATACGGAGCCATAGAATTCTATAAAAAAGCGAAGGCAAAGGGTATAAAACCAATTATTGGTTGTGAGGTTTACACCGCCTACGAACGACTAGAACAAAAAAGACCCAATATAGACAATAAAAAATATCACCTTATTCTGTTGGCTAAAAATGAGGTTGGTTACAAAAATTTAGTAAAACTAGTAACTAAAGCTCACTTAGATGGCTTCTATTATAAGCCAAGAGTTGACGATCATTTGTTAGCCAAATATTCAGAAGGCCTCATTGCTATGAGTGCCTGTTTGGCCGGAAGAATTCCAAGATTAATAACAGCTAAAAACTTTGAACAAGCCGAAGAGCTTGCCTTGAAATATCAACAAATATTTGGTAAAGATAATTTCTATTTAGAAATTCAAGATCATCCTAATCTTTCAGATCAAAAACCAGTTAATGAGGCCCTAGTTGCCATGTCTAAAAAGTACGGCATTCCCCTAGTGGCAACTAATGATACTCATTACTTAATGAAAGATGACGCTGAAGCTCAAGATATTTTAATGCTTATTAATACTGGATCAAACCCCAATGATCCAGAAAGAGCAACTATTAAATCAGATGATTTTTCACTAAGATCATCTGAAGATATGACAGAAACATTCAAAGATACTCCTGAAGCAATTGAAAACACTCAAAAAATTGCCAATGCTTGCAATCTTGAGTTAGAACTTGGAACAACTAAACTTCCTAAATACGAAGTTCCTGGTGAAAAAACTCCGAACCAATATCTTGAAGAATTATGTCAGAAGGGGCTAGCTGAACGTTTCGGAAATAATCCGAGCAAAGAAATTACTGATCGTCTTAACTATGAAATTTCTGTTATTGAAGAAACTGGTTTCGCTTCTTACTTTTTAATAGTTCAGGATTTTGTTAATTGGGCCAAAAATCAAAGAATCGTCGTTGGTCCAGGCAGAGGTTCAGCTGCTGGCTCTTTAGTTTCGTATCTATTAAACATTACTAATGTAGACCCAATAAAAAATGACCTTTTATTTGAAAGGTTTTTAAACCCAGAGAGAATATCAATGCCTGATATTGATTTGGACTTTACTGACAGAAGAAGAGATGAA
>CAZKZC010000015.1:0-10236 GCA_964557155.1 uncultured Candidatus Saccharibacteria bacterium | reverse complement strand
TTTAAAATACCAGAAGAATCACTTACTTTTGTTCCATATTGATTATTATTCCCTTGAATGAAAAATGTTGATTTTTCTTAATTATCTGCTATAATTCCTACTAAGTTGGTCCCATCGTCTAACGGTTAGGACACAAGATTTTCAATCTTGTAATCGGGGTTCGATTCCCCGTGGGACCACTATGATTATTTTAGCTATTGAAACAAGTTGTGATGATACAGCTATTGCTGTTGTGGAAGTTAAGAACCTGCCTGCCGGCAAGGCAGGTAAGAAGTTTAAGGTGTTATCTAATATTGTTTCTTCTCAAATTGAAGCTCATCAAGAATATGGTGGAGTATTTCCATCATTGGCAAAAAGAGAACACGAAAAAAATCTGCCAGCTGTTCTTAAAAGGAGCTTAGAAAAAGCGAAAAGGAACTCGGTTCCTTTTAGGAAAAAAGGAACCGAGTTCCTTTCTTTGGTTGCGGTAACTATTGGACCTGGCTTAGATCCTTGTTTATGGACAGGAGTTAATTTTGCCAAAGATTTAGCTCAGAAATGGGATATGCCTATTATCCCAGTTAATCATGTAGAAGCCCACATTCTCGTTAATTTCCAATTTCCCTGCCTTGCCGTCAGGCAGGCAATTTCCAATTTCCAATTTCCGGCGGTGGCTTTGATTGTTTCAGGTGGACATACTCAATTAATATTAATTAAAGATATTGGGAAGTATAAGATACTTGGAGAAACAAGAGACGATGCTGCTGGAGAATGTTTTGATAAGGTAGCCAGAATTTTAGGTCTTGGATATCCAGGAGGTCCTATTATCTCAGAAATGTCAAAATGCCCGAGGCCCGTCCTCGGGCAATTTGCCCGAGGACGGGCCTCGGGCATTTTGTTGCCGAGGCCGATGATAAATACTAATGATTATGATTTTAGTTTTTCCGGGTTAAAAACAGCCGTTTTGTATAATTTTAAAAACCAACCAGTTAAAATTAGAAAGAGTAAAAAATATATATCGGAAATGTGTAAAGAAGTTCAGCAAGCAGTGATAGATGTTTTAATTAAGAAAACAACGAAAGCTTCTAGAGAGTATGGAGTTAAAACGATAATATTGGGTGGAGGAGTTACGGCTAATACAGAATTACGCAAACAATTTAAAAAGAGGTTTAAAAATGTTTTAATTCCACCCAAAAAACTTTCTACTGATAATGCTGTTATGATTGCTATAGCTGGATATTATAATCAAAACAAACAAACAAAAAATTATTCCAAAATTAAAGCCAAGCCGAATTTGAGAATACATTAAAAATAATTAAAATAACAATCTTGAAAAAACAGGTGTTCAATTCTCTGCGGAAAATTGCCACCTTCATTCTCAGACTTTTGCAAAAGTCCTCCGAAACGTTTTTCTTGATTGTTATTTTAATTATTTAAAGAATAGAAATTAGGGATTATTTATGTTAAAGTAAATATATGGATCCCGTTAGAGATAGCGGGAAATCAAAATAATAATTAGTTATAATATACGGTTGCCCTTGGTAACCTATCTCTAACGGGATGGATAAATCCTATGATCCTAAAAATGTAGAAGAGCAAATTTATGCGTTTTGGACAGAAACGGGCTTTTTTAATCCAGATAAACTTCCCAAGAAACACAAGAAACCATACACAATTGTTATTCCGCCTCCCAATGTTACTGGAGAGCTTCATATGGGTCATGCTTTGAATGCGACCATTCAAGATATCTTGATTCGTTGGAAAAGAATGCAGGGGCACAAAACGCTGTGGTTGCCAGGAACCGATCATGCTGGAATTGCTACTCAGAATGTTGTTGAGAAAAAACTTAAAAAAGAAGGTAAAACTAGATTTGATTTAGGCAGAGATGGATTCATTGATGAAGTTTGGAAATGGAAAGAAGAAAAAGGAAGCGCTATTTTAAATCAGTTTAAAAAGATTGGTTGTTCTTGCGATTGGTCTAGAGTAAGATTTACTATGGATGAAAAATATGCCGATGCTGTTAAGGAAGCCTTTTTACATTATTATAAAAAAGGTTGGATTTATCAGGGAGAAAGAGTTGTTAATTGGTGTCCAAGGTGTGCCACAAGTTTATCCGATTTAGAATTAGAATATAAAGAAGAAGAAGGAAAGCTTTGGCATATTAAATATGGATCTATTATTGTAGCGACAACAAGACCGGAAACAATGCTTGGCGATACAGCAGTGGCAGTTAATCCGAAAGATAAGAGGTATAAAGATTTAGTTGGAAAAAAAGTTATTGTTCCTTTAGTTGATAGGGAAGTTCCTGTTGTTTCGGACAGATTAATTGATTCTGAGTTTGGAACAGGAGCGGTGAAAGTAACTCCAGCCCATGATCAAACGGATTATGAAATAGGTCAAAGGAATGATCTCAAAAGTATTAAAATTATTGATGAAAAAGGAAGAATAACTAGCTTAGCTCCTAAAAAGTATCAAGGATTAAAAGTCAAGGAAGCTCGTGAAATAATCGTTGCTGATTTAGAAAAGGGTGGCTATTTGGAAAAGGTTGAGGACTATGTTCATCAGATTCCTAAATGTTATCGATGCAATACGACTGTTGAGCTAATCCCCTCTTTGCAATGGTTTTTGAAGATGAGTGAATTAGCCAAGCTAGCCGAGAAGCCGATTAGGGAGGGAAAGATTAAAATCCATCCAAAGAACTTTGAAAAGCCATATTTAGACTGGCTTAAAAATATTAGGGATTGGTGCATATCTCGTCAAATATGGTGGGGACATAAAATTCCTATTGAAGGCGAGACAGATGTTTTAGATACTTGGTTTAGTTCTGCTTTGTGGCCCTTTGCTGTTTTAAGTAACCCAGGAGATCTAAAAACCTTTTATCCGACTGATACTTTATCAACCGCGAGAGATATAATAAATCTTTGGGTTGCCCGAATGATTTTTTCTGGACTAGAATTTATGAAAGATGTCCCATTTAAAGATGTTTATATCCATGCTACAATTTTAACTAAGGATGGCAAAAGAATGTCAAAGTCGCTAGGAACAGGGATTGACCCTTTAAAACTTATTGATCAATTTGGTGCCGATGCTGTAAGGTTTGGGATTGCTTATCAAATTATGGGCAATCAAGATATTAGATTCGTCGATGATAACATTGTTATGGGAAAGAAATTTTGCAATAAGATATGGAATGCCAGCCGTTTTGTCTGTGGACAAAACGGAATTTCCAATTTCCAATTACCAATTTCCAAACCGAAACCGCGAACGACTGCCGATAAAAAGATATTAAAACAACTGGATAAGACGATAAAATCAGTTAATGACGATTTAGAAAAGTTTAAATTTGGAAAAACAGCTCATACCTTATATGATTTTTTCTGGCATGATTTCTGCGATGTCTATATTGAAGCGTCTAAAGAACAAGATGATGAAAAAACAAAAAGCATTTTGCTTTATGTTTTAGCATCTTCCTTAAAATTATTACATCCATTCATTCCATTTATTACAGAAGAGATATATCAGAAATTACCAGTCAAAGATAAAAAGCAATCTTTAATGATTGAAAATTATCCAATATGATATACATTATATTTATAATATTTGGTTTATTGCCAAGCATAGTTTGGCTCCTCTTTTATTTAAAAAAAGATTCCCATCCAGAGTCAAAGAAAATGGTTCTGAAGATTTTTCTTTATGGAATGGTTTCGGGCTTAATAGCTTTTGCTATTGGAATGTGGCTTTCTTGGAGTATAACATTTTTTGGTGGGAGATATATAGAAAATATTCCCCTAGTATTTTTCTTTGTAAATCAGTTTATAATAGTGGCTTTAGTAGAAGAATCATCAAAGTTTTTGATTGTCAAAGAAAAAGCAATTAATAACAAAGAGTTTGATGAGCCGGTTGATGCCATGGTCTATATGATTATTTCAGCCCTTGGTTTTGCCGCTCTGGAAAATGTTTTGGTATTGTTTTCAATAGGTCAAACAATGGTAGTAAAAGACGCTGCTATAATTAGTTCTTTTCGTTTCTTAGGAGCTACTTTCTTACATGCCCTTGCTTCTGGAACGGTTGGTTATTTTTTAGCACTATCTATCTGTGATTCTAAAAATAGGTTAAAATTAATTATAAAGGGTTTAATAATAGCATCTATCTTGCATGGTATGTTTAATATAACAATAGGTATTATTGAAAGGGGCTTAGTAACTCAAAATATAATATTATTTGCTATTTCGTTTGTGTCCTTAATAGCACTTTTAGGCGGGACAGCTATTTTTATCTCTAGTAAATTTAAAAAGCTTAAAAAAATTAAAAGTATTTGTAAATAAATAAAAATATGGCAGATTTTTTTGAAAAACTAAAAAAAGGCATGGATGTAAACGAATCAATAGAAGATTCTGTTGAGGAGATTTCAATGGAATTAACCTCGGTTCAATCGGTTAACGAGGAACCCGAGGAGTCCGAAGAAGTTCCTGAAAAGAAAAAACCAGCTAAAAAACCTAAGAAAAAACCCGCCTTCGCTAAAGCTACGGCGGGCGAGGAAGAAAAAATAGACAAGGTCAAAAAAGAAGATGATTTTTTTGAGGGCTCTGAGGGGGAGTTAACGGTTGATGTTTTTCAAAAAGACAACGAGCTAATTGTTCAATCAGCTATTGCTGGCATAGAGCCAGAAGATCTAGACATTACCATTGAAGATGACTTGCTTATTATAAAAGGAAAAAGAGAGAAAAGATTTGCTGAAGAAAGCGAAAACTACTTTTTCCAAGAATGTTATTGGGGAAGGTTTAAAAGAGAAATTCTTTTGCCGGTAGAAGTTGACAGCTCAAGAATAAATGCCAAATTAGAAAAAGGCATTCTAACTATTAAAATACCAATAATTAAGCGTGAACATAAAACAAAAATCTCCGTAAAATAAAACAAAACAAAAAGTGACCGAGTCACCTTCGTCTTAAAGTGACTCGGTCACTTTTTGTTTTGTTGTGCCGAGGGAGGGACTCGAACCCACACTCCTTGCGGAACTAGTTCCTAAAACTAGCGCGGCTGCCATTTCGCCACCTCGGCTCTATGCAAGAAATTCCAAAAGAATTTCTTGCCGAGCCTGACAAAAACTTTTTTGAAAAGTTTCTGTATAAGGCTCTATGCAAGAAATTCCAAAAGAATTTCTTACCGAGCCTGACAAAAACTTTTTTGAAAAGTTTCTGTATAAGGCTCTATGCAAGAAATTCCAAAAGAATTTCTTACCGAGCCTGACAAAAACTTTTTTGAAAAGTTTCTGTATAAGGCTCTATGCCCGATGTAAATTTACATATAGGGCATATTAATATAATATCATTTTTAACCAAAAAATCAACCCCGATAATTGTCGGGGTTGAAAATGTTAGCAATGGAATCAAATTAGAAAAATGTTCCTCCTGTTTGTACATCAAGCATTCCTCCTACTACTAGAATTATAGCCTTAGCTAAAAATCCTACTACAATAGCAACTAATGCGTATACAATATAATTTCTCGCCTTAGCAACTTTCTCGGGATCTCCGGCCGCTGTTAGGAAGCCATAAGCAGCTATTATAATCACAAGCACGGCCGCAATCATCAAAAACGCAAAAAGGTAATTAACGGCACTATTAAGCGTGGTATATACATCGTTCTCATTCTGGGCTACTTCTCCTATTTGCCCTGTTGTTACTAATGGTAAAACTAAAAGAGTTAATAAGATTAAACTTACGGTAAGCTTTTTCATTTTTTTGTTAACTTAAATTTCTTTAATTTAAATCGACCTTTATAATTTTTTAATTATTGTATGCCAATGGCGTTTTTTAATCCGTCAATTATAGCTAACGAAAGAAAGATGACAAGTATTCCAACCAATGTCCATATTATTGTATCTTTACCTTTTTTAATTTTCTCTGGGTCACCGTTTGAAGTCATGAAATAATAACCAGAAATAACAATCATTAAAGCTCCAACTGGAAGGGATAATCTAAATATAAAGTTGATGATGTTTCGGATAAGATCAATAATAGTTTTATTTCCTAAAGGGTTATCTATACTTTGTGCCTGAATAAGCAAGGGAAATACAAAAATTGCTCCCAATATAAATAAACTTATAATTTTATTTCTCATACTTTTATTTTATCATTTTACCATAATTATACCATAATGGTATCTGCCAGTATCAAATTCTTTCTCAAAATTTAGTCCCTGATCTTTAGCTAGCCCGATAACATCTTCTTTTGAGATTCTTCCTTCGGCTGGACCTTGAGAGACCTTAGTTAACCAATCAATTATTACCAGTTTTCCACTGTTTTTTAATATCCTTAATGCTTCTATTATTATAGCACTTTTGTTTTCAATCTGAAACAAGACGTTGGGGATAAATACCATGTCAACAGATTCAGCTGGTAGAGTAGATCCCTTGGGATTTTCTAAGTTTGTTTTTATAATCTTGATATTTTTTATATTCTCTAAGAGAATCCTGCTTTTCAAAGCAGACAGAGGTTCTCCTTGGATGTCTAATCCGTAAACTAATCCATCTTCTACTTCTCTGGCTAACGGAATTGTAAAACCACCCGATCCACAGCCAAAATCAGCAACTAGCATATCAGAGCGTAATTCTAATTTATCAAGTATATCTTCTGGATTTAAAAAAGTATTCATTGTTTCTAGATGGAAGTGGCGGAGGCAACTTTGTCGCCTTCGGCTAACTTCATTATTCTTACTCCTTGCGTTGATCGGCTTATTTTAGCAATAGAAGAGATTTTAGTTCTAATTATTTGTCCTTGTTGAGAAATGACAATTAAATCTTCTTCATCATCGGTAATAACTTTAGAATAAACTATCTCTCCTGTTTTTGGTGTAACATTAGCCGTTTTAATTCCACTTCCTCCTCGGCCTTGTTTTCGGTATTCTTTAATATCTGTTTTCTTGCCGTAGCCATTTTCCATAACAACCAACAAGTATTGTTTTTCTTCAGTTTTCTTATTGACAATATCCATGCCAACAACTTCATCATCTTTCTTTAAGGAGATTCCTTTAACGCCTGAAGCTGGTCGACCCATTTCTCTAATGTCTTGTTCTTTGAACAATATGGATTGCCCCTTCTTGGTTACTAGTATTATATCATTTTCTCCAGTAGTTTTCACGACCTTTTTCAACAGGTCGCCCTTTTTAAGGTTTATAGAAATTAATCCTGACTTTCTAACATTTTTGAATTCTTCTAATTTAGTTCTCTTAATGACGCCGTTTTTGGTAACCATGACTAAATCTTTTATACCTAATCCTTCATCGTCTTTGCCGAAGCTTAATATAGATAAAGCCTTCTCATCTGAAGATAATTCTAAAAAGTTTAAGAGACCTCTCCCTCGAGCGACTCTAGTTCCTTCTGGAATTTCATAAGCAACGGTTTGGAATACCTTTCCAGAATCGGTGAAGAAGAACAAAGAATCATGGGTTTGAGCTGATAAAAACTGCTCAACAATATCATCTTGTAGCGTTTTCATGCCCATTATTCCTTTGCCGCCTCTTTTTTGGAGCTTATAAGTAGCCGGATTTATTCTTTTAATATATCCGCCTTGGGTTAAAGTAATAATTGTTTCTTCTTGGGGAATTAAGTCCTCTTCAGCTATTTCGCCAACTTTCTGAACAAAAACCTTTGTTTTTCTTTCATCGCCGAATTTTTCTTTCATTTCTTTTAACTCATTTTTAATGATTATCTTCACTTTTTGCGGACTATCAAGTATGGAGCTTAGCTCCTTAATTTTGGCCTTGATTTCTTTGAGTTCATTTTCTATCTTTTCTCTTTCTAATTTGGCTAAAGCAGCTAACTTGGTTTCTAGAATAGCGTTGGCTTGAATTTCTGTTAGCTTAAACTGTTTCATTAAATTCGTAAGAGCAGTTTCCCTATCTTTAGATGCCCTAATCGTTTTAATAACAGCATCAATTTTTGAAAGACACTTATGAAGACCTTCTAAGATATGAGCTCTTTCTTTGGCTTTTTGGAGTTCGTATTTAGTCCTTCTGACAACGACTTCTTTTCGATGGACTATGAAGTAATTTAATATTTCAATTAACGATAAGTTTCTTGGTTGAATTCCATCAACCAAGGCAATCATATTTAAATGAAAGGTTTTTTGTAAATCAGTAAATTTGTATAGGCGATTTAATATTTTGTTTGGATAAGCTCCACGATGAAGATCTAAAGCAATTCTCATTCCATCTTTATCTGACTCGTCTCTAATATCTTTTATGCCCTCAATTTTCTTAAGTTGAACCAATTTAGCAAATTGTTCTACTAAACTTGATTTCGAAACCTGATAGGGAATCTCCGTTATTATGATTTGCGATTTCTTTTCATCTTCTTTTATTTCAGCTTTTCCTCTAATAACGACAGGACCCTTGCTTTGTTCGTAAGCTGTCATAATATCTTTCCGACCATATATTGCTCCAGCGGTTGGGAAGTCAGGTCCTTTGATAAACTGGGAAATATCTTGAATATTTGCTTTTGGGTTGTCAATTAAATGAATTAAAGCATCGCAAACTTCTGTAAGATTATGAGGAGGAATACTAGTGGCCATTCCAACAGCAATTCCCAGTGTTCCGTTCAGTAAAAGCTGGGGAAGAGGAGATGGCAAGACGATCGGCTCTTTTCTGCTTCCGTCATAATTAGGCCTGAAGTTAATTGTGTCTTTGCTAATACTCCTAAGCATTTCTTCACCAACTTTAGACATTCGGGCTTCCGAATATCTCATGGCCGCTGCTGGATCCCCGTCAACTGAACCAAAATTTCCTTGACCGGAGATCAAAGGATATCTTAAGGAAAAGTCTTGAGCCATTCTAACCATAGAGTCATAAACAGCTTGATCTCCATGAGGGTGATAACGACCAAGTACAGATCCAACAACCGTTGCTGATTTTCTGAACTTGGCACTTGAGGTAAGCCCTTCTTCGTGCATAGCAAACAAAATACGGCGATGAACTGGTTTTAGTCCATCGCGAACATCAGGAAGAGCACGAGAAATAATAACTGACATCGCATAATCAATATACGATTCTTTCATTTCCTCGGTTATTTCTCTCTTCTTAACAGTCCCTATTTTGTTTATAACTTCTTCGTTACTCATTAAATTCAGGAATATTTAAATCTTCAATAACTTCCGATGAATTAAAGGTTTGCATATTTATATATAGAGTATAAATCCAAGCTGATGCTAAAATCAATCCGATAATAATTGTTATTGCCCAGACAATAATCTTTCTATCACGCATCGGCCTATTTTGCAATTTGTCTAAAAAACTCACGGTTCTAATTGTATTATTTTTACTTCTTCGGTTGATATGTCTTTCTTTTTAATTGATAGCTTGGGCATTATTTCCACTTTCTTTATATTCAACGCCTTAAAGAAATTATCTATTCCGTCTATTTTATGTTTTAATCCAGGAAGGTGGTAATGCATCGGAATTATTATTCTTGGCTCTATTTGAGCCATTATCTTTACTGCTTCATTGGCGTTAATTGTATATGTTCCTCCAATAGGAATTATTAATATATCAATATTACCTATCTTATCTAGTTGTTCAGAGCTAAGCTTTTTTTGGCCCAAGTCACCCAAATGACATATTCTTATGTCCTCTACTTCAATAGTATAAATAGTATTTACGCCCCTTTCTTTTCCCTGAGAGTCATCGTGAAAGGCCGGAATGCCTTGGACAAAGGTTGACTTTACATCGTATTCACCCGGGCTGTCTATTAACAAATACTCGCCAGAAACAGCTTTAATATTATTATGGTCTTCATGATCATGGGTGACCAATAAAATATCGGCCTGAAGTTTTGGAATCTTCAAACCCGTATCTTTATCAAATGGATCAATAACAATTGAAACTTGCCCATTTTTATTTGGAGTTGTAAGTATTTGAAAACAAGATTGCCCTTTCCAATTTATAATCATATATTTATTATATACTCCATCTTATCATATCCCAAAA
This sequence comes from uncultured Candidatus Saccharibacteria bacterium, assembly GCA_964557155.1. Taxonomy (GTDB): domain Bacteria; phylum Patescibacteriota; class Minisyncoccia; order Minisyncoccales; family GWA2-38-27; genus JAHJSY01. Next base: position 277 of record CAZKZC010000015.1, on the reverse strand, counting down.
TAAAAGCAAAAACAAATCCAAGGAGCCAGGCTCCTTGGATTCTCTAATCGTTATAGGAATGAGATCTCAGATTCCAAGTTCCAAATGAAGAGCAATGGCTTCTTAAAAAAGCTATAGCAACCTTAAGAAGCATCTTATGAATAGAGATTTTTGATATTTTTTAGAGGCTTAGAATGTTCTTCACTCGGTGACTAACATTTCTCACTTGATGAGCTGTTGTCTGGGAATAATAATCAATATGGAACAAAAGTAAGTGATTCTTCTGGTATTTTAAACT
>CAZKZC010000014.1:0-10298 GCA_964557155.1 uncultured Candidatus Saccharibacteria bacterium | reverse complement strand
GCTATTTTTTATAATACCACTTTTCTTAATTTTAAACCCTGCATCTTTGGTCAAACCCATTAACTCTCTTTCTGAAAACCAATGATAATATCTTTCTGTTTTATCGGCCCATGGTTCCAAAAGATCTCTGTAATCCATTTTTGATTTACCAATCAGCTTTAAAACAGTATACTTAAATAATAAGAATTTGTTCCAACGAATAGACTCCCAAACAGTTAAAATTAATTTTCCATTCGGTTTTAGAATTCTTTTTGTTTCTTCCAAAAATTGCAATCTAATTTCTTTTGAGGGAATACAATGGAAAACAGCGATACTATAGATTTTATCAAAATAATTATCGGGAAAAGAAAAGTTTAAAGGATCAATAACTTTAAATTCTGCTTCTGGGTGTTTCCTTTTAGCTATCTTGATCTGCTCCTCTGCAATATCTGCTCCAATATATTTAATGTCTCTGTTTTTAAATAATTCTGCATAACGACCAGTGCCACAGCCTAAATCTAAGACTCTATCCCCCGATCTTATATCGTCAAAAAGAAATCTAGTTTCTTCCCAAATTCTTTCTCTGGTCATTGAAAAATCCTCGGCAATTAGGTTATAATCACTACGAGTTTTATCAATTAAATATTTGGCGTATTCTTTATCCATGGAAATATATGAATTAGCAATTAAGGAGTTGGTCAAGGGTAAAGTTAGAGCTTTATCTAGTTTAGATTCGGCCAAAAGAAGAATCGCTAAAAAGTTTGGCATCGCTACTCCTTCTAATGTTAATTTATTAAAAGCATACCACGATTTAGTTAAAAGTAAAAGAATAAAAACTGATAGAAATTTAGAAATTCTTCTAATTAAAAGAAGGGTTCGTTCTTTATCAGGAATAGTTAATGTCTCTGTTCTAACTAAGCCATACCCATGTCCCGGAAAATGTATTTACTGCCCCAGCCAAAAAGGAGTTCCTAAAAGTTATTTAAAAAAGGAGCCGGCTGTTCAGCGAGCATTATTAAATAATTTTGATCCATACTTACAAGTTGAAACCAGATTAAAATCGCTAAAGGCAACTGGGCATCCAATAGACAAAATTGAGCTAAGAATAATTGGTGGAACATGGTCATTCTATCCACGAAAATATCAAAACTGGTTTATTCTAAGATGCTTTCAAGCTTGTAACAATAAAAAATCTAAATCCTTAGAAAAAGTTCAAAAAATAAATGAGAAAGCAAAAAACAGAATAATTGGAATAACCATTGAAACAAGGCCTGACTATATTAATAAAAAAGAAATTAAGAGATTAAGAATGCTCGGCGTCACCAGAGTGGAACTTGGCGTTCAAAGTATTTACGATGATATTTTAAAGCTCAATAAAAGAGACCACAATATATCAAAGGTTATTAAGGGAATTGAGCTTCTTAAAAATGCTGGTTTCAAAGTTTCATTTCAAATGATGCCCAATCTTTACGGATCGTCTTTTAAAAAAGATGTTGAAATGTTTAAAGAGTTATTTACCAATCAAGATTTTCAACCTGATTTATTAAAGATCTACCCCTTGGCACTAATCAAGGAATCTCCCCTATACAAGATATATAAACAAAAAAAGTTCAAACTATATAATAAAGATAAACTAGTAAAGCTTTTAGTGGAAATCAAAAAACACATCCCCTATTATGTTAGAATTGAAAGAATAATTAGAGATATTCCCTCAGAATATATAATTAAAGGAGGAGTTAAAACATCAAACTTAAGAGAAATTGTTCAGAAGAAAGTAAAATGTAAATGCATAAGATGCCGAGAGATAAAGGGAGACTATGCTAAAGAAAAACTATCTTTATTTAGGCAAGATTATGATGCTTCTAATAGTAAAGAGATCTTCTTAAGTTTTGAAAATAAAGATAGAACTCATCTCCATTCTTTACTTCGTCTTAGAATATTAAAAGATTCTGCTATAATCAGAGAAGTTCATACTTACGGTCAAATGGTTCCTGTTTCTGAGAAAGGAAAAGCTGTTCAACACAAAGGACTCGGGAAGAAGATGATTAAAGAAGCTGAAAAGATAGCTAAAAAAGAATTTAATAAAAACAAAATGTTAATAATCTCTGGCATAGGCGTCCGCCCTTATTACCGCAAACTTGGCTATAAGCTAAAAGACACCTATATGACTAAGAAATTCTAGAGATTCGGGTGAGACCAGAACAAGGAATAATTTCTATTCCCCTCTTTTGGAGTTCATCTAAAAAGAGGTTCATTCCAAGAGAATCAGATGACATATGACCAGCAATAACTATATTAAGATGAGATTCTTCGGCTTGTTTTTTATTTTCTTCCGAAAGATGCATGCCGACTATCGTTCCTATGCCAGCATTAGCCATTTTCTCATAAATCTTTGGCGAACCAGAAGTTCCTCCAGTAATTTCAGATAAAGCGATTTTACCACATCTGTTTTCTGAAGCACCAACAAATATTTTCGGACCAGCTCCTATTTTTATTGCTTCTCTATATTCTGGAACCTCTTTTAATACTTCTATTAATTCTCCAACTGTTTCTGGTTTTTTCTGATCAATTAAATCTTTCAAAAATTTAGCAGCTAAATTATCACAAGGAGTATGGATATTTATTAAGTTTTGTTTTAAAAGTTCGGCCGTATCAATAATTCTTTTATGATTGCTCGCATTAACACCTCTGGCAACTTCTCCAATTCTCTCCTTCATTAAACCCTCGGCAATATTAATAGGAACACCATAATAATTCAAAACATCACATTGCAAATTCATAACATCAGCTAAATAAGCTAAGCCCTTACCAATAGGATGATGACCAATAATTAAATCTATCCCTCCTAATTCTTTAGCCATTAGAATTTCGACTGGTTCAATATCAACACCAATCAAAATCTTTTTAATATCTTTATCTTCAGCAACATAATGGATTCCTGAATCTAAATATGGATTTTCTAAAGCATCTCTATTGAATTCGTTCTTTTCTTTTTCATCCATTTTCTCATACTGTTTTCTTTTTATATCCAAAAAACGCTGGACTCCTTCTCGCCCACGAAAATCTGAGTTAATCCCCATTTGAACCGCTAGGTTGTAGATCTCTTTTATTGTCATAATTTAGTTTATTACAATATTAATACTTTAGCTCAAAAGAATAAAAAAATCAACCCAAAAAAACCCTCCAAGATTAGGAGGGTTGTTGTCTTTCTTCCATTTTATAGAATAGAAATGTGAACATTTCTTGTCATCATTTTTGTTCTAAGAATTTTGTTTATCTCTGGAATTTGTTCTCGGCTCCTTACCTTAATTACTTCGGGGTCTTTTTCTTCTTTGACCTTTTGACTTTTCACTATCTTTGTTGTTAATGTAACGACTAAGGGTTTTTTGGGATTAAAATTGTCCTGGAGATGATTTACTGCCGCAACTAGATCAAATGGCTTGATTAAGACCCTACCCTTAAATATATTCTTCTTCTTGTTCCCCCTTTTTTTATCTTTCATTTTGATTCCTTTCATCCAAAAATTCTAATTGTCAATGTTCAATAATTAAACAACTATAGATTTATGTTACTCTATCTCTCCAGAAAGTCAAACAAAAAAACTCTGCAAATACCTATGCAGAGTTTGAAGCTATCGTGAGATGCTTGTTGCTCCAAGTAAAGTCAAGCCAATAAATATCCTTGCGCCACTCACCACCATTGCGATCGTATCGACAAAGAGCCAACACACAACGCTTTTGACTAACTGGATCTAGAAAAATATCACCAAAGAAAGTCATAAAGGTAATGTTTTGCTCCCTGAAAAGAATTTCCAGAACACTCGTCTTCTTTTTCTCCAAATAGTTCTGCCATAAACCTTCAAAAACTGTAGCCCCATAAAGTATTCTACCAGTTTCTCTAAGACGGGCAAGCTTTACTTCTCCTGCTCCGGGAGCATATTCTTTGTCTTCCTCGTGAAAACCAGAAACAAACTTCGTTTTACTAAAATCTACCACTTTGAGAGCATTAGACTGTTTGTCCCTTTCTTCTAGAACAAATACCCATCTTTCATCAATAAAATCTGAATTAAAAGAAAATGGAACCATAGCAACAATCATTGATTCACTCACAGCATATTCCTTTCTTAATATTATATTAATGTGCTATTTGTTTGTTTGGTAAATTTTCTTTAACTATTTCTCTATCAGACCAAGGTATTTTTTTACTTCTCCGAACACACATCCAAGGCTCTGACCCTTTACCCGTTATTATCACAACATCATTTGGTTCTGCTAATCCAATGGCTTTTCTAATAGCCAGTCTCCTATCTAAAATTTTCTCAACAGGTATATCTCCTGCTACCTGATTAATTATTTCCATAGGATCTTCATCATAGGGATCCTCGTTCGTTATAATAATCTTATCACAATATTGATCAGCTATTTTTCCTAAAACAGGTCTTTTCCATTTATCACGCCCTCCTCCGCAAGAACCCAAAACACAGATCTTTCTCTTGCCGCCCAATGATTGATAAACTTTTTCTAATTGATCTGGCGTATGAGCATAGTCAACAATAACTGTAAATGGTTGATTGATAATTATTTCCATTCTACCCGGAATTCCTTTAGCTTTCTCTAAAGATTCCCTGCAAACATCTAAAGATATCCCTTGCGATGTCGCTATTCTAATTGCCGTTATAGCATTATATACATTAAACTCGCCCAAAAGATTTAAGTGATTTGGTAAAAGATTTTTATCATCTATTCCAAACTCTATTTTTTGTTTAGCTAAAATATCTAAAAAGTCTTTGGCATTTTTATCATCTTTATTAATAATATGGATGTTTCTATTTTCCTTAAAAAGACTAAGCTTGGCTCTTTCGTAATTATCAAAGCCACCATGAGCTTCAATATGTTCTGGGCTCAGATTGGTAAATACAACAACTTCAAAATTAATAAATTTATGGCGATGCTGCCTTATGCCTTCTGAACTAACTTCTAAAATTACATATTTACAATCTGCTTTTACCGCCTGCCTCAAAAACCTCTGAACTTTCATTCTTCCAGGCATTGTCATTTTTAACTTGTTCTCATATTCTTTATCTCTTATAGTAAATTTAACAGAAGACATTGAAGCTGTTTTAAATCCAGCTTCTTTAAAAATACCATTGGTTAAATTGACTACTGTTGACTTACCACTCGTTCCAGTTATCCCGATAACAACTATTTCCCTAGATGGAAATCTATACCAAAGAGCACCCATTAAAGATAGAGAGTAATGATAAAAACTTAATAAAAATTCTGGGATCGTTCTTTTAATTATTTCTTTAATCATTTGCCTAATATTTTTAAAGACTGCTTTATTCTTTGTTCGGCTGTTTGATCTTTTGGAATTCCCAATAAAGCCTGCTTGGCTCTTTCGCGAGAAAAACCCAAATTGATCAACCCATCTTCAGCTTCATCTACCGTAGCATTAGCAGAAGCGGACGCTTTTGATATATCTCTTATCTTCCCCGTAAGTTCCAAAATGATCGTCATGGCTTTCTTTCTGCCAATCCCTGATATTTCATCAAATAATGTTTCGTCTTTAGAGATAATCCTTTCTCTGATATTTTCCAATGGACCCAATGAAGAAATTTCAAGAGCTGCTTTCGGACCAACCCCGCGAATAGTATTTAATAATCCAAAGAATTCTAATTCTTTATCGCTCAAAAATCCATACAAAGCTAAGATGTTTTCTTTAACATTCAAAAAGCAATGCAGATTTAATTGGTTACCCATCTCTGGCAATTTGCCTAAAGTTTTTTTAGAAACAAAAACCTTATAGCCAACTCCATTAACATTTAAGACAATAAACTTGTCCTTTTTTATTATAATTTCTCCTTGCAAATAAGATATCATATCAATTTTAGTATATTGAATTTCCCACTAAAAAGCAATAAATGCTTGATTTATTTTTTAATTCTGCTAATATACAAATATTATGCCAATAACAAAATCAGCTGAAAAAGCTCTTCGCCAAAATGAAAAAAGAAGAGTTCATAATCTAGGATACAAAAGAAAGATGAAAAAACTTGTCAAACAAGTGAAAAGTTTGGTTATTGAAAAGAAAAAAGAAGAAGCTAAAAAACTTCTTCCTCAAGTTTATAAGATATTGGATAAAACAGCTAAAGTAGGTATCATTAAAAAAAATAATGCCTCAAGAAGCAAATCTCGTTTAACTAAGCTCTGCGATAAATAAATCTAAGGCAGTTGCCGGCTCTACTTGGCCGGTTTTTATTTGTAGGTCTATCTTAAATATCTTTTCGTAGATATTTTTTAATTCTTGAAAGCTAAATTGTTGAGCCGAATAATAGGCCTTTTTAACGACAAAGGGATGAAGACCACTCTTTTTAACAATACTATAATATGGTTGAGATTTCTCAATTAAATCTTTGACAATTAAAAGATTCCTGAATTGAAAATTAATCATCGAAAGAAGATAGACTGGCGAATCTCCTTTTTCAATGTGCTTATGAAGTAAGTTTAATGCTTGTTTTTTGTTTTTCTGAGCAATAGCTTCTATCGTTTTAAAAATATCTGTTTCAATGCCTGATCTCACTAAAAGCTTAACATTGACAATTCCAATGTTCTTATCATAACTAGCCAGTTTTTTAATCTCGTTAGACATTCTCCATAAGTCATTGCCAATATATTCAATGAGTTTATCTAGAGCCATGCTATCTATTCTCGCATCGTATCTCTCAAGCTCTTTTTTAACCCAAGTTTTTAGCTCGGCATACGAAAGAGATCCAAATTCTTGCGATTTGGCATTTTTGTTTAGATACTTGAGCAAGGCATTATTCTTGGCAATCTTTCCCTCTTGATAAATAACAACTATATCATCTGATTCTAAAAACTCTTTTCCATAATCTAGAAAGCTTTCTTTAAATTCGGCATCATCAAAAGGATTCAAAACAACAGACAATTTTTTCTCTTTAAACATTGATATTTGTTTAAAATCACTTTTAAAACTCTCAAAGAAATTCCCACTTCCTTCAAAGTATTTCAAATTAAGTCCGCTGGTGCGAACCTTCTTATACTTCTCAACAATCTCTTTCAACTTCTCCTTCATCCTATATGTATCTTCTCCATACAAAAATATAATCATATATTAGTTGCGGAGGACGGGCCTCCGCAGTTTTTTTATTCCTCTTCTAGGAACAAATTAGAATATTCTTTTGACTCTCCCTTGTTTTTAATATAATTTTCTATAAATTCCTTACAATTGTTTTCTCCTCCGAATAATTCTAACATAAATTCTCTTTGAATAACTGATGGAAAGTTTTTCATTCCGATATAATCAATATAGCTAGACCATTTATAATCTTCTAAAAATTTAATTATTTTGTCAAAATCCTCATCTTCAATTCTTATATTTTTCCAGTCTTTATATATTAAAGAAATTGGATTTGTATGAATATAGGCAAAAACAATCTCCAGTTGCTCATCTGTTTTAATTTTGACCGCCTTGAAACTACCCTGAAAAACATGACCTTGTCTTTTATACTTTCTGTTTATATATCCTCCATATCCCGTTCCGACCTTAGACATGAATTTAATTATTCCACCATCCTCAACTTGCTTTATTAATAAATGAATATGATTCGGCATAAAACAAAAAGCTAAAATCTCCACCAGCTTTTCTCTCTCATCAACAGGTGCGGAGGCCCGTCCTCCGCAACTTTTCTTAAATTGGGTCCTTGTTCTCCTCCGATCTCTTATTTCAACAGATTTTAAATTATTGAATTCGTATATAGAAAAAATGCCACGATAATAATCTTTAATATTTTTGAATAATAAGTTCCCATCTACTCCTCGTAATATAATGTGGACAATGTCTCCATTCTCAAATTTTTCTTTTCTATATGGCATAATTTTTTAATCCATTAAGGATACCGTCATATATTCTATTCTACCTAAATATCATTTAAATACAAAAAATGCTTTACTTTTTGGGGGAGTTGGGCTATGATAGTCTATTATAGTTAAGATTAAATATAAATATAAGATTAAATATATGGATGAGTTGACTCAAATATTGAGCCATGAAGAAAAAAATAGAGATATTATAGAGAAAGAAAGGGGGAAAGTAGCCCAAGAGCTTCAAGATAAAGAAAAAAAAATAGTTGAAATGCTAGAGACAGAGCATGGATTAACTGCTGAAGAAAAGATGGGAATTTTAACTGAAGAAGAAAGAGAATTCAAAAAAATAGAAGAAGACAAAAAGAAAGAACTTGATTCGAAAATGTTAAAATTAAACAAAAATAGAGAAGGAAAGATTGAGTCAGCCGTGAACTTTATTATTGAAAATTCGTTTAAAGAGTAAATGCTGAAAGTTACCGAAAAATATATAATTGCCTTTGACAAAGATTTAAATGACAAAATATTACATTCAATGAAAAAAGATTGGCATCTGGAAGTTTTGGATTGCGATCAAGTCAAACAATTAGAAATTAATAATACAGAACTTCAAGAAACAAATTATTTATTATCTTCAGTTGACTTTACAATTTCTTTCTTATCTCCTTTTGAAAAGAAGAAATCTTTAATTGAAAAATTAAAAAATCCTAAGATTATTATTAAAAGGAGGGAAATAGATAATTTTGAGAAAGAAGAAAGTCTTAAATCCGTAGTCAACGAAGTCGTTCAGTTTGAAAAAGAGATAAAGACCATAGAAAAAGAAATTAAAGAAAAAAGCGGAAAGATTAAAGAATTAGAACAATTCAATGATTTAAGTTTTATCCCTAAAGAAACTAACCATACTAAATCTTTGATATTTAAAACAGACAAGGTCAAAGAATTCTCAGAGTTTTTTGGAAAGAATAAAATTACTAACAGAGAAATAAGTGTTTATCAATCAAAAACATACTTTACGACGATTTTCTTAAAAGAAAGAGAAGAAGATATTTTAAACTTTTTAAAAAACAATTCCGGAGAAATTGTTAATTATAATTTTAAAAAAATACCTTCTGAAGAAAGAGAGCTTCTTTCGAAAGAAATCAAAGAAAAAGAAATTAGAATGAAAGAAATTCAAAAAGAATTAGCTTTGAAATCTTTTCACTTAGACGATTTGAAAATATATCATGATCTTCTTTGCTTAAGAAAAAGAATTGTAAGAGTTAAAAAGAGAATTTTGATTAGTGACTTTTTAAGCTATCTTGCTTTTTGGGCAACTAAAGAAGAAAAGGAAAGATTTGAAAAAGAAGTAAAAAATATTTCCGATGACATCAAAATTATTAAAGTCCAAATAGAGAAAGACGAATCACCTCCAGTTTTTTTAGAGAATTCTCGGGTTATTTCTCCTTTTCAAGCAGTTACAGATATTTTCGGATTACCTTCAGCTTCAGAAATTGACCCAACTTCTTATTTATCTTTATTTTTTATTGTTTATTTTGGAATTTGTATTACTGATGCTGGCTATGGTTTTCTTTTGGCTCTCTTCACAGGTTTAATGTTAATTTTCTTCAAAAAAAGTTTCGGGAAAAGTAATTTGATTAAACTTCTTTTTTATGCTGGAATTTCGACCATTATAATGGGAGTTTTGTTTGGAAGTTATTTTGGGGTTTCGGCTTCTGAAATTGGTCTTCCTTTTATGCAGAGATTTAAAGTAATTGATCCAATCAAAGATACCCTTTTATTTATGGGAATCACTTTCTTGTTGGGATATTTTCAGATATGCTTTGCTCAAATAGTAAAAATAATTTCTAATAAAAACCAAGGCAATAAAGAGGGAATAGTTTCAGGGATAGTTTGGTTTTGTTTCTATTTGTCAGCAGGGATTTATTTACTTTCAATCCCCTTTGCTTTTTTACAAATATTCGGTAAGATAGGATTGATCTTATTTGGAGTGGGGTTGTTCTTAGTCGAAGGAAGAGGTCAAAAGATATTTTTAATTCCTTTAATTGGTGGTATTAAAATTTTACAAGGATTAATTAACACAGTTTCGGATATTTTGTCTTATTCAAGATTGATGGCATTAGGACTTGGAACGGGAGTGATTGCTTTGATTGTTAATCAGATTGCTTTCTTACTTGGTGGGATGATTCCATATGTGGGCTGGATTCTTACTTTGATAATTTTAGTTTTTGGCCATATTTTTAATTTGGGAATAAATGCTTTAGGAGGTTTTATTCATTCAGCACGACTCCAGTTTGTCGAATTCTTTCCTAAATTTATGGAAGGGGGGGGTCGAAGGTTGGATCCGATTCAAGAAGAATTAAGGTATATAAAAATTAATTAAATTAATATTATAATCAATAACTTAAATTGGTTGTAAAAAAAATATGTTAGGATTAGCGT
>CAZKZC010000013.1:0-11474 GCA_964557155.1 uncultured Candidatus Saccharibacteria bacterium | reverse complement strand
CACAGACATTTCTAAGGAAATTTTTGATGATAACAGTCGTGAATATGGTAATGGACTTCAAAAATTTGAACCTAATGATATTAATAAATCAAAAATGATAGATTTAAACATGATTGACGAAAGGACAGAAAAAAATATACTAAAAATTTATAAACTTTATAGACAATCAGTTATAGACAAAAAACCAGAAGAGAAGTTTGTTAAAGAAATTAATAAAATATTTTTAGAGAAATTTACAGAAACTAATTTTGAAAAATCAAAAAAGATTTTAGTTCAAAAAATTCAATCTCAGACTTTCTTTTTCGAACCGAATCAACAAATAAAACTTTCTTTTTGATAGTTAAAAAATTAGTTATTTCAAGGTTAATTTGATATATTTGACTTAAGATATGGAAATGAAAATAATATATGAAGATGAGGATTTGTTGGTTGTTGATAAGCCGGCAGGGGTTGTAATCACTGATATTTATCCAAATTTAGATAAAATTCACAGATTAGATAAAGATACTTCCGGTGTGCTTTTAATAGCAAAAACCGAAGAGAGCTTGCTCTTTTATCAAAAACAGTTTTCTGATAAGTCTAAAGGGCTTGAAAAAATATTAAAAAAGAGGTATATTGCTCTTGTAGTTGGAAGCATTCAAGACAATGAAAAAAGAATAGAAACCTTAATTGGTCGAGGAATAAATGATAGGAAGAAACAGAAAGTTTATTCTGAAATCGATCCAGGCTCAAAAGTAGGGAAGAGATCAGCGATTACAGATTACAAAGTTGCTAAAAGATTTAAAGAATATACACTGCTGGAAGTTTTTCCTAAGACGGGAAGAAAGCATCAGATAAGAGCTCATTTGGCGTATATCAACCATCCAATTGTTGGCGATAAGGTTTATGGATTTAAAAATCAGCCTTGTCCAGAAGGATTAAGCCAACATTTTCTTCATGCAGAGTGCATAAAGATAGAGATGATAAATGGAGAAACAAAAGAGTTTTGTTCCGAACTGCCAAAAGGCTTAAAAGAAATTATTAACAAGTTATCCACACCCGCCCAAGGCGGGCAGGGAGAATAATATGACTAAAATAGAAACAATTACAAACGCACAATTAAAAGAAGGATTACCTAGCATCCAACCGGGTGACACTATTAAGGTGTATCAAAAAATTAAAGAAAAAGGGAAAGAGCGTCTCCAAGCCTTTGAAGGTGTTGTTTTGGCAAGAAAGCATGGTAAAGGAATAAATGCTACAATAACTGTAAGAAAAGTTATTGCTGGAGTTGGCGTAGAAAAGATATTCCCCATTCATACTCCAATGATTGGAAAGATAGAAGTTATTAAAAGAAGCAAGGTAAGAAGAGCTAAGCTTTATTACTTAAGAACGGCTAAAGGAAAAAAGGCACGTTTAAAAAGAAAAGAATTGGGAGACATAGCAGCTTGGGAAGAACCTAAGCAAGAGAAGCCCAAAGAAGAAGAAAAATAGATGGGCGGGTGATGGAATCGGTAGACATCTATGCTTGAGGGGCATAGGGGGTTATCCCCGTGAGGGTTCAAGTCCCTCCTCGCCCACCCCTATTTTATGGGCGGTTAGCTCAGTTGGCTAGAGCGCCTCGTTTACACCGAGGAGGCCGAGGGTTCGAGTCCTTCACCGCCCACCAAAACATGCCGGAGTAGCTCATTGGTAGAGCATCTTTCTGAAAAAAAGGGGGTAGTGGGTTCAATTCTCACCTCCGGCACAAGTTATCCACAATTACAGCTCTTTCTAAATTTGAACCCTTGTGTTATTATAAAAACAATAACCAAGAGGTTCAATATGAGAAATGACAAACATTTAGCTATAGAATTAAGAAGAAAAGGATTAAGTTACAACAAGATTTCAAAAAAATTAGATATACCTAAAAGTACGATGTCTTATTGGTTTAAGGGTGAGAGTTGGTCAGAAGACCTAAGGAAAGAATTAAGTAGGAAAGCACTATTTATAGCAAAAAAAAGATTGCGCTTAATTAATAAGGCAAGGAGGGAAAAGTGGGAAAAATGGAGAGAGAGTCATAGGAAAATAGCAAGAAAAGAGTTTAATAGCTTAAAGAAGAATCAATTGTTTCTTGCAGGGTTAATGCTTTATTGGGGTGAAGGCGATAGTAAAATAGAAAATTGTATAGTAAGATTATCGAATACTGACCCAAAGATGATTAGAATATTTTCACTTTTTCTCAGAAAGACATTAAATATTCCGGAAGATAAGATTAAGGTAAGTTTGGTATTATACCCTGATTTGAATGATGAAAAGTGTAAAGATTTTTGGAGTGAATATTCCGAAATTCCAAAAGAAACTTTTTACAAAACGCAATTTATTAAAGGGAGACATCCGACAAGAAGGTTATCTTATGGTATTTGTAATGTTTCGGTTAATAGTAGAGCATTAAAAGAAAAAATCTTTGTTTGGTTAGATTTATTTAAAGAAGAATTAAAATTATGCGGGAGTAGTTCAGCGGTAGAATGCAACATTGCCAATGTTGAGATCGCGGGTTCAAATCCCGTCTCCCGCTCCAAATCTAAAAATATTTGAAAACTAGTTTTTTGACAAGTGAATATAGATAGAATTTTGGAAAGGAAAAGAAATGAGCGACAAAGGAAAAAAGACGATTATAGCTATGGCACTCTTTTCCATGGTTTTGTGTTCTGTTTTGCTCGTAGGAGCAGAGAATTTAAGGGAATCAGATGCGTTAAATTTGTGTAATGTAACAGATTGCCTTATTTTACTCACCGAGCTTGCAACTGAATCTAGTGAAGATTGTGTCCAAGCGAAAGCTGACCATGTTGAGATGTTGCGTAAATATGTTAAGCATATGGATAGTCGGCGAAAACCCTTAACATTTGTTTTGAAGGACGATATTGCGGAAAAGTTGAAGGTTGTAATAAAGGAACTAGAGAAAGACGAAGACGAAGACGAAGACGAAGCTGATCAACAGAAAGAAGCTTGCTCAAAGATAGAAAGAGCATCAAAAACAATAACTAAATTTTTAAGCAAGTGCGAGCTATTTGTGGACAACCCGGTCGTTGCCTCTGAACACGAAGTTGTATCTGAAGAAATGCAAGCTACTATCAGAGAATTGCTTAACGAAGCACACAAAAAGACACAAGCGTATCTTAATGATCTGAGTATGGTCAATTCCGAGGTGGCATATCGAGCCAACAGAAAAACAATAGTTTATTTATATCTCATTCGTTCCGAGTGTTTTAGATTAGATATCGGTGCTTGGAAGGAATTTACAGATTTCTTTGGAGATATAAACAGAACTATCTATTGGAATCGGGTTTTGGAACGCTCTACCAATGAGTACGAACGTTCATGTCTTAAGAGGTGTTCTGCTAACGAGCTTCGTCATTTACGGGTGTTACATGCGATCATGGACAATGATATGAGAGAAGCTCATTTTTGGCTACAGTTAGCGATTAAAGAAGCTTTTCCGGACATGAAATTCTCAACTGAAAAGTAAGATCACAAGCGGGCACGAGAGAAACTATTCTTGTGCCCTTTTCTATTTCAAGCTATTGACAAAGATTCTCAAATATGCTAGCATGGACACATCCTGTGAAAACGGGATTTTATTATGAATATAATTTTAGATTTAGATGATCCCCATCTGGAGATCAAAAAGTTTATACTTTTACTAATGATTGCCGGTCTATCGGCGAGCTTATTAGGTTTTGGGATTTTATCTATTAATCAGGTGTTAGCTAATAGTTTTGGAGAAGCAGATTCTCCTCAATTGTCAGCCATTCAAGAAAATAGTTTAATTGCTGTTTCTAATCCTCAAAATCCATTAAAAGTTGTTAAAAAGATTAAAGTTGTAGCAACTGGATACTCCAGTACTATCGGGCAAACAGATAGTACACCTTTCATTACTGCTTCAGGATCTACTGTAGAAGATGGTATTATCGCCAATAATCTACTTCCTTTTGGAACAGAGGTTAGAATCCCAGAATTATACGGTGATAAGATCTTTGTTGTTAAAGATAGAATGCATAGCAGAAAAGGTTATTATCATGTTGATATTTGGTTTCCGAGCTATGAAGAAGCAAAAGAATTCGGAGCCAAAACTATCTATATAGAAGTTTTATCCAGTTAAAAATCAAAACGAAAACTGCGGAGGACGGGCCTCCGCAGTTTTTGTTTACACTGAATGTAATGAAGTGTGCCCTCGGCAGGAATCGAACCTACATCAACGGCTCCGCAAGCCATCGTTCTATCCGTTAAACTACGAGGGCCCTATACACACAAATTTTGGAAAAATTTATGTCGGGCTCGATAAAAACTTTTTCGAAGTTTTTGTATAGAGCTTATATTGACTTTAACCGAAAAAATGGTTAAAATCAAGTTAATTGGAGAGGTACTCAAACGGTCACGAGAACGGGTTGCTAACCCGTGTCGCGCAAGCGACTTGTGGGTTCGAATCCCACCCTCTCCGCCAAAATTAAATAAACACACGGAGGAGTCGGATAGTGGCTTATTCCAGCGGTTTTGAAAACCGCCGTCCGCAAGGACTCGAGAGTTCGAATCTCTCCTCCTCCGCCTTCGCCCGCCGAAGCTGAGGCTTCGTCGAGCTACGGCGGACAATGTCCGCTTAGCTCGTAAGAAGCTTCAGCGAAGGAGGGCTTCACCAATATGCATCAAGTTTATATCTTAAAATGTTCAAACGGACATCCATATGTAGGATGCACTAATGATTTAAAAGACAGAATAGATAGGCATAGTAAAGGACATGTTCCAGCTACAAAAAGTAGACTGCCAATGAATCTTGTTTTCTGTGCATCGTTTAGTGACAAATACAAAGCATTTGAATTTGAAAAATATCTAAAATCCGGCTCCGGAAGAGCATTCTTAAACAAAAGACTAATTTAAAATTAATAAAATATGACATTAACATTAATAGGAATTATTTTAACCACCTTTGGTCTTATTTGGACAATCTATGGTGTTTTTTCGAATAGAAAAATAAAGAAGCTTATAATTTCAGAAAAAAATATGATTCTTGACAAAGTATCAGATTTAAAAATAATAATGCAAGCTCATCTAAATAAGCTTATTGCTGATAGAAAAATTCAAAATAACCAAACTTTAAATAATATCATTATTAGAGAAGAGGATATTAAGGCAATAAAAGAAATTCTTGGAAAATTCGAAGACAGATTAAAAAGTATTAAATAAAATTATGAAAACAATTTTAGTAGATGCAATTCATGCTTTTGTAATTAAAGATGAGGGAATCTTTAATGAGATGTATGAGATGCTTGAGCAATATCCAAATAAAAAGATTATTCTTACTGGGGCGAATGACGAGGAATATGAGAGGTTTGGTTTGGGTAAAATGCCGTATAAGGTTTTTACTCTAAAGCATAATCCCGAGAAAACAGATCCAAAATATTATAGGATACTTCTTAAACAATTTAATTTAAGTGCGGATGATGTTATATATTTTGAACACAACGGAGAGGCAGTAGAAAGTGCCCAATCGGTAGGTATCAATACTTTTCATTACAATAAAGACATAAAAGACATCAAAGCATTGAAGAAATTTCTTGACGAGAATTTATAAAGTAAATAAATAAAAATATGATTGAAATTGAAATTAGAGCTAAAATAAATAATATAGATACTGTTAGAGAAAAGATTTTGGGATTGGGTGCTAAGCACATAAAAACAGAGAAGCAAGTTGATAGAATTTTTGGTAGAGCCGAAGATTTGGATGAAGAACATAAGATAATTAAAGGTTGACAGAGTGCTTTGATTAAGTTAAACTTAAGATAAACTTAAGATAAACATACTTTAATTTTAAAATAATATGCCTAATAATGTTGTTGGGTTAAAAGAGCTAAGAGAAAACATAGATATTTATATTAACCGGATTAATAAGGGGAAGTCCTTTTTAGTTCTTAGAAAATCAAAACCTGTTTTTAAAATATCTCCTGCTGATGAAATGGATGCTTGGGAACCAGTAATTGATTTCACTAAAGTAAAAACTGGTGGAGTTAATATTAAAGAAATATTATCTCGACTTTAATGGACAAAATACAAAAAGCACTAAGTAAATTAACTTCTCGTGAAAAAAATACGGTCAAGTTGATTTTAGAGAAAATCCAAAACCGAAATTTTTCTGGTCTTGATGTAAAGAAACTGAAGGGAAGAGATAATATATTTCGTGTTCGTAAAGGATCTTTGCGGATAATTTACCGCTTAGATAAAAAAGATATTTTTATCCTAACAATTGAAAGACGTTCAGAAAATACTTACAAATTCTAAAACTTTGTTATCCACATGTTGCTTTTTGTTGCTTTTTTTATTATATGGTAAAATTAATTAATGCTAGGAAAATTTAGTAAATTATTTGGGATTAGGCCTAAGAAGTTTTTAGGCGTAGACATCGGATCTTCATCTGTGAGGCTAGTTGAGATTAGTAGAAAAGGAGAGCTGTATAATTTAGATAATTATGGAGATATAGGATTAGAACACTTTAACAGTAAGTCGTTTAGGTCTTTCAAAAAGAATAGTGTTGATTTGTCTAAAAAAGAAATCGCTGAAAATATATTAAAAATTGTTAAAGAAGCAGAGATTGAGACAAAAGATGTTTGCTTTTCTATTCCTGACTTCGGAAGCTTTTTTACAAGTATTACCTTGCCGATTATGGATGAAGATGAAATTCCGCAAGCAGTCAAATATCAGGCTAGACCATATATTCCTCTTTCCCTAGAAGATGTTGTTTTGGACTGGTCGGTTATTGAAGGAGAGCCATCTAAAACGGAATTGAAGATTTTAGTTGTTGCTATTCCTAACGATGTTATTAATCATTACCGAGGAGTAGCTGATCTTGCTATGTTGAATCTTAAGTTTCTAGAGCCAGAAGTTTTTTCTTTGGCTAGATCCGTGACGAGAATGGGAGAAAACAAAAAAGTAATTGGCCTAATAGATATGGGAGCAACCAGTACAACTTGTAGTGTTTTAGAAAATAATATTGTGAAAATAAGTCATAGCTTCAGTATCGCTGGCAAAGAATTAACAGAAATCATATCTAGATCTCTAAATATAGATTATGCCGAGGCAGAAAAAGTAAAAAGAAGAGAGGGGCTTCTTCCAAAGGATGAATTAAAAAACTCCAAAGGTACGAGAGAGCTTTTACTTCCATTAATAGGATCTATTTTAGAAGAAACTAAAAAAGCTTTTCGTAATTTTTATGTTCAGGAAGGTAAAGAAGTTGAAAAGGTTGTAATAGCTGGTGGACTTTCTATGATGCCTGGCCTTAAAGAGTTTTTAGCTGTTGAGATTAAAAAGCCGGTTGTTATCGCTGATCCATTTTTAGGTATTCAAGCATCAGCAACTCTTACAAATACTTTAAAAAATATAGGACCTTATTATGGGGTGGCAATAGGTCTAGCCCTAAAGGGTCTAGAATAAAAATTTATGGCTATAGAAATAACAACAACACCAACAATAAAGAAAATTCCCCTTATAATCACAATGGGCGTAGTGATATGTGTTATCTTGGGTATTATTGTCGGTGGAAGTTACCTTTATTTTACTCTCACTTTGAAAAAAATAAGTGAAGAAATTAAAGAGAAAGAAGAATCGGCGATGTCTTTAACACAAGCTATTTTCCAAAAAGAAGCAGAAATAATTCCCATTAAAAACAAAATAACTGACTTTGGAACATTGATTAATGAGCACAAAAGCCCTTTTGGTGTTTTCAAAATAATAGAAAGAAATACTTTACCAACTGTTTGGTTTTCCCAATTAGATTTTAGCTCTGCGGAGATGCAGGTTTCTTTATCGGGTAATACGGAAAGTTTTGAAACTCTTGAACAGCAAATAGCCGTTTTTAAAAAGGAGACAATGTTCCAAAGCATAAATTTATCTTCGGTTACTATTTCTGAAGAAAGTGGTGTTGATTTCGGTATCCAATTTATTTTTCAACCAGTAATTTTTGATCCAAAAATATAATACAACAACATGTTTAATCTTAAAAAATATATTCCAATCGGTTTAGCAGTAATTATTATTTTATTGGTCTTAGCGAGCTATTTCTTTATTTTTCCAAAATACCAAGATTACGCGGTTAAGAAAAAAGAACTTGATATTAAGGATGTGGATATTACAGCCAAAGAAAAATATCTTCCCAAATTAGAAATAGTAGCCGAAAGATTATCAGAGTATGCTAATCAAATTTCTATTGTTGAATCGGCACTTCCATTTGAACCGTCAATAGCAGCCCTTTCTAATTATTTTCAAAAAGTGATGTCTCAAAATGGATTAATTTTGGAAGGTCTTGATGTCTCACAACTTTTTATTAAAAGTGCTTCAGAGGAGTCATCTGGGAATATAAATAATATGCTATTTTCGGCTACGGCCGTTGGTTCCTACGATTCTTTTAAAAGTCTTTTATTAGATATTTATTTAAATGCTAGAGTAATTGGAGTAGAATCTTTTAGTCTTTCTTCTGCAGATGATTTATTGAATTATAGTATAAATTTAAAAACTCAATCATATAATATGCTTATAAATACTATAGAAGAATAATATTATGGCTAATGAATTTAAAAAACAAAAACAAAAACAAAAGTACTTATTAGGTATTGTTGGGTTAGTAATGTTAACCATCGCTGGCGTGCTATATTTTGGGTTTTTTAGAGAAAAAGAAGATGTTATTATTGAAATGGCTCCGGTTACTTCAATAAAAGAAATTAAGGTTGATTTCAGTGTTTTGGAAAATCCATTTCTTGAAAAAATGAAGCCCTTTGAAAAAATTCCCGAATATGAAGGAGAAATAGGCCGAGAAAACCCATTTTTACCATATTAAATCTCAATATTGAACATAGTAATGCCTAATCACATACATGGTATAATTGCAATAAATAATATAGAGAGAGGTAGGTGCGAGGTTTCCTCGCCCTATCCAAAGAGATTAACATTTCACAATAGAATGGGCGGGGAAACCCCGCCCCTACAAGAGAAAAACACGCCTTATAAATTTATGTTGATATGTCATTAATTAATGCGTTAGTAAAAAAGAAGGTATTGGAGAAATCCAGGGCGACTGCTTTGGAATACGAAATTAAAACTTCTGGCAAAAGAGAAGAAGAAATTATTTTAGAAGAAAAAATTGTCTCGGAAGATTTTTTGTTTGGATTAAAAAGCGAAATCGTTAAAGTTCCCTTGAAAACAGTTTCCCCCGATGATATTATTTTAAAAGCGTTAGAAACAATTCCAGAAGAATCATCTAAGTATTATAAAATGATTCCTCTGGTAAGGGATGAAAACAAGCTAGAAGTGGGAATGGTTTACCCAGAAGATTTAAAAGCACGAGAGGCATTAGAATTTTTAGCTCGTCAGAATGGTTTTAATTACAAAGTTTTTTTACTTACGATTTCAAATTTTGAGCAGATCTTTAAAAGATATAAAAGCTTAAAGAAGGAAGTGAAGATGGCTTTGGAAGAGCTGGAAGTGGATCTTAAAAAAGAACATAGTGGTGAGAGAAGAAAAGTAGTAACTCCAAGCGAGCTTGAAAGAATCGTTGAGGAGGCACCTATCTCAAAAGTAGTAGCTGTTATTTTAAGGCATGCTGTTGACGGGAGTGCCTCGGATATTCATATTGAACCAGGAAGAGAGAAATTAAGAGTCAGGTTTCGCCTAGACGGTATATTGCATGCTAGTATATTCTTGCCGTTAAGGACATTGCCAGCGATTGTTGCCAGAATTAAAATCCTAGCTACTTTAAAAATAGATGAAACAAGAATTCCGCAAGACGGTCGTTTTTCAGCTAAAATCGCTGATCGTAATATTGATTTCAGAATTTCTACTTTACCAACTAATTTAGGTGAAAAAGTTGTTATCAGAATACTAGATCCCGAACAAAGAAAGGTTGACTTTGAAGAATTAGGAATGACCGGAAGAAATTTGGAGGTTGTTAAGAGATCTTTTAAAAAGGCATTTGGAATGATTTTAGCTGTTGGTCCTACCGGATCGGGTAAATCAACAACTCTTTATGCTGTTCTGGGTGTATTTAATAAAGAAGAGGTTAATATCTTAACTCTAGAAGATCCAGTTGAATATTCTATAGAAGGAGTTAATCAATCACAGGTAAGACCAGAAATTGATTATACTTTTGCTAATGGTTTGCGTTCTGCCCTAAGGCAAGATCCTGATATATTAATGGTTGGTGAGATTAGAGATGAGGAAACAGCATTATTGGCTGTTCATGCATCTTTAACAGGTCATGTTTTACTTTCCACTTTGCATACTTCTAATGCGGCAGGTGCTATTCCAAGATTAGTTGATATGGGTATTAAGCCATTTTTACTTCCTCCAACTTTAAATATAATTATAGGTCAGCGATTAATAAGAAAACTTTGCATTCATTGCAGAGAGAAAGTAAAGCCAAATCCACAGATGTTAGCAATGGTCACAAAAACCATAAGCGAGATTCCAGAAAATAGTCGTAAAGAATTAGATATTCCGAAAGAGATAGAGATTTATAAACCAAAAGGATGCAAGAGGTGTAGTTCTGGCTATTTGGGGAGAATTGGAATTTATGAAGTTCTTGAGATGACTGACGAGCTAGCTAATTTAATTCTAGTCAAGCCGTCTGAGATGGAAATTAAGAAAGAAGCTAATCGACAAGGGATGATTACCATGAAACAAGATGGTGTCCTAAAAGTATTAAAGGGCTTAACCTCTCTCGAGGAAATTCTTCGTGTCGCCGAAGAAAAGTAATAAACAAAATTATGAAGAAAATACTATTAGTAGAAGACGATCCATTCTTGATCGATATCTATACAATAAAACTAAAAGAAGCAGGATATGCTGTTAGCGTTGCTGAAGACGGTGATACGGCTTTAAGAAAAATAAAAGATGAAATACCCGATTTGATGCTTTTGGATATTGTTTTGCCCAATTTCAATGGCTGGGAGATTTTAAGGAAGGTTCATTCTGACGAAAAAACAAAAAACATTAAAGTAGTAATTTTATCTAATCTTGGAGAGAAAGATGAAGTTGAAAAAGGCATAAAGATGGGAGCTGCAAAATATTTAGTCAAAGCTCACTATACTCCAAGTGAAGTAATAGAAGAAATAAAGAAAATAATATGAATTATAAAGATTTATTAAAAGAGTTATTAGAAACGGTTTTACAACAAAAGGCCTCTGATTTTCATATTTCAGTTGGGCATCCACCTATTTTACGTATAGGAGGACGACTAATTAGCTTAGTCAGAAGAAGGGAACTTACTCAAGAGGACTCTAAAAGTCTTGCTTTCGAGCTAATGACTGATGTCCAACAAGAAAGGTTTCTAGCTAATAAGGAAATTGATTTTTCATATAATTTTGAAGATAAAGCTAGATTTAGAGTGAATATATTTTTTCAAAGAGGGTCTATTTCTTGTGCTTTGCGTTATATAACAGATAAAATTCCTACTATTATATATGATAAGAATATTAATA
>CAZKZC010000012.1:0-12205 GCA_964557155.1 uncultured Candidatus Saccharibacteria bacterium | reverse complement strand
AATGGATCACGGAGCAATAATTTCCAATATCCAATATCCAATTTCCCAAAACTATACTTATAGGGAATTGGAGAAGCAATTGGCCGTTAAAGGAGCTCAGCTCCTAATAGAAATATTGCCTAAATGGATTGACGGAAAAATTAAGGCAAAAGAACAAGATCATAAAGAAGCGAGTTATACAAAAGTTTTTAAAAGAGAGGATGGTGAAATTGATTGGAAGAAGACACCAGAAGAAATTGATTCTCAAGTTAGGGCTTTTAATCCTTGGCCAGGAACCTATACTATTTGGAGAAACAAAAGAATAAAGATATTAGAAACAGAAGTAATCAAAGATAAATTAATAATTAAGAAAATACAGCCAGAAGGCAAAAAGCCAATGGCCATAGAAGATTTTTTAAGAGGACATCATGACTTTAATCCCTTACTCTGAGCTAAGAAAAGGCTCAAGAATTATATATAACAGCCAACCTTATGAAATAGTTGAGGCCTCAGCCATGTTTAAAGCAAGGGGCTCTTCGGTATTGCAAGCTAGGTTGAAGAATTTAATCACAGGGAATATTATTCCTCAAACATTTCGAGGGTCAGATAGCTTCGAAGAAGCCGAGCTCTCAAAACTAAAAGCTAAGTTTGTATATTCCCACAAAGACAAATATGTTTTCTCTGAATCAGACAATTCTTCTAAAAGATTTGAATTATCAAAAGATCAGATAGGAGATATAGCTAAGTTTTTAAAATCAAATCAAGAGGTTGAGGCCTTAATATTTAATGAAGAAATAATCAATATATCTTTACCAGTTAAGATTAGCTTGAAAGTTAGTCAGGCTCCTCCTGGAACAAAAGGAGACCGAGCTCAAAGTGGGAATAAATTGGTAACTCTAGAAACAGGAGCCGAAATCAACGCCCCCCTATTTATTCAGCAAGATGATATTATAGAGATAAACACCGAAAAGTCAGAATATGTCCGCCGAATAGAAAAAAAATAAGGGAATGTTTGCTGAGAAAAAACTACAGCACTATAGAGTGCTGTAGTTTTTAGAATTATGTTATAATTAAATAATATAATTGAATAAATGGTTAGATGGGAAATAAAGTTTAAATAAAATTAAAATAACATATCAAAATAATATGAAAAAATATTCAACAATTTCAAGCACAGAGAAAGCCAATTTATTACAAGAGTTTTGTGAAGCAATTTCTGTTTTAAATGGGCCAGAAGAAATAATGGATTTTATAACTGATTTACTAACAAAACAGGAAACTGTGATGATAGCTAGAAGAATTAAGGTTGCAAAAATGTTAATTAACGGAAAAGATTATCAAGAAATTCAAAACTTACTAAAGACAAGCCCGACTACAATATCTAAAATAAATCAATGGTTATTAGAATCAGGACAAGGTTTTAGATTAATTGCAAAAAGAACTGAGCGGAAAGAATCTAAAAAAACACAATCAGAATATAGTGAATTTAAAAAGCTTAAAAAACGGTATCCTATTATGTTCTGGCCACAGCTTTTAATGGAAGATGTAATAAAAACAATGAACGAAAAACAAAAGGAAAGAGTCAAAAAATCTTTAAATAAATTAGATCGCAAATCTCAAATATATCAACAAATAAATAAAGCTCTAAAATAAAGTTCTATAAACTACAGCACTATAGAGTATTGTAGTTTTTGGAATTTTTATCATGGCTTGGTTTTGTTTTGTTGTTATGAAATACATGAAGAAAAAGAAAAAGCTCAAATCGTTGTTTTGATCTGAGCTTTGAGTTTTTTGAAATCAAGATTCAATGAGTTTTTTAATATCTTTTTTAATAATTTCTGTCTCTTCCCTAGTCAACATTTCTCCATCTTTGGTTTTATCTAAAAGATAATGATATTTTTCGGAAATCAAAGCTTTTACAGCAAGCTCTAATTTTTCGTCTAAATTTAGAACTATATAAGCAATCGGAGTTAAATTGCAATTATAATACGTTGATTTTCTTCCCGAAAGTAAGTGAATTTCGAAAAGAGGTGCTGTTGAACGTATTCCAGTCACAATTCCTATGCTATATATTGCACATGTTTCTACTATAACAATATGACCTATTTTGATTTTTTCTCTTGATTTCATAATACATCTCCCTATTAAGTTGTTAAAGTTCTAGATTTACATTTAATCCATTATTTTACATTTTGTGGAAGTTATGTCAATATGGATGAATATATTATAATATTATGAAAAATAGACATAGGATATTTATTGCTATAAATTTACCGGGGGATGTTAAGAAAGGTTTGGCCTTTCATACGGAGAAGTGGTCTGACTTGCCAGCCAAGTGGACAAAGAAAGATAATTTGCATATTACTTTGGAATTTTTAGGTTATGTTTCGGATGGAGAATTGCTAGATGTTTTGAAAGACACTCAAGAGCTTGCCGAAAAAAATAATTCTTTCAATATTAAGCTAGATAAGATATGTTATGGACCTATAGGCAAAACTCCTCGTATGGTTTGGGCAACAGGACCTAAAATAGATGAACTTAATTTAATTCCTCATATTACTTTGGCGAGAATTAGAAAGTGGGATTGGAATAGAATAGAACTTGAAGAAAGGCCTCAAATTGACGAAGATATTAATCTAGAATTTGAAGTTAATTCTATTGAAGTTATGGAAAGCGTTTTAAAAAAGGGCGGACCAGAATATATTATACTTGAATCGTTTGAATTAAAAACATGAAGAAGATTCATTTTATTGGTATTGGAGGAATAGGAGTGAGTGCTTTAGCTCAGTATTATTTAGCTAAGGGTTATAAAATAACTGGCTCTGATTTAGTTTTTTCAGAAGTTATTGAAAAGCTAGAAGAAAAGGGAATCAAGGTTTCTTTAGGGCCCCATAGAGCTGAAAATATTCCCAAAGATGTTGATTTGGTTATTTATAGTCCAGCAGTTCAAAACGATAATCCAGAATACAAGCAAGCCAAAGGTCAAAAAGCCAAGCTTTTTAGTTATCCAGAAGCATTGGGAGAAGTGGTTAAAGAGTATTTTACAATTGCTATTTCTGGCACTCATGGGAAAAGCACGACTTGTTCAATGCTTTCTTTGGTTTTAATAAAGGCAGGATTTGATCCAACGGTGATTATCGGTACCAAGCTAAAAGAATTTGGTGATACTAATTTCAGAGAGGGCAAAAGTAAATATTTAATCATAGAAGCGGATGAGTGGAAGGTCTCTCTTTTAAATTATTATCCTCAAATTATTGGTTTAACTAATATTGAAAAGGAACACTTAGATTATTACAGAGATTTAGAGCACATTCTTAAAACTTTCAAAGAATTTTTTTCTCATCTGCCCAAAGATGGTCATTTGATAGATGCAAGAAAATTTAATCTAGAAAACGAAGAAGCCAAGGAATTAAAAAAGATCTTAAAAGTACCAGGTGATCATAATGTTTCAAATGCACTTCTGGTTCTAAAGATAGCTAGAATTTTAAAAATTCCTGATGAGGTTTCTTTTGAAGCACTTTCGGAATATAAAGGTTCTTGGAGGCGTTTTGATCAGAGAAAATTGGAAATTGGAAATTGGAAATTGGAAATTATCCATGACTATGCTCATCATCCAACAGAAATAAAAGCGACTTTGACCGCCGCTAGAGAAAAATTTCCTGATAAGAAAATTTGGTGTATCTTCCAACCGCATCAATATCAAAGAACACATTTCCTATTCAATGATTTCGTAAGAGTATTTTCTAGTGCTCCAATAGACAAATTAATAATAGTAGATATTTACGATGTTGCCGGAAGAGAAAAGGGAGATATCAAGGGAAAAGTAAGCTCCAAAAAGCTTATAGAAAAAATTAATAGATCATGGGCAGAATATTTACCGAAGGATAAGGTTAAAAAATATTTAGAAGATACGCTAAAAGGAGAAGAAGTTGTAATAATTATGGGAGCAGGAGATGTGTATAAATTGCTTGACACAAATATATAAAAAGAAGAGAATTAACTAAGAAAGGTCATTATTAATGTTTTTAATTTTTTTATAGCTTATGAGCGGAACAACAATTGGAATAATCATTGCTGTTGTCGTAATAATAGCAATTTTGGTTTATATCTTCAAAGATAAAATTTTTGGTTCAAAAGGAAATGGGGGAGGACAACCTCCAATACCACCAGTAGATCCAATGATTTAATTGATTTATAGAAAAGAAAAAGACCCATCATTCTGGTGGGTCTTTCGGTTTTTGTTTATTTTTTGTTTTTTCGCGTTGAATGGCATCGTATATTTCTCTGCGATGAACTGGTATTTCTTTGGGGGCGGTTATGCCTAGACGAACTTTGTCGCCTCGGACATCTACGATAAGAATTATTATATCGTCACCGATCACAATCTCTTCATCTCTCCGTCTGCTTAGAACTAACATTTTGGACTCCTTTCACAAAGTTCCTTTATAATATTTTTAAAAAGCTACATTGTTTCAGTCTATCTTAATTGAAGCATCTTGTCAATGCTTTAAAAGTTTTATATAATAAATTTAATGAAAAGAATACTTAATAAAGAGACAAATAAATATTTAGACAAAAAGGTTAAAACTGCTGGTTGGGTTGATTCTATCAGATCTCATGGGAAAATTACTTTCATTGACCTAAGAGATGTCAGCGGTATTTTGCAATTAGTTTGTAAGGCAGACATTGCTAAAGAAATTCGTCCTGAATGGGTCATTGAGGTTGAAGGAAAGATTTCTAAAAGACCTGACAAAATGATTAATCCTAAACTAGAAACAGGAGAAATAGAACTTTTTATTAATGAATTAAAGGTTTTATCTGAAGCAGAAACTATTCCTTTTTCTATTGAAGGCGATGGATACGACATATCAGAAGAAAAGAGAATGACCCATAGATATATTGACTTAAGGAGACAAAGATTGAAAAGAAATATTATTGATCGGCAAAAAGCAATTAGCTTTATAAGAAGTTTTTTAGAAGAAGATGGGTTTGTGGAAATAGAAACTCCGATGTTAACTAAGTCAACTCCGGAAGGAGCAAGGGACTTTGTTGTCCCATCAAGATTGCAAACGGGAAAGTTCTATGCCTTGCCTCAGTCGCCACAGCAATATAAGCAGTTATTACAAATAGCTGGTTTTGAAAAGTATTTCCAGATTGCTCGTTGTCTTCGAGATGAAGATCCAAGAGGGGACCGTCAACCAGAACATACCCAATTAGATTTAGAAATGTCTTTTATTGATCAAGAAGATGTTATAGAGCTTATAGAAAAGCTATTTATTTCTCTTGTTGAAAAGCTATATCCGGAAAAGAAGATTCAAGAAACACCATTTCCAAGAATTACCTATAGCGAAGCAATGAAGAAATACAAAACTGATAGACCCGACTTGAGGAAAGATAAGAAAGATCCTAATTTACTTGCCTTCTGCTGGGTTATTGATTTTCCTTTCTTTAAAAAAACAGACGGAGACGGCTGGACATTTACTCATAATCCTTTCTCAGCTCCAAAACCAGAGTTTATGGACGACCTACTCAAGAAAAAGAATATAAAGAGTATTCTAACATCTCAATATGATATTGTTTTGAATGGTTCCGAAGTTGGTGGTGGTAGCATAAGAAATTATCAATCGGAAGCACTTGAAGTTGTCTTTGAAATAATTGGCTATAAAAAGCAAGAAGTGAAAGAAAACTTTGGTCATATGTTAGAGGCCTTTAAATATGGCGTACCGCCTCATGGTGGAATAGCTTCTGGACTTGATCGTCTTTTAGCTATGTTGCTTGGAGAAGAAACCATTAGAGAAGTTATTGCTTTTCCTAAAACAGGAGACAGTCGTGATTTAATGATGAACGCTCCATCAGAAATATCCAAAACTCAACTAAAAGAATTAAAGATAAAGCTGTGGGAAAAATAAAGGTTCTATCACTTGCTATTGTTTTAAGTATGGTTTTTGGATGGGGAGCCAGTGCCTTAATGGGCTTTTCAGAAGATTTTTGGTATGAGCTAGAGCTGGCCAAAACACCGGAATTGTTTACGGCTGATATGACAGAAGAGTTTATTAATCAGCAAGTAGAGAATCTTAAAATTGACAGGGGCAAAAGAATAAGCTTACAAAACGCTAATATTAATACCAGGGTAGCTATATCAGTTGAGATTAATAAAAAAGGAGAGGAAAAAGTTTTATTCTCATTAAATTCTCAAGATCGTGTTCCAATGGCTTCAATCTCAAAACTAATGACCGCCTTAGTTGTTTTTGATAATTACGATTTAAATATTTCAACCCAAAAGCTTATTAATTCTATGTTAATTGAATCTAATAATAATGCTGCTGATTCTTTAGCGGGATTAATTGATTACGATGATTTTATTAATTCAATGAATGATTATGCCGAGAAAATAGGACTAGAAAATACTTATTTTGTTAATCCGACAGGTCTTGAACCAGACGACCCAGAAAAAGTAAAAAACTATTCAACTGCTGAAGATCTTGTTAAATTAGCAAAATATATATTGGAAAATCAGCCAGAAATATTTGAAATAACTGCTGATAGAAGGTTTGCTTCTATAAGTACTAATAAATTATTAACTAAATATCCTGAAATAATTGGTGGTAAAACAGGTTATAGTCCAGCCGCTGGTGAATGTTTGTTAATAGTTCTAGAAAACCCAGAAACTGGCACTCGTTTTATTAATATAGTTCTAGGTGCTCGTGATCGTTTCCTTGAAATGACCAAAATAATAAACGCTCTTAATTCACCCATCAATCCTCCTCTTGGTGGTTAAAGATCTTGACTTTTTTTGTGAATTCATTAAGATATAATATTCCCCTAATTGTTCTTTAGTATGCGAATGGCCTACTACGAATAGGCACACGCGAATGCTCTTTATCTCGTGAATGCTCTTTTTTGAAACAGGGGAGATCATTAAAACAAACCTATATTTGAGACTATTTCGTTAGTTGCTTTTTAGGTTTTTATTTTATAAATAATGAATAATATGAGAAAAAAAAGAATATTATGTGTTACGGCAATAGCAGTTATATCTGTTATGGCTTTCAGTTTGGTTTCTCAAACTGTGTTAGCGACTCAAACCTATTCAATATCCGGAGAAAAGTTTAACGACGAAAATCATAACGGTATTGATGATGGGGAACCTAGTCTAGAAAACTGGGGGATTAGTCTTGAGTCAGATGTTTATCCATATACGACAACTTTAACTGATAGTTTAGGTAATTATAGTTTTACTGACCTTCAACCTGGAACTTATAATGTTTGCGAGATAGAGAATGAAGATTGGGATCAAACTTATCCTAATACTTGTGACGGTTGTCATATAGTTGAGATAGTAAACCAAAATCTAGAAAATATTGATTTTGGTAATTATAACGGAGCTATTCGCGATGATTATTGCGAGAATCCTTGCGGAGAGCCTGAACCTGAACCTGAGCCTGAACCTGAGCCTGAGCCTGAACCTGAGCCTGAACCTGAACCTGAGCCTGAACCTGAGCCTGAACCTGAGCCTGAGCCTGAGCCAATCAATCCTCCTGGAGGATCTACGCCACAGCCCAAATTAACCATTGATAAAAGTGTGGATGAAGAATTTATCAATCCAGGAACTGTTATAACCTATACGATTGTAATAGAAAATACTGGATGGGGAAAAGCAATATCGGTTGTCCTTTGGGATGAATTGCCATGTGGTTTCACTTATGTGGACGGAAGCTTAGAAGGGAAATGGGAAATTGGAGATCTTCTTAAAAAAGAAGAAAGAATAGTTTCTTTTGATGTTTTAGTTTCTGAAGATATTTCAGCAGGTCTTTATGCTAATATAGCTAAGATAACATCTAGTAATTACATGACAGTATCAGATGATGCTGAAATTGAAGTTCGTGTTCCTGAAGTAAAAGGTGAAGAAATTATTGTTGCGGTAGAACCAGATTCAGATCCAATAATAAAAGTTCTTCCACATACAGGAGTAAGTTCATTCGCTTGGTTTATTCTTGGTGGATTAGGTATTCTTCTTGTGGGTATTTTAGGATTTATCAGTATCTTTACTAAAAGATATAGACAATTGATACAGTTCTCATTATTTGGTATTCTGATAATAGGGTCTTTAATTGCTTTAGTTTATCCGTTTATACCTGTTATTAAATATAATTTATCTATTCCAGTTGTTGAAGCTGATATGAATATTATTAAAACAGGCGTGGGTGAAGAAGCAATTGTAGTAGAAACGACAGAAGTGGAAGGTAATTGGCTTGTAATTCCAAGTATTGGGGTAGAAATTCCAGTTGTCCTAGGACAGGATGATTCAGCCCTAGAGGAAGGAGCTTGGCTCCTTCCCGATGGGTCGACACCCGATCTCGGAGGAAACACTGCTTTAGCTGCTCACAGATTTAAATACAGACCACCACATAAAGAAACCTTTTACCTTTTAGATAAAGTTAAGCCAGGCGACCATTTTTATATTTATTGGGAGGGAATCAGATATGATTACACTGTTGCTTATACAAAAGTTGTTAAACCTGAAGTAATAGAGGTTTTAAGTCAAACGGAGAAGTCAATCGTAACATTAATTACTTGTGAGCCACTTTTTTCAGACAAGAATCGTTTAATCGTTGTTGGTGAGCTAAACAAATGAGATTTTTAGACAAAAAGTATTTAATTTTTTACGCAATTATTTCAGTTGCTCTTTTTGTAGTATTGTCATCAGTTTTAAATGTTAAAATAAATAATCTTTTAGCTGGATTAACACAGCAACTTATTATTCAGGAGGTTAATCCGGTAAGAGAGAGTTACGGCTTTTTAGATTTAAATGTAAACGAAAAACTTGCTCAAGCAGCTCAATTAAAAGCTCAAGATATGATTGAGAGAGGTTATTTTGATCATGTTGGACCTGAGGGAGAATTACCTTGGACATGGCTTGATCTTGTTGAATATGATTATGCGGCAGCGGGAGAGAACTTGGCCATTGATTTTAGCGATCCGATTATGTTATTAAGCGCTTGGCTTAATTCTCCATCTCATGCCAAGAATATTCTTAACGGTTATTTTACTGATATTGGAATTGGCATAGCTGAAGGAAAGATGGACGGAAGAAAAACCATAGTTGTTGTTATGTTTTTGGGAAGAGAAAAGACGCCCAGCTTAGCAATGGCTTCTGGCATAACAGAAGAGTATAAAGAGATTATTATTTCTGAAATTGATAAAAGTAGCAAGCCAGCATATCTTGACATTACGGAAGAAGGGCTAATTAAAGACATTGAGCCCGAAGAGCCGGTTATTGTTAAAACGGTTGATGAGAATGAACTTTATAAAGAAAACTTATTTTTGGCTATGACCGAGAAGGGGAGCGATATAGGTCAAAAAAGACAATCTGATACAGACATAACTGTTTTCCAAATGTTTCTGTTAAGTGACTCTCCTCAATTAATTAGATTGTTTCTAACTGTTCTATATGCTGGTCTAGCTATTCTTGCTTTTGTCGGTATGATTGCCAGAAGAAAAAGAGAAACAGCTGTTATTTTCCAATCCATCTTTATTTTATTATTAACAATCTTCATCTGGTTACCAGATATTATATAAAAAGGGTTGCGTTGGTGGGGGATTTGTGGTATGGTGTAGATAGTGATGGTTCTTTAACTTAAATAATATTTTAAGGGAGATAAAAATGATAAGTGAAAGAAAAGTTAATCTAGGTATGATATTATTGTTTTTAGGGGTTATGGGAGTAATGCTGAACACTTTTGATCCCTACTTAAAGGGCAAAGTACCGTCTCTTGTTAGCGTAATCTTAATCTCAATAGGGTTCCTAACCGCGATTATGAAATGGTTTGAAGTGCGATCTAGAAGGAAATCTTAATAGGCACAGAGTTTTATTTCTCTCTGCGCCTTTTTACTTGATTTTATTTTTGAATATGCTATTATTGAAACTACTATGATAGGGGAAAAAGTTAAGAAATATAAATATAATATTGATGTTTCAGAAATGACTGAGGCAGGTTTGCATTTTGGGCATAGAACCTCAAGAATTCATCCCAAAATAAAGCCATATATTATTGGAGTGAAAAACACTGTTCATGTTTTTGATTTAGAGCAAACGGCAGAAAAACTTGAAAAAGCCTTAGGATACATTGAAAAACTTATTTCAGAAGATAAAAAGATTCTTTTTGTTGGAACAAAAGTCCAGGTTAAAAATTTGTTAAAAGAAACGGCTGAGGAATGCAAAATGCCATACATACACGAAAGATGGCTTGGCGGAACTTTTACTAATTTTGGAACTATGAAAAAGAGAATAGATCATTTTAAAGAATTGGAAGGAGAGAAAGAGAGAGGAGAGTTAGAAAAATATACTAAAAAAGAGAGATTAGGAATAGATAAAAAATTAGCAAAATTAGAAATTAAGTTCGGAGGTATTAAAAATATTATTGGCTTACCTGACGCAGTTTTTGTTCTAGATATGAAAAAGGATTCTTTAGCTGTTAAGGAGGCGATAATGAAAAACATTCCAGTTATCGCCATTGCTGATACTAATGTTGATCCTAATTTGGCTGATTATCCAATCCCAGCCAATGACGACGCGATATCATCTGTTAAATATATTTTAGAAAAAGTAAAAAGTGCTATAATAAACAAAAAGAATAAATAAAGGTTTAAAAGTGACCGAGTCACTTTCGGCTAAAAGTGACTCGGTCACTTTGATAAAAAAGCAAGAGTATGATTAATATTGATCAAATTAAAGAACTTCGTTACCAAACAGGCGTTTCAGTATTAGAATGTAAAAAGGCTCTTGAGGAAGCCGAAGGCGATGATGAAAAAGCTAAAGAGATTTTAAAAAAAATGGGCAGAGAGCTTGCTAATAAGAAGTCTTCAAGAGATGCTGGCGTTGGTATAATTGATACATATGTTCATCCTAATAAAAGAGTTGGTGTCATGATTGAGCTTCGTTGCGAAACAGATTTTGTTGCCAAGTCAAATGACTTTATAGATTTAGCCCATGAGCTTTGTTTGCATATTGCTGCCCTGAATCCCGAAGAAGAGAATTTATTATCTCAAGATTGGGTAAAAGATCCAAGTAAAACAATAAAAGAGTTAATTGAAGAATACATTGCTAAAATCGGTGAAAATATCATTTTAAAAAGATTTACAAGATACGAGATATAATGTTAGAAATACTTTTTATTTTAATTTTATTGGGTAGTGCTACAGCTATGGCTGTGATGATGTTTATTAAGATTCCAGTTCTTGTTAAATTGAAGGCAGAAAGATCAAGTTCCTTAGATAATATTAAAGAAAGAAGTAGAAGTATTTTAAAACTATTTTCCAAAGAAAGATTGCTCTATAAGTTCCTTTCTAGTTTTAAAGTTTTAGTTTTAAAAACTGAAAAGAAAACAAGTACATTGCTTGCTAATCTTCGCCAAAAATCTATTGATGAAAAGAATAAGTTTTCAGACGATTATTGGAAGAAATTAAAAAGGAAGAAATAATCGTGCCTGAGTAGCTCAGTGGCCAGAGCAACTGTTTTGTAAACAGTCGGTCGTCGGTTCAAATCCGACCTCAGGCTCCATAAGGAGCTAAGCTCCTTTAGTTTTGCTTGACAATTGATTGTAAGTAAGTAAGATTAAGAGGTAGGCACTTTGTAAATTTAATAAAGTAAGCAATTCAATTCAATATTTTAGAGTTGCTTTGACCTATTTATTTTTTTTAGTTTAATTTGAGCTACAAAACTTTTTTTGAGAGTTTGATCCTGGCTCAGGATGAACGCTAGCGGCGTGGATAAGGCATGCAAGTCAAGGGGAGTCCGATATTTATCGGACTAACCGGCGAACGGGTTAGTAACACGTAGATATGTACCTTAGAGTCTCGCATAACCTGGGGAAACCCAAGCTAATTCGAGATAGTTCCCGCAAGGGTAAAGATTTTTCGCTTTAAGAACGGTCTGCGGTCTATCAGCTTGTTGGTGAGGTAATAGCTCACCAAGGCTATGACGGATAGGGGACATGAGAGTGTGATCCTCAACAAGGGTACTGCGACACGGACCCTACTCCTACGGGAGGCAGCAGTCGAGAATATTCCACAATGGGCGAAAGCCTGATGGAGCGACGCCGCGTGCTTGAAGACGTTCTTCGGAATGTAAAGAGCTTTTCTATCTGAGAAACCTTCGGGTGATGTTAGGATAGGAATAAGGGGCTGCTAATCACGTGCCAGAAGCATCGGTAATACGTGAGCCTCA
>CAZKZC010000011.1:3998-15669 GCA_964557155.1 uncultured Candidatus Saccharibacteria bacterium | reverse complement strand
ATCACCGAATTATTTTAATGGCTGATGCTGATTCGGACGGTAATCATATTAAAACTCTTTTGTTAACTTTGTTCTATCGTCATTTTAAACCGATTATTGAAAATGGCTATCTTTACGCTGCTCAACCGCCATTATATAAGATTCAGTCTGGGAAAAACATACAATACGCCTATACTGATTCAGAAAAAGAAAAGATATTAACTTCTTTTAACAAAGATAAAACAGCACCTTCTATACAGAGATATAAAGGTTTGGGAGAGATGAATCCAGATCAACTATGGGAAACAACAATGGATCCAGAAAGGCGAGTGCTATTACAGATAACTGTTGAAGACGCCAAAGAAGCTGATAGAATCTTTGATACTTTAATGGGCGATGAAGTTCCCCCAAGAAAGAAATTTATTCAAACTTACGCCAAAGAAGTCAAAAACCTTGACATTTAAGGATTTTTGATTACAATTAAACTATTATGAAATTAATTATAAAACTATTCACATTCCTAAAAGAAGTGCGTTTAGAAATGAAAAAGGTTAATTGGCCCAGCAGGAAAGAAACTATCAAATATACTTTAATCATAGTTGGTGTGTCTCTTTCTGTAGCTGCTTTTTTGGGCGGTCTTGATTATATATTCTCAACAATATTAAATAAATATGTAATGTAATGCCAAAACAACAATTACCAGAACAAAAAAATTGGTATGTAATTCATACTTATTCAGGATATGAAGATGCTGTTGCTAAAAGCTTGAAACAAAGAGTTGATTCTTTAGGTATGGATGATAAAATATTTAGCGTTATTGTTCCTAAAGAAAAGAAGATTAAAATTAAGAGTGGAAAAAGAAAAACCGTTGAAGAAAAAATATACCCAGGATATGTTTTAGTAGAAATGATTGTTACCGATGATTCTTGGTATGTTGTTAGAAATACGCCTAATGTTACTGGTTTTGTTGGAGTAGGAACTACTCCAGTGCCAGTTTCTGAAGCAGAAATTCAAACACTGAAGAAAAGAATGGGTGTTGAAACTCCTAAACACAATATTGAGGTTGAAGTAGGCGATGCGGTTAAAATTATTGATGGTCCGTTTAAAGATTTTGATGGAAAGGTTTCAGCTATTGATCCAAACAGGGGGAAGATTAAAGTATTAGTAAATATGTTTGGCAGAGATACTCCTGTTGAGTTAGATTCTCTTCAAATTAAAAAGATATAATATTATGGCTAAAACAGTTATTGCAAAAGTAAAACTTCAAATTCCAGCGAGTAAGGCAACCCCAGCACCTCCAGTTGGTCCAGCTTTGGCTCAGCATGGTTTAAATATTGCTGAATTTTGTCAGAAGTTTAACGACGCCACAAGAGAACAAGAGGGATTTAAAATTCCTGTTGAGATTACGATTTATGCTGATAGAACATATGATTTTCAAGTAAAGCAACCACCAGCTTCTCAACTCATAAAGAAAGAGATTGGCTTAGAAAAAGGTTCTGGAGAACCAAATAAAAAGATGGTTGGCAAAATAACCAAAGATCAATTAAGAAGAGTAGCTGAAAGAAAAATGTCTGATCTAAATACTAACGATGTAGAACAAGCAATGAAAGTTATTACTGGAACCGCCAAAAACATGGGGGTTGAAGTAGTTGAATAAAAACATGGAAGAAAATAACACACAATCTAAATATATTCGTCCTACTTGGGATGAATATTTTTTGTCTTTATTAGAACCTTTAAGTAAAAGAGCGACTTGCGATAGGGGTCGCAATGCCGCGGTTATCGTTAGTCCAGGTAATACTATTTTAGCTAGCGGTTATGTTGGAGCTCCTCCTGGTCAACCTCATTGTGACGAAGTTGGACATATGATAAAAACAGTAACTGATGATAAAGGAAACAGTTCTCAACATTGTGTAAGGACACTACACGCCGAAGAAAATGCTATTTTGCAATGTGCTAAAGACGGAATAAAAATTGAGGGAGCAATAATTTATGTCAAAATGGCTCCTTGCTATAATTGTGCTATGAGGATAATACGCGTAGGCATAAAAAAGGTGGTAGCCCAAAAAAGATATCACGCTGGCAGTTCGTCTGAACAGTTATTGAAAAATGCTGGCATAGAGTTAGTTGTTATGAATGATACCGTTGAAGAATATAGTCGCCAATAAAATCCTTTATGTTTTTAAAAAAGAATAAAATTTGGCTTGGGTTAATTGTTTTAGTTTTGGTTTTTGTTTTATTGAATGTCTTTCAAAAAGAAATGAGAGGCTTTTTTTATTCCTTTTCTGCTCCAATCCAAAAAGTATTTTGGAGAGCAGGGGATAGTACATCAAATTTTTTCTTAGGAATATTTATCTCGGGTAATTTAAAAGAGAGGATAGATCAGCTTGAAGCTAGTAATCAAAAACTGCTTTCTCAAATAGTATCTTTAAGAGAATATGAACAAGAAAATCAATCTTTAAAAAAAGCTCTAGAAGTTGAACTTCAAAAGGAATTTAAATTATCTTTAGCTCAAATAATTAGCAAAGATATTTCGCAAGATTCTATTCTGATTAATAAGGGCGAGAAAGATAATATTTCGAAAAATATGCCAGTTATAACAGAAGAAAAGGTTTTAGTTGGTAGAGTTATTGAGGTCTATAATAAATTTTCAAAAGTAATGCTTATCTCTAATAAAAATAGCTCCTTTGACGCCAAGAGGCCTGGCTCCTTAATTTCGGGAGTGATAAAAGGAATGGAGAACGAGGGTTTGTTTTTTGATCTTATTCCCAGCGAGGCAGAAGTAAATGAAGGAGATATAATTTGTACTAGTTCTATAAGTGGTATTTACCCAGAAGGATTATTAGTCGGAAAAATTAAATCTATCAGAAAAAGCGATATAGAATCATTTCAACAGGCAGAAATTGAGCCATCTTTCAATCTTTCATCTGTAGAAAATTTATTTATAATAACAGAATTTTAATACTGCATAAGCCAGGCTTATGCAAAATTTATGAAGTATTTATTATCAATTATTGCTCTATATCTTTTAGTTATATTTCAAACTAGTTTTTTGGTTCATTTCTCTTTTTGGGGAATAATACCAAACCTTATTTTTATTCTAATTATTATATGGAATCTATACGAAGATCCAGATAGTAGTTTTGGGATATATAACGCCTTTGTAGGGGGTTTTTTTCTTGATATTTTTTCTGACAGAATAATTGGCTTTAATGTTTTAATCTTAGTCATTTTAGCCATCTTAATAAAGCTTATTTTCAATAAATATGTTCAAATTCCATTCAAGAAGATATAAGTATGATATTGAGCCTCAGGAGGTTTTTTTAGATGAATTGGCAAAGAAAAAAGAAGAGCAACTTGGTGTTTCTGAAAGAAAATTTGAAGTACCACTTTCCCAAAAAATACTTAAGGGTCTTTTCTTTTTTATTCTCTTACTAATATTTGTTCTTTTCGCCGTAACTTTTAATTTTCAAATTATTAAAGGTGAAAGATATAGAGCATTATCCGATGATAATAAATTCATAACTTATTCTATTAAAGCAGATAGGGGAGTAATTTATGATATTAAAGGCGAACAGCTGGTCTTTAATAAACCGAGTTTTAAGTTAACGGTAAACGAAAGTGAATTGCCAGAGAATGAAGCCGAAAGAAAAAAGATCTTTAAAGAAATAGAAAAAATTACGAAAGGTAAATATGAGAACATTGATCACGAAACATTAATTATACTTGAGACAAGAATTAATGAATTTCCCGGTTTTTATATAGAACATACCTCAACAAGATACTATGAAGATGGTTTAAATTTTTCTCATGTTATTGGTTATAATGGAAAAGATGGCATAGAGAAAACCTATGACGATATTTTAAAAAAGAATTCGGGGGAGATTAAGATAGAGAGAGATGTTTATGGAGAAATTTTATCAAAAGAACTAATCTCTTATCCAGAGCCAGGCAAAAGTTTAGTTTTATGGCTTGATTCGGATCTTCAAAAGAAAGTCCATCAGGCACTTTATGAGACATTAGAAAGAACAGGATCTAAAAAAGCAGTCGGTATTGCTCTAAATCCTAAAACTGGAGGCGTTATGGCTTTAGTTAGTATCCCAGAGTATGATAATAACTTATTCAATGAAGGAGCTAATCAAGAAGAATTAAAAAACTTACTTAACGATCCTCAACAGCCCCTCTTTAATCGAGCTATAGCCGGACTCTATCCAACAGGATCTACGATAAAACCAATTATTGCTGCTGCAGCTCTTGAAGAAGAAATAATAACTTACAAGAAAGATATTATGTGTAGTGGACAAATTGCCATACCTCATAGGTATGATCCAGAAATTACTTATTATCACAAAGATTGGGCAATACATGGAGCGACTGATTTACGAAAAGCATTAGCTGAATCCTGCAATGTCTATTTTTATACTATCGGCGGAGGATATGGAAAGCAAGAAGGTTTAGGACCAACAAGAATTAAAAAATATGTAGAATTATTTGGGTGGGGAAGTGAGACGAGAATTGATTTACCAGGAGAAGCGAGTGGCTTTATTCCATATCCAGAATGGAAAGAGGAAGCCAAAGGAGAACCATGGTTTGATGGTGATACTTATAATCTTTCCATTGGACAAGGAGATATTTTGGTAACACCACTCCAAGTAGCTTCGGCTTTCTCAGCTATTGCTAATGGCGGAACTCTCTATAGCCCAAGAGTTGTTAAAGAAATAGTTGATGAAAATAGAAATATTGTTCAAAAGATTGAGCCAGAAATTACAAGAAGTAACTTTATAAATCCAGATAATCTTGATATTGTTCGTCAAGGAATGAGATGGGCAGTAACAGGAGAGAACAGTCCGCTGGCCTCTTCAATTTCACTTAATTCTTTGCCGGTTAAAGTGGCCGCTAAAACGGGAACAGCTCAAACGGCAGATAAGGACCTGTATCATAACTGGGTAGGTATTTTCGCTCCATATGAAGATCCCGAAATCGTCCTTGTTATTATGATAGAAAATGTCAAAGACCTCCAAGCCGCCGCCCTCCCCACGGCAAAATCCATCCTCCAATATTATTTTACTAAATAGTGGATTTATAGTATATTAAAGGTAATGATTGAGGCAATTGCGAAAACTTTAGAACAAACATTCAGTTTTGTAACTAATGAAGGATTAAGGGTAAGATTTGCTCCTTCTCCAACTGGCTTTTTTCATATTGGCAGTGCAAGAACTGCTCTTTTTAATTACTTATTTGCTCAAAAGAACAAAGGGTCCTTTATCTTAAGAATTGAAGACACAGACACTGAAAGATCAAAGCCAGAATTTGAAGAAGATATTATAGAAAGCTTAAAATGGTTGGGGATAGAGCATAATGAAGGACCATATCATCAAAGCGAAAGAAAAGATGTTTATAGAAAATACATAGAAAAGCTCTTAAAAGAGGGGAAGGCCTATTATTGTTTCTGCACAGAAGAAGATTTAGAGGCTAAAAAGCAAGAACAGATGAGCCGGGGAGAGGCACCCATGTATGATGGTAAGTGTTCTAAACTTTCAAAAAAAGAAGTTGAATCCAGAGTAGAAAGAGGGGAGGGGTCTATTATTAGATTTAAGATTTCTAATAAGAAAGTATCCTTTAATGACATGGTAAGAGGAAAAATAGAGTTTGACACCAACCTGCTCGGCGATGTTACCATTGCTAAAAATTTAGACACTCCTTTATATAATTTAGCAGTTGTTGTTGATGATTATGAAATGAAAATAACTCATGTTATAAGAGGGGAGGACTTGATGCCTAACACTCCAAAACAAATCCTCATCCAAGAGGCCTTGGGTTTTTCTAGAGTTAAATATGCTCACTTACCATTAATATTGGGTTCTGATAGAAGCAAACTAAGCAAAAGGCACGGTTCAACATCTTTGAGAGAATATAAGGAGCTTGGCTACCTACCAGAGGCCTTGATTAATTTCTTAGCTTTCTTAGGATGGAATCCAGGAACAGAAAAAGAAATATTTTCCTTTAATGCTTTGATCAAAGAATTTTCAATGGATAAAGTTCAAAAATCGGGAGCTGTCTTTAATATTGACAGGTTAGATTATATAAATGGCTTTTATATTCGTCATAAGTCATTAGATAAATTGTCTGAATTATGTATTCCTTAT
The DNA here is from genome assembly GCA_964557155.1 of uncultured Candidatus Saccharibacteria bacterium. GTDB lineage: Bacteria > Patescibacteriota > Minisyncoccia > Minisyncoccales > GWA2-38-27 > JAHJSY01. The sequence continues at coordinate 9,544 of CAZKZC010000011.1, read as the reverse complement.
TTAATACAAAGTGAGTTAATAACCCCCATACTGAAATCTGAAAAAATTCCAGCCACCTTTGGAGGAGAGAGCATTTCTTTCGATTATATTATTTCTGATACGGAAGAAAAATTAGACAGAGATTATTTGAATAAAGTAATTGGCGCCTATCAAGAAAGATTAAAAAAACTTTCAGAGATTAATGAGCTAGTTGATTACTTTTTTAAAGAAAAGTTAAAATATGATGGGGGACTTCTTATATGGAAGGATATGACAAAAGAAGAGGTGTCGTTATCTATTGATAAAGCTATAAAGATACTATCTAAGATAAATGACTGGAATACGAAGAATATAGAAAAAGTGTTATTAGACGAAGCTAATAAAATAAAGGACAGGGGAGAGTTATTGTGGCCGTTAAGAGTCGCTTTGAGTGGCAAAAAATCATCGGCGGGACCCTTTGAAATAGCCGACATATTGGGTAAGCAAAAAACTATAAATCGCTTAAAGCAAGCTAAAATAAAATTATGAAATATAAATATTTATTTTTGATTGTTTTGATTGGTATCTCATTGAACATTGGTGCCGTTTTAGCTCAAGAAATTGATCAAGAGATGATAGGTATATGGACCAAGACATGGAATTGGCTTAAAAATATATTTGAAAATGTTTGGCATAAAACATCAGCTATATTAGGTCAACAAGTTGAGCAAAGAAGACCTGAGATAGAAGAAGAATTCCAAAAAGAATTAGAAGAAATGAAAGAAGATGTCCCTAAAACAACAAATTCTCTCTGGCAACGCCTTAAAGAGCTTGTCAGATAATTTTCCACTTGACACCTACTGGGGGAGAGATATATGATGTATATAGTGAATGTCGCACAATAGCGGTAAAGCGAACATTATAATATGGACAAATCTAATACATCTATTATAAAACATATACCGGATTTTCTTGACTATTGCGAAGTCGAGAAGGGTTTAGCAAATAACACACAAAAGAACTATGAACGTTATCTGAACAAGTTTGTTTTTTGGCTTAAAAAAACCAATAAAGAAAGTATAAAACCTCATGAGCTAACTGGTGATCATATTTGGAAATATCGTCTCTTTCTTTCTCGCGGAACTAATGCTAATGGCAAATCACTCAAAAAGCTAACTCAAAACTACTATTTAATCGCTCTCAGAGCCCTTTTGGGCTATTTTTCGTCAAAAGATATACTATCACTCCCCTCTGATAAAATTAATCTTCCTAAAGACGCTAGAAAAGAAAAAGTTATAAAATTCCTTTCATTGGAGCAAATCAAAAAGCTTCTTGATGCTCCCAACACGGCTACTGTTAGCGGTTTGAGAGATAAGGTTATCATAGAGTCCCTATTCTCTACTGGACTAAGAATAGCTGAATTAGCAGCATTAAACCGTGAACAATTTAACAATACGGAAAATAAAGAAGATCTAGAATTAAGTGTTATTGGCAAGGGAGATTACCCGAGAACTGTTTATTTTTCGAAGAGAGCTTTATCTTGGCTCAAGAAGTATCTAGCAACAAGAAATGATAAAGATAAATCCTTATTCGTTAATTATAAGTCAAGAAAAGATGCTGATAAGCGTCTGACATCACGATCCATGGAAAGAATAGTTAAAAAATATACCGTTCTGACTGGACTACCAACTTTTACGACTCCGCATACTTTACGTCATAGCATGGCAACAGATCTTTTATCTCAAGGAGTTGATCTTAGGACTATTCAAGAATTTCTTGGTCACCGAAGCATAACTAGTACTCAAATATATACTCATGTAACCAATAAACGCCTTCGCGAAGTCCACCGCAAATTTCATAGCCTTAGTGAATAAATGTCGCACAATATATTAACATTCTGTACAAACTAAAAGAGTGCCTAAGGCACTCTTTTCTATTAATAGCTTTCTTCGTCGTATTCCATTTCATCATCATCGTCTGACAATGACTCATACTCATCAAATTCATCTCCCCCACTCTCGTCTAAACCCATTGAATTAATAAAATATTGCATCATGGTTTTATTAATTTAAATTGTTAAATTGCTAATCTTACAATCAAATATACATCACCCAGAGGTATTGTCAACCCTACTTTTCCACAAACACCCTTTCGGTTGGATAAGCAAAACAAATCCCCTCTTTTTCAAAAGCATCTTTTATAGAAAGATTTATTTCTTGCTGAATATTCATATAGTCGTTATATTCACTGCTACTTAGGAAATATACTACTTCGAAATTTAAATCAGAATCTCCAAAAGTTTTAAAATGGACCCTATCTAGATCTGCTCCATCCACCCTATTGAAAATATCTTTAACTAATTCTGGAACCTTTTTAACTTTTTCTGTTGGTGTTTCATAAGTAATACCAAAATCAAAAAGAATTCTTCTTTTTTCCATTTTCTTGAAGTTATGAACCCTTGTTGCGGTTAATTCTCTGTTTGAGATAATCAATTCTTCTCCCTGAAGCGTCTCAATTCTAGTTGATTTTATACCAACTTGTTTAACTTTCCCCATATCTTCTCCAATTTTAATAAAGTCCCCTATTTGGAATGGTTTATCAAAGTAAATACAAAATGCAGAGAATATATCAGCCAAAATATTCTGAAGGGCAATAGCAATGGCTAAGCCACCAATACCTAATCCGGCGATAAGCGTAGAAACATTATAGCCAAGATTTTGTAAAATTATAATAATAGCAAATATCCACAAAACTCCCTTAAGTAATCTTTTTGATAAATTAATTATTGCTGGATCAAAGTTTTCTTCTTTTTGTTTTTTCTCAATAACTTTGCCGAATCCAAAATCGATTAATTGCTGAATGGCTTTAATAATATAATAGATAAGAGCAACTAAAATAATAATAGAAATAACCCTACCTATCATATTAGGGAACTGAATAAATTGAATAGCAATATAGATTGATAAAAAAGAGTATAGGGGCCAGCCAATAGCATCGATGGAATCAATTAATATATCATCAAACTCCATAGTTGTCTGTTTAGTTATCTTTTTAAGCTTTCTTAAGATAGTAAACTTAAATATCTTCAACACGCCCAAGGCCAAAAAGAAAACCCCAACAGCGATTAGATAGTTAAGCATACTGTTGTTCAAAAATTTATATTGTAAAATACCTATATTTGCAACTTGATTTAAATAATTCATATCCTTATTGTACCAAATCCCTCACCAAAGTAAACCCAAGGTTAAAAAACCCAAAAGGAGAAGAAATGATTACTTTCAAAAAGGGCTGACAACTTCTTTGCTGAAATTCAAACTCCCATTCTTTTAAATTTATATCTGATTTTTTAAGCATTTTTCTTTTTAAGAATTTTAACAATTCCTTTATTAGCATCAACCTCTTATTTTTTGATTAGAGTAAAATTAATGAAATATTTTCTTAAAAAATCTGTAGAGACACTATACTTATTTTTATTAAAAAATAAATCATCCAAGACCTCTTTTAAGATTAGCAGTTCTTTAGATTTTCTTTGAGAGATTGTTAAATCAAGGAGCTCTAATAATCTGCCAAAACTATTTTGAGCATATTCTAAATCCCCTTTTTTCTTTAGATTGACCATTCTTGAAAATTCAGACCCAATATTTCCCATCTGTTGATCTAGACTCATTTGTTTCCATTTATCTTCTATCATTCTATTAAATCTTTAACAATATTTCTAATTCTTTGTTTTATTTTATCAGATCCTATTATTACATCTCTATTTCCCTTATTCGGTTTTATATTAATCAAAGAATCAAATTCTAATCTATCCTCTCTATCTGGATAAACATTAAAACCCCAGACATTTTCATAATTTGAACCCTCTTTCTCTACTAGAATAGTACTGGCGTCAGAGTGAAATTCTCCGCCGATGGCTATTATTTTCTTTTCAATATCAACAACGGCCTTGGTCATGTCGCCATAATTTTCTTTTACAATTTCTTTTAATTTCTCTTTTGTAATTTTCTCTTTTATAATCTTAATTTCCATATTTTAATCATATCAAAAAAACCACAATAAATCCATGATTTTATTTGCCGAAGCGGCGGTGGCGAGAGTTATACTCTTCAAAAGCTTTGTCTACATCTTTCTTGGTGAATTCTGGCCAGAACTTTTTGGGAAAATAAAGTTCGGAATAAGCTGATTGCCAGGTCAGAAAATTAGAAAGACGATGTTCGCCCCCTGTTCTTATAATTAAGTCGGGATATGGCTGTCCAGACGTCCAGAGGTTGTTATTTATGGTATCCTCGGTCACCTTACTAGCCGGAATCTTCTTATCAATAATGCTTCTAACTGCTTGAACTATTTCTGGTCTTCCGCCATAAGAAATAGCTAGATTGATAATTCCTTTCTTGTTGTTTTTAGTTTCTTTTTCGGCTTTTATTATTAAGCTTTGGAGAATTTGAGGTAGTTTCTCTTTTTGACCAATAACTCGAAGTCTAACATTTCTTTCATTTAAATCATTGATATTCTTCTTATTCAGTGTTTCTCCGAAAAGCTTCATTAAGTATTCTATTTCTTTTTTAGTTCTGTTCCAATTCTCAGAAGAAAAAGCATATAGAGTTAATATCTTTACTCCTCTATCAAGACAATAATCTAATATCTTCTTAACATTATCTAGTCCTTTTTTGTGACCATAAAAAGACGGCAGACCTCTCTTTTTGGCCCACCTCCTATTGCCATCTATAATTATTCCTAAATGATTAGGTATTTTCACCCCATTAGAAATTCCTTCTTTTTTAATCATAACTTTTATCCAAGTATTAATGTGATCCCGCGGTTATTTCTAACGGGGTTCATGTTTATTTATCATAGCAGAAAATCAGATTCTATTCTAGCCTGCTTTGGCAGAACCCAAGGCGTATTATTCCCGAAGAAATAGATTAATTTCATAGCAATCTTAGATAAGATAATTTTAGGAACAAAGAATCTTTTGGTTCTTTTTCTGTATTTATTAAAATCAGGAAATGTTTTAAGAAGCATATCGGCAGCATATAATCCCCATATTACTCCCCCACCAGACCAAGGTTTAGTTAATCCAGCAGCATCTCCGCAAAGAGTTACTTTATTATTTTTCGGAACTACCAACCCCTGAGGAATTACTTTTGAAACTAGGCCAGGCCTAGTTTCAATTTCTTTAGGATCAGCGATTTGGCCCAATTCAACACCACTTCCTCTTGGAATTCTCCAAGAAAAGCCAGTTTTACATGGCCAAACATCCACAAAATCTGCGGAGGTCCGACCTCCGCGGATTTCTAAGATGCCGAGACGAAATTTAGGATATTTGAGATTTAGTTTTTTTCTAATTACAGAATTGGCTCCATCGCAACCAATTATTTTATCAAAATCTTCCGGTATTTCTGTAGTATTTTGATTTAAAAGGAGCCTGGCTCCTTGACTTTGAGCTAAGCTGGCAACGAGTTTGTCTAATTCAGAATGGTCTATGACAAAAAAAGGTTTAGAAAAATCAACCCTAATTGTTTTTTTAGGAAAATGAATGTTTGCGTAATTTATTCTGTTTTGTATTAATTTTTGGCTTTGAGGTATAA
>CAZKZC010000011.1:0-3898 GCA_964557155.1 uncultured Candidatus Saccharibacteria bacterium | reverse complement strand
TATGTCAAAGACTAAATCAGCAGGAGCAACTAAATTAGGTAGAGATTCTAATCCGCAATATCTCGGTGTTAAGCTTTTTGAAGGGCAGAAAGTAAGACCTGGAATGATAATTATTCGTCAAAGAGGAACGAAGTTTTTAGCTGGAAAAAATGTTAAGCGAGGAGCTGATGATACCCTTTATTCATTAAAAGAAGGTGTCATTAAATTCAGCACTAAAAGAAAAATTAAATTTGACGGATCCCAACGAATAGCTAAAACTGTTAATGTTGAATAGAAGCATTGATGAATTCACGGAATAAGGGATGAGGACATAAAGGGCGGGATTTGAATTCTGGGTGAAACTGAGTGGCGACGAAGAATGGATGATCTTTTATCTCAATTATTTCTACCAAATCTTTTTCAGGATTGACGCCCGCCATTACTAATCCCCTATTTTCTAATAATTTTCGATAGCTATTATTTAATTCATAGCGATGACGATGTCTCTCTGAAATCAATTCTTTATTGTATGCCCTGGCGCTAATGGTGCCAGGTTTTATTTTACAATCATAAGCACCCAGTCTCATTGTGCCACCATATTTCTTTTCTTTTAATAATACTTTCTGTTCGGGCATAACATCTATCACTAATTCTCCTTCTTTAGTAAATTCGGTTGAATTGGCATCTAAGCCACAAACATTTCTAGCAAATTCAATAACTGACAACTGCATTCCCAAACAGAGACCTAAAAATGGTATTTTATTCTCTCGACAATATTGAATAACTTTAATTTTACCCTCTGTTCCTCTATTGCCAAAGCCACCAGGAATGATAATTCCATCAAAAGAGCTTAGCTCTTTAAGTTTAGATTGGTCTTGTTCGTAATCTTCGGCTGAAAGCCATTGTATCTCGGGTTTCTTGTTGAAGAAATAAGCAGCATGCTTAACCGATTCAATAACGGAAATATATGAATCCGTTAAGGTGAACTTGCCAGTTTCAAAATATTTACCAACGATACCAATTTTAACAGGATCAGTAACTGTTTTTATGGTATTTACTAACTTGGACCAATCTTCTAGATCTTTTTCATAGACCGGATCTAAGTGTAATTCTTCTAATATTCTATTGCCTAGATTTTCTTTTTCAAAATTAAGAGGAACTTCATAAATTGAATCAATGTCTGGAGCCGAAATAACATCTCTTTCATCCACGCTACAAAAAGTAGATATCTTCCTCTTCCTAACATCATCCAATGGCTTATCTGAACGAGCTAAAATTATTTGAGGTTGTATTCCAGCTGAGTTTAGCGTTCTAACAGCATATTGGGTTGGCTTTGTTTTCATCTCGCCTATTTTATTTGGTATAGGGAGATAACTAACTAAAATAAAAAGCACATCTTTGGGATGAGCCAACTTTAACATTCTGGCTGCTTCAAGAAAAAGCATGTTTTGATATTCTCCTACTGTTCCACCAATTTCTATAAGAATAAATTCTGAGTCTGTTTTTTCGCCAGCTTTTTTAATTGTAGCAATAACTTCATTAGGAATATCAGGAACAACTTCTACACACTTACCATTATATTCTAAATTTCTTTCTTTATTTATAACGGACTGGTAAACTTTACCAGTTGTCATATAATTATCCGTATAAATATTTTCGTCTAAAAATCTTTCGTAGTTTCCAACATCTTGATCACATTCAACACCATCCTCGGTCACAAAAACCTCTCCGTGTTCTACTGGATTCATTGTTCCAGCGTCAACATTAATATAGGGATCTATTTTTATCGCAGTTACCTTAAAGCCCTTACTTTTTAACACTCTTCCTATTGAAGAAACCGCAATACCTTTTCCGATGCCAGACATAACACCACCTGCAACAAATATATATTTCTTCATATTCTACTATTTTTCCTCACTAATGATTACTTGAATTTCGGCCTCTAAATTATGTTCAAATTTAACTTTAACTGGGAAATCCCCTATTTCCTCAATCGGTTCAAGTAAATCAATTTGCTCCTTTTTAACTGCAAATCCCATCTCTTTTAATTTGTCGGCTATTTTTGGAGCTGTTATATGTTCAAATAATTGCCCCTCATCTCCGACCTTAACGGTAATCATCACTTCCATACCGTCTATACTGCTAGCAACACTTTGGTTTGCTTTCAAGTTTTCTTCGGCCTTCTTCGCTAAAATTTCTTTTTGAACTTCAAGCCACTTCATAGCTTGATCATCAGCTATTTTAACCAAACCTTTGGGCAATAAAGAGTTTCTGGCAAAGCCATCTTTTATCTCTTTTACCTCAAATTTTTTACCTATCTTATCAATATTTTCTAAAAGTATTACTTTCATATTTTTTATTCTAGTTTATTTCTTTAATTATTTCAAGGGCTTTGTCTAGTTGTGGATCTCTATCCTCTAGATAATCTTCTTCCGTCATTTCTACTTCAATATCTGGCTCTAAGCCCTTCTTGGTTATAAAGTCACCATTAGGAGTTAACCATTTAGCAACCGTAACTTTTAAGCTAGAGCCATTACTTAAATAGCGAAGCGTTTGAACAGATCCCTTCCCAAAAGATGTTTTTCCTATTAATTTAATTCCTCTATTATCACGTAAAGCCGCAGCTAAAATTTCAGAAGCTGAAGCTGATCCCTGGTTAATTAAAACTACCAATGGATAGTCAATTAATCTAGAATTTCCTTTAGCATCATAATATTGCTTATCTTTTTTAGCTCCAAAATCTTCAACAACAACTGTTTGCCCTTTTTCTAAAAACCAACCAGCAATATCTTGAGCTCTTTCTAGATATCCTCCAGGATTGCTTCTTAAATCTAATACTATTCCCTTAACAGGACTATTTAAAATCTCTAAAGCCATTTTTTGAAAATCTCTATCAGATTTTTCAGAAAAATGATATAACTTTATGTGAGCTATATCGCCTTCAAGCATTTCCCATTTTAAAGCCGGCACCTTGATAATGTCTCTTTTAACTTTAAATTCTTTGGCACTTTCCCAACCACTTCTTAAAATAGTTAAAGTTACTTCACTTCCTTTTGGTCCACGAATAATCGTAACTGCTTCCTCAATGGTCATATCAATGGTCAATAAATCATCCACCTTAATTATTTTATCTCCTGGAAGTAACCCAGCCTTTTCGGCAGGAGTTCCTTCTAGAGGAGCGACGACTTGCAGTTGGTCATCTCTGATACCAATTTCCATGCCAACACCTTCAAACTCTCCACCAACATCTTCTAAAAATTTCTTTGTTTCATCTGGGTCAAAAAATATAGTATAGGGATCTTCCAAAGAAGAAATCATTCCCGATATTGCCCCATTGACCATTTTTTGATGGTCAAAATTATCAGGGTCAACATAGTTTTCTTCCAGCTCGTTCCAGGTCTCCCACAAAAGAGATAAGTCAACATTTTCTGGTGCGCAAACTTTACAAACAGCCCCATTCTTTCCAACAAAAAATCCGAGTGTAAAAACAAGAACTAGGCCAAATACTAATAATAATGTTTTATTCTTCATGTTTTTATATCTTTGTATATTTAATTAATATATCATAATCAAAAACAAAAAACAAGAAAGAGCAATGAGTAAAGATTAGCTTTACTCACTCCATCGTCGAAAAGCCGTCGCCGTCGGAGGTCCGCACCTCTAAAGGTGCCCGCTCAGAGCGGGCGAGGTCGGACCTCTACGCAACTCTTCGCCGTCGCCAAAAAGCCGAGCTTCACGTCGCAACGGAAAGCTTGGCTTTAACGCCCCCCGTCGTCTAAAATCACGGAAAAGGTCGTTCCTTAAGAAGAAGCAAATGAATGAGGTCGAACCTCATTCATTGCGACGGAAAAGGTGTGACCTTGAGGAGTGATTTTCATAAAACGCTTAATTCCCCGATTAAAAGTGGAGCGTCCTCTAT
>CAZKZC010000010.1:1979-15951 GCA_964557155.1 uncultured Candidatus Saccharibacteria bacterium | reverse complement strand
GCTCAAGAGCTGGAATTTCTGAGCAGGGAAGACCTCTTGGTTCATTTATGTTCCTAGGACCCACTGGTGTTGGTAAGACAGAAACAGCTAGAGCTGTTGCTGAATTTCTATTCAATGATCAGAACGCTTTGATTAGATTAGACATGTCTGAATATATGGAAAAACATTCGGTTTCAAAAATAATCGGCTCTCCTCCAGGATATGTTGGCTATGAAGAGGGAGGACAACTAACAGATAAAGTTAGGAGAAGACCTTATAGCGTAATTTTACTTGACGAGATTGAGAAAGCTCATCCGGAAGTTTTTAACATCTTGCTTCAGATTCTTGAAGACGGAAGATTGACCGATGCTAAAGGGAGGACAGCTTCTTTTAAGAATGCTATTTTAATTATGACTTCTAACACTGGTTCTGAATATATAGCCCAGATGGGGTCTTTAGGATTCTTAAGAGAGGGAGAAGAAATAGAAAGAAAGTCTTTAGAATCAAAAGTGGGAGCTGCTTTGAAGGAAGATTTTCGTCCAGAGTTTCTAAACAGAATTGATGAAGTAGTTATTTTTAATTATCTAGGCAAGCAAGAAATCAGAAGGATAGTTGATTTAGAGCTGAATAAAGTTAAAAGTAGATTAAGGCCGAAAAATATTAAAATTAAATTTTCAGAACAATCAAAAGAACTATTAGCTGATCAGGGTTTCGATCCTAATTTGGGAGCCAGGCCACTTAAAAGAGTAATTCAAAAGAAAATTCTTGATCCCTTGGCTTTAAAGATTGTTTCCGGAATTATAAGAGATGGAGAAGAAATTACAATAGATGTAGATGGTCAAAATATTATAATTAAGACCATGGCTGATTTAATAGAAATTAAAAAAGAAGAAAAGGTTTATGTCTAAGAATTTTTTAAAGATTGTATTGGTTTTTGGAGTGGGGCTATGCGGTGGTATTTTTGCCAATCAGATTTTATGGCCATCTTTAGTAGAAAGACCCCTTATAGATCAATACCAATTAGCTAATATTCCTGTTTCTGTAACTGAGACTAAAGAAATTATTATTCAAGAAAATAATGTTTTGCAAAATTCTATTGAAAAAATAGAAAAAGCAATCGTTGGCATAAAAACCAAAACCGAAAATGGTAAGATTATTTCAGGTTCTGGTTTGGTGGTTACATCGGATGGGTTAATAATCACTTTATCAGATATCATCTCACCTAAGGGAGATTTTGTTTTCTTTGTTGACGGAGAAACTCCTAATTGGCAAATATTGAAAAGAGACACTAAGAAAAATTTGGCATTAATAAAAGTTGATATGGATGATTTGAAAACCGTTAGCTTTGCTGATTTTGACGAAACAAAACTGGGTCAAAGAGTATTTTTGCTTGGCATTGTTTTTGATACGAAGCCATTAAGAATAGTTAATGAGGGAATTGTTAAGTTCTTTACATCGGAATATATTAGAACGAATATTATAGAAAAAAAGACACTTTCTGGAAGTGCTTTATTTAATATTAATGGAGATTTATTGGGGTTAAATACAATTGATGATGAGGGAGGAGTAACGGCTATTCCAATAACTAAAATCCGCGATTTCTTGGGATATTAAGATTAAAAAATAAAAAGTGACCGAGTCACTTTAGCGAAAGTGACTCGGTCACTTTTTATTTTTTAATAAGTGTATTTATCAACTAAGAGATCGTTACTGTCATAAAGAGAAATAGTATCGTGGAGTTCTTCTACGGTATTTTTATTTATATAAATATACCAATATCTTGATAAAAAGTCTTCATCTTTTGAGCTTCTTTTTAGGCAACCGCTATAAGTATAGTAATCTAAGATATACGAAACACATTTTGGATCAGTTGATATTTTGAAATCACTAGAATAATCAGGCATTTTGCAACTACTTGATTTAATAATGAAATCTTGACAGTAGGGGGTAAGACCAGGAAGGTCTTCTAGCTTTGGAGCAGAGCAACGAGCAGAAAAAGAAGGGTATAGATTTTTTAATTTAGATAAATAACCAAAACATTTATCAGCTCTAAAGCTATCGCCTGTTTGTAGAGGATTAGTGTCTCCTACTAAATAGACAGTTAGTGCTTCTTTGATGATAATACTTTGAGAAATAGTAAAAGTGCCCTTTCTTGTTTTAATTTTAAGACCATTAAGATTGATTGGTTCTCCTTTGTACGGATTGATCCGCAAGGTTATTACAGAGGGATTATGTGTGCTTGCTTTTTGAAGACGAGAAATTTCCACTTTGTCTATATATGGAGAAACAGTTGAATCAACTGGTTCAGGAGTTTCGGTTTCTCTTTTGGGGTCGCTTACTGCTGAATAAGAAAAGCTTTTTTCATCATCTGGTTTTGCCTCTTTGATTTTAGTGTTACCTAAAAAAAACTCCTTAGGCACATATTGATCTATAAGGGCATAAACGAAGACTATGGCTAAAATAATAACTATAAATAAAATAGCTTTCATATTTCTAATACCATACCATTTTCTTTGAAAAAATTCAACAAAATGGTAGAATTTAATAATATGAAAAATAAGTTTTATATATTATTTATTTTGTTTTTACTATTTGCTAGGAATGTTTACTCTGCCACGGATCTTTCTATTTCTGTTTCTGATATTACTTTTTCCAAACAGGAGCCAATAGAAGGGGATGAAGTTCGTGTTTTTGCCAGAGTTTTTAATTTAGGAAATAACGATGCTTATGGTTTTGTGATATTTACGAGCGATAATAAGGAAATAGCTGATCCCCAACCAATATCTGTTAAGTTTAATACTTACGACGATGTTTTTGTTGATTGGGTTGTTAATTCAGGAGCTCACGATATTAAAGCTGAGATTGTCAGTACTAATCCAAAGGATAGCGATGATGGTAATAATGTTGCAATTAAAACTAATTATTATGTTGATCTGGATACGGATAAAGATAGCATTGGAAATAAAAAGGATTTTGACGATGATGGAGATGGTCTCTCCGATAAAGAAGAGATGGTCTTAGGGAGCAATCCGTTAAAAAAAGATACTGACGAAGATGGAATTGGAGATAAGCACGATGCATTTCCTTTGGATTTTAACGAATCCGAAGATGCCGATAAAGATGGAATAGGTAATAATTCCGACCTTGATGATGATAACGACGGAATTAATGATTTAGAAGATGATTTTCCATTTGATCCCAAAAAAGGAGAACGATTTCCGGAAAACCTTGACAAAACAGAAGTTGAGCCAAAAGTAAAAACTCCCAAAAGTGCTAAGTCAGAAGATTCATTTTTTTCGTCAATTCTAAAAAAAGCTCAAACTTCTACTATTATAGATACTTATTTGTTTGATCCCAAAACTCTTGTCGCTATCCATATCCTCTCCGCCATATTAATTATAATTTTCTTTCTTTACCGCCGAAAGAGATTGTGATATATTGAAGTATATGATGGATAATTCTTATGAGGGAAAATTTATTGTAATAGATGGGCTAGATGGGTCTGGGCAAAGTACTCAAGTATCTTGTTTGGCGGATTTTTTAGGTCAGGAGACAGTTATTACGAAAGAACCAACTAAAGATTCCGAAGCTGGAAGAAAGATAAGAAAAATATTAGAAGAACATATTGAATTGGATCCATTAGAATTCCAAAAATTGTATGTTCAAGACAGAAAAGAACATTTAAATAATTTAATTATTCCTGCTCTGGAACAAGGGAAAACAGTTATTTCTGATAGATATTTTTTCTCAACTTTTGCTTTTGGAACAGCCCATGGTTCTAATTTAGAACAACTTGTCGAATTAAATAATGAGTTCTTGTATCCCGATGTAACATTTCTCCTAAAAGTAAGTCCCAAGATTTGTATAGAAAGAATTAAAAAGAGAGGATCGCATATAGATTTATTCGAAAAAGAGGAGAAATTGTCTAAAGTCTGGGATGTTTATAAGACACTTCCTTCTAGATTTAAAAATATACATATAATTGATGGCGAACATTCGGTTGAAGAAGTTTTTAGACAAATAGAGTTAAAAATATGAAACAATATATTGACGCTTTAAAATTAATAATGGAAAAAGGAGTTGACCGACCTGATAGAACGGGTATTGGTTCAAGAGCTTATTTTGGAATGCAAATGAGGTTTAATATGAAAGATGGTTTTCCAGCCGTTACCACTAAAAAACTTGCTTTTAAATCAATGAAAGCTGAGCTTTTATGGTTTTTAAGTGGAAGTAATGATGTTAATAGACTTCAAGAGTTGGGTTCACATATTTGGGATGGTAATGCCTATGCTGACTATTGGACACCCAAAGCTAAATTTGATGGAGATGTCGGTCGTATTTATGGAGTTCAATGGCGCAAATGGAAATCTCCTTATTCCGAAGAACCAATTGATCAAATTGCCAATGTTGTTAAGAAATTAAAGGAAAATCCTCATGACAGAAGAATAATTGTTAGTGCATGGAATCCGGCGGAAATAGATATGATGGCCTTGCCTCCATGCCATCTTCTTTTTCATTTTTTTTCTGTTAAAGGTAAACTTTCTTTGCTTATGTATCAGCGTAGTTGTGATACATTTTTGGGCGTGCCATTTAATATTGCTTCCTATTCTTTACTTCTACACATGGTTGCTCAAGTAACAGGACTGGAACCATGGGAATTTATTCATACTCTTGGCGATGCTCATATTTATTTAAATCACTTTGAGCAAGTAAAAGAACAAATTAAAAGAGAGCCAATGGCTTTACCTAAATTATGGCTTAATCCAGAGATAAAGAATATAGATGATTTTAAAATGGAAGATATTGAATTAATAGATTATAATTACCATCCGCCAATTAAAGCGGAAATGGCAGTATGATTATTTCAATAATAGCTGCTGTAGCAGACAATATGATAATAGGCAATAATAATTCTTTGCCCTGGAATATGCCAGCTGATTTGGAATATTTTAAAAAAAACACTCTTGGTAAGTCAGTTATTATGGGAGCTAAAACTTTTGAGTCAATTGGCAAAGTTTTGCCTAACAGAAAAAATATTATCCTAAGTTACGACAAAAATTATAAAGTAGAGGGATGTGTGATAGCAACTTCTATAGAAGAGGCGTTGAAAGATGTGGGAGAAAGTGAAGAAGTAATGATAGCCGGAGGAGCTTCTATTTATAAACAGTTTCTGCCATTGGCTAATAAGCTATATTTAACATTTATTCATCACGACTTTGAAGGTGATGCTTATTTTCCAGAGTTTGATGTTAATCAATGGAAAGAAGAAAAAAGAATAGACAATGAAGCCGATGAGAAAAATCCTTATCCTTATTCTTTTGTAATTTTAGAAAAACTATGAACTACAAACCAACAATAGGATTAGAAATACATGTAGAATTGAAGACAAAATCAAAAATGTTTTGTTCTTCTAAAAATGATCCTCTAGAAAAGAGGGCTAATTATAATATTTGCCCTGTTTGTACTGCTCAGCCAGGAACTTTGCCAGTTATTAATCAGGAGGCAGTAAAAAAAGTAATTAAAACAGGCTGGGCTTTGAATTGTAAGATTGCCAAAGAATCAAAATTTGATAGAAAGAATTATTTTTATCCCGATTTGCCTAAGGGATATCAGATTTCTCAATATGATAAGCCTTTTTGCGAACAAGGCTATCTAGAAATTAACGGAGAAAAAATAAAGATAAGTAGAATTCATTTAGAAGAAGACACTGGTAGATTAATACATAAAGGAAATAATTCGCTAGTTGATTTCAATAGGGCGGGGGTTCCCTTGATGGAGCTGGTTACGGAACCAGATATAACTTCTGGTAATCAAGCCAGAAAATTTGCCGAAGAATTAAGATTGATGTTCAGATATTTAAATATATCTAATGCTGATATGGAAAAAGGGCAGATGAGAGTTGAGGTGAATATTAGTTTGTCTAAAAATAATAAATTAGGCACAAAGGTAGAAATCAAAAACTTAAATTCATTCAGGGCGGTTGAAAAATCTATTGATTATGAGATTGAAAGACAGACAGAAGTTTTAGATAGCGGCAAGAAGATTATTCAAGAAACAAGAGGATGGAATGAGACAAAAGGAGAAACCTTTAGCCAGAGAAAAAAGGAGGAAGCTCATGATTATAGGTATTTTCCAGAGCCAGATTTGCCAACGATGCATTTCACTAATAGTTTTGTTAAAGAAATTGCTTCTGAAATTCCAGAACTTCCTCAAGAAAAAAGAGATAGATTGATAAAAGAATATAATTTAAACAACCAAAATGTTGAAATATTTATTACCAATAAAGATTTGGGAGAATATTTTGAACAAGTAGCTTCAGAATTAAGAAACTGGGTAAAGGAACTAGAGCAGAAAGAAAAGGTAGAAGAAAAAGAATTTTTTAGACTAGTTAAAATAGCTGTAAATTATATTTCAACAGATTTGCAATGCCTTCTTGGTGGAATGTCTGTTGAGGATAAAAGATTTTTGATTAATCCAGAAAATTTTGCTGAATTTATTGCCTTAATATATGAAGGAAAGATTTCATCTAAAATAGCTAAAACAGTTTTAGAAGAAATGTTTAAAAAGGGGATTGACCCCTCTCATATTATCGAAGAACAAAGTTTGTCTCAAATGAGTAATACAGATGAATTAGAAGATATTATCAAAGATGTTATTTCAAAAAATCCCAAGCCAGTTGGAGATTATAAGGCAGGAAAAGAAAATGCTCTCCAATTTCTAGCTGGGCAAGTGATGTCAGCAACAAAGGGTCGTGCTAAACCAGATACCGTCCAGAAATTACTAAAAGATCTTCTTGGGAAATAAAAAAGCAGATAATGTAGCAAATGAATGAGGTCGAGCCTCATTCATTTTAATCTTCTAGAGTGAGGTTTCTAATTAAAGATATATTTTTATCTTTTTCTTTTAACCATTCTTCCACCGATCGTTTGTATTTTTCTTCTGAGCCAAAAATATTTAATAAAAATTCTCTAGAAGTGACAGAAGGAAAATTCTTTTCTCCTATATAATCCAAAAAACTGCTCCACTTATATTTCCCTAAAATGAATGAGGTCGAGCCTCCTTCATGTTCTTTGAGTTTGAGTGGGTTGAAATGAATATAATTCAAAAGATGAATAAGATATTCGTCTTTATCTATTGGGATAGCTTTAAACTTACCCTGAAATAAGCTACCAGATCTTTTGTATTTTGTATTGAAAAACATTGTATGTCCAGTTCCTAGTTTTTGCATAAATATGGGAATTCCATTTTCGGCTTTTTGTCTTAGTATTAGATGATAATGATTGGGCATTAAAGCAAACGCTAATATCTCCACTAATAACTCTCTCGGTTTTTGTTGGAAAGAACCAGATTTAGTTAATGTTCTTCCGAGGTTATAGCAGTTTTCTTTATTGTTTAATTCAAATAAGTAGTGAATAAAACGAACATAATCACCATCTTCCATAAATATATTTCTTTTTTCTGTGCCTCTGTTATATATATGACAAAAGCAATCTTCTGTAAAAATTGGTCGTTTCATATTTTAATATTTTTAAATTTCTTATTATATAATTATACCAATTAAATAGAATTAAGTGAAGGAGGCTCGACCTCATTCATTGTTTGAAAATTATTCAATTTATTTAAACAAAAAAAGAAAGCTAATCGTACTATTCGATTAGCTTTTTAATTTTTTCTTTGATAGTTTTTATTTCGCTTTCAATATTTCCGAGAAGTTCTCTTAGGGTTCCTTTTGTGTCTATGCCGAGATTTTCTGCTATTCTTTTTGTGAGCCCAAGAATACTTAATATGCCTCCTTCGGGATCGCTAATTAGCTCATCCTCTATCTCAGAGAAGTCTTCCATTTTAAGTTTAGTATCACCCTGATCCAAACCGAGTTGTTCAGCTATACTATATTTTATTGCGTCGAGATCCTCCAACTTTTGTTCTATCTTGAGCAATAAGTCATCGAAACTTATACCCGACCTTAACTCGTCATCTGATATTTGCTTTGAAAAAAGATCTCTCAGTTGTTTTGTGTGACCAAGATGAAACGTCAATAATTCAGCTAGACACTTTTTTTGCCCGCATGTTAGTCCCGTGGGATCTGAATCTAAACAGATCATTCCACAGATTAAGCAATATGGCAATCTTTCTTCTGGAAAATAAGGTTTCGTGTTGTCAGATTTAATCTTGTTCGTTATTGTTACTAAATTTTCAATAATAGTCGACATAACTCTCTCCTTCTATATTGTAAAAGATCATTTTCGCTTACTTAACCTAATATATTAAATTAATGCATTAGAGACTATCTGTCAAATGAATGAGGCTCGACCTCATTCATTAGAAGTTTTTGATGAGCTGTTTGGCTCTTTCAAGATTATTGATCCAGTGGATGCGTTTATTGCGTTTAAACCATGTCATTTGGCGTTTGGCATAATGTTCTATTTCTTTTTGTAATTTTTTTATCATTTCTTCTTTTGTTATCTTGTTTTGTAGATATAGAGCAATATATCTATATTCTAATCCGAATTCTTCTAAGCGTTTCCAAGAAATGCCTCCGCCAGCTGGCGGATATTTCAAAGCTTTAACTTCGGCTACCATGCCGTTTTTTAATCTTTTTAGTAGTCGTTTATTGATTAAGGAGCTAAGCTTCTTTTTATCTTTTTTAACTCCCAATATTAAAACATCTGAATCTATAGGTTGTTTTTTTAATTCAAGAACGGGTTGCTTCGTTTTTAAAACAATTTCTACGGCTCTAATTAATCTTCTCGGATTATTCTTCTCAATATTTTTAGCTCTTTTCGGATCTAATTTTTTAAGTATTTTGAATAGTTCTGAAGTAGATTTCTTTTCTAGCTCTTTTCTCAATTTCCAGTCTGGTTTTACTTGGGGGAATTCTAAGCCGCCTACAACAGATTGAATGTAGAAGCCAGTCCCGCCAACTAAAAAGGGAAGCTTATTTCTTTTCTGGATATCTTTTATTACCTTAAGAGTTTTCTTTCTATACTTGGTAACATCAAATCTTGTCTTTGGTGAAACGACATCTAATAAATAATGGGGGATACCTTGCATTTCTTTTTTGGTTACTTTTCCAGTTCCAATATCCATTCCTTTGTAAACTTGTCTTGAATCAGCTGAAATAATTTCACCATTAAACTTCTCAGCTAATTTTATAGATAAATCAGTTTTTCCTGAAGCCGTTGGTCCCAAGATTACAATTAGTTTATTTTTCATTTTTGGTTTCTTTTATGATGTTTTCTAAAACTTTCTCTCGACGCTTTTTTTCTTTGGGTGAAATATCATCTTCAAACTTTTCAGCCATTGTCCCATAGCGAGGGGAATATTTATTTATATAAGCTAAGCTAAATTTAATTTCTCTAAATAATTTGGCAGTGTTTTTAAATTGTTCTTCTGTTTCTCCAGGAAAGCCAACAATAACATCTGTTGATAAATTAATGTCTGGAATTTTTTTTCTAATTTTTTTAACCAAGTCCTTATACTGTTTAACAGTATAAGGCCTATTCATTCTTTTTAAAACTTCGTCATCTCCTGATTGAATAGGGAGGTTTAGATAGTTAGCTATTTTTTTACATTCTGCCATAGCTTTAATTAAATCATCTGAAAAATCTTTTGGATGAGATGAGGTAAATCTAATTAAAAATTCACCAGGAATATTATTTATTTTCCTTAATAATTCTGAAAAGGGGATATCTGAATAGGAATTAACATTTTGGCCTAAAAGCCATATTTCTTTATATCCTCGCTTAATTAAATTCTCAACTTCACAGATAATCTCTTTTGCTGGTCTTGATTTTTCTCTACCCCGAGTGTAGGGGACAACACAATAAGAGCAAAAATTATTACAGCCAGTCATTATAGGAATAACAGCCGAAGACTTTTCATCATATTTTTGTTCAACCTTTTGAGCTAAGTCTTCTATATTGATAACTTCGTCAAACAATTTTCTGAATTTATTTTTGTCTTTTCTTAAAATGCAGCCGGTTAATATTGTTTTAGCTTTTGAGTTTTTAAGCTTATTAATTATTCCGTAGACTCTATCAACGGCCGATTGGCGGACAGAACACATATTAACAACAACTAAATCAGCTTTATTTATCTCTAAAGCTGGCTTATAATTTTTACTTTCCAGAGCCGAGGCAATCTTCTTACTATCTGCTTCATTCATCTGGCAACCAAATGTAACAACAAAGTATTTCATTAGTGTAGCTTTTCTTTTTTTTCTTTGAGGAAGTAGCGCCATTGTTCAATGAATTCTACAAAAATGGTGAAAGGCATATCTATTAGAGCACTGAAGAATACAGCTATGATGTTATAGCGTTTCCATTTATTGGTTAACCATTTTCCTAGTTGAATAACGGGAATAGCAAAAGGATCTATAAAGAAGAAAAGAAGAGGCTCTCTTTCGTCTATCACTTGTAATTCTTTGGCTCTTTGTCTTATTCTTGATCCAGCAAAAGCAATTAAAGAAAGAAAGATGATAAATATTATATATGAAAGAGGCGGGAAATTTACTTGATAAAGTCCCCATATTATTAAAGCGAGAATGGCTGAAAATCCTGAGAAATAGAAAAGATTAATAATTGCCTCAAAAATAACTTTTCTTTTTCTAAACCTCTTTATTTCATAAACATCTTTTCCTCCTTTGTCGTAAGCAATTTTCATAACCTCCATTAAGACAACTGGTAAGTTTTCTTTCTTGGGTGGCTTTATCGTAATAACCAGAATAAGCATTAAAATAGTTGGTCCTAAAATATCAACAACAATAGCCCAATAATTAAAGAAATAACCGGTAACTAATTTATTAAAAGGCATTTCTACCAACAGAAGAGAAACAATGTTGGTAAGAAAAATTGAGAGGGTAGAATAAAAAGCTGCTCGGCTCAATCTCTTTTTCAGGGTTTTAACTCTTTGGTTGTAGCTAACTTTAATAGATGCTTCTAGTAATTCTGGATCAGAAAATTTCTCTTTAGATTCCATGGTGTGTTTGGAAAGAGCATCTCCTAATAATAAAAAAGGAGTATCATATTTTTCACAAATATGGTAAAATTTATTTCCTAGTGGATGATCTAAATATTTCTCTAGATTTTTTTCTATCAAATGAATATTTTTAGTAACATAGTTTAACTGTTCTCCGGGAAGGTTCTTCCATTCAGGGTATTTGTATTTTAAAAGATGATAGCTGATTATAGATGAATCTAAATTAAAGAGAGATCGTTGAACAGCAATGTATGTTTGAATGCTTTTTTCTTCACCGCTAATTTTAATCTTCTCATTAATTTTAATTCGACTATTCATTATCTCAAACATATAATTAATCAGTGCTCTTTCTTTGATAGACGGCGTCAAGATTTCTTCTATCTCGCAGGCAGCGATAGCGGATAGCCAGCTATATAGTTGTATCCTGGATTTATTTTGATCATAGTCTGTCTGATTGAGAATGTGGGTATATTTATCAATAGCTGTTTGAACTTCTTGAATCTTTGATTCAGCAATTTTATCGTTAGGGAAATGCCCGCCCCTTATCAACTCTAAAATTAAAGGTTCAGCAATATCAGAACCTTCTACGAAAAGACGTCTTTTTAAGATTCTTTCAATGGCTCTTCTTTTCAAGAGATGTTCTTCTTTCCAATCAATAATACCTCGTATTTTTTCATAAAAAGCAGCCACCCTAGAAGCGACTTCATCGACGTGAATAGTAGCAATCCCTTCTTTGGGCTGAAGGGATTGATGCCATTTTTGATAGCGAGATATTAATGTATTAGTAGCTTGAGATAAATAAACCATTTAGTTGTTATATCTTTTTAGATATTTCATTCTGAACCATTTTTGAGAACTTGTCAATGGCTAATTCTCCAACATTTCCTTTGCTTCTTTTTCTGGCACTAACTGTTTTATTTTTCTTTTCGTTGTCACCAATGATTAAAAGATATGGAATTTTTTGAGTTTCTCCGTGTCTTATCTTTTTAGAAAGTGTTTCGTTTTCATCTCTAAGCTCCACTCTCAAATTTAATAAGTTTAACTTATTAAATATGTCTTGAGCATATTTGATGTGTTTTTCTCCGATTGGAATTATATAGACCTGAACGGGGGACAACCAAACAGGAAAAGCTCCAGCAAAGTGTTCTATAATAAGAGCTAAAAATCTTTCGTAAGATCCTAAGATTGCTCGGTGAACCATAACTGGTGATTTTTCTTTACCGTCTTTATCGGTATAAGTTAAATCAAATCTTTTTGGAGTAGCGAAATCAATTTGAACAGTTGGAATTTGTATCTCTTTTCCCAAAGCATCTTTAAACATGAAATCAAGCTTAGGACCATATAGGGCGGCTTCGCCCTCTATTCTCTTGGCTCCTAATTTCATCTCATCTGATACTTCTTTTAAAATCTTTTCGCATAAGTTCCAGTCTTTAATGTCGCCAATGTATTTTTCAGGAGTTTTGGGATCACGAACAGATAAAGAAACCCAATGGTTGTCCCAAAGCCCAATGGATTTATAGAATTTTTCTATGATCTTAACCATATTCTTAATTTCATCTTTAACTTGGTCAATAGTGCAGAAAGTATGACCGTCTTCAACGGTAATAGCGTAAACTCTGTTTAAGCCACCAACCTCTCCAGTTTTTTCCGCCCGATACTGATTGTTTGATTCCATATATCTAATTGGCAAATCCTTATATGATCTTGGGCGAGAAGCATAGATTTGAGTTTGATGGGGGCATTGAACAGGTTTTAAGGCAAACTCTTCGCTTTGTTCGGATGTTACGTGAAATAATTCCTCGCCAAACTTTTTAGCATGCCCCGACAGCTCAAATAATTTTATTTTAGCTAAATGAGGGGTAATAACTTTTTCAAAACCATAGCCACGACAGATTTTTTCAATCTCTTTTTTAAGCTCCTCTATTATAATAGTTCCTTTGGGGGTAAATAGGGGAAGGCCTGGTCCAACTAATTCAGAGAAAGCGAATAAATCAAGTAGCTTCCCTAATTTTCTGTGGTCTCTTTTTTCGGTCTCTCCCCGAAGCTCTTTAAAGGAGTTAAGCTCCTTTTTATTGGAGAAGGCAATGCCATAAATCCTAGTTAGCATTTTATTCTTTTCGTTTCCTTTCCAGTAAGCTCCGGCAATCCTCTCTAGTTCAAAAGAATCAAAAGGAATCTCTTTTGACGATTTAATATGAGGTCCTTTACATAAATCAACGAAATCGCCACTCTTATAAACAATAACCTTCTTTTCTTTTAGGTCTTTAATTAATTCCAGTTTGTATCTCTCGCCTTTGAATAATTTTTTGGCAGCCTCTTTGGTGATTAATTCCCTTTCAAATTTAAAATCTTTTTTAATCAGTTCTTTCATCTTCTTTTCTATTTCTTTGAGATTAATCCCACCTTCGCCACTAGCTTCAATGGGCAAGGCAAAATCATAATAAAAGCCATTTTCAATAGCCGGCCCCATACCCAACTCAACTTTTGGGTAAAGTTCTTTAACGGCGTTTGCCAATATATGTGCCAACGAATGCCGAATATTCTCTATTTTTTCTATTTTTTTCATAACTTTAAAAACTAATGTATTCTTTATTATACACATTTTTATCTATATTAAGCAAATGGAGTTGAGAAATGTTAACAGCTGAGCTTTGCCCTCTCGCAAGTGTTCTAAGCTTAGCTTTGAACACTTTGAACATTTCGGATATATAACATTTCTTTTAATCGGATGTTTGAACTCGGTGACTAACACTGCGGTGTTCGACACCGAGCTACCAACATCCCTAGCTCCTCAAAGCTCGGCTTTTCCCCGCACGATTTTACCGAGTGAAGAACATTCTGATCATCAGAAATAAATACTACACCATGCTGCCAAGCGTAGTAGTAAATATTGAGATTCAACCTCAATAGTGGATATAAACTACAGTACTCTAGAGTGTGATAGTTTTTGGAATTTAAGATGCTTGTATAACTTCTTCTATTTCATAGGCGATGATTTTGGGCTCGTTGTTACGGT
>CAZKZC010000010.1:0-1879 GCA_964557155.1 uncultured Candidatus Saccharibacteria bacterium | reverse complement strand
GCTTGTATAACTTCTTCTATTTCATAGGCGATGATTTTGGGCTCGTTGTTACGGTGGTCAACTTTGCCGTTGATAAAAACGATTTTGTTTTCTTGGAAAGAATCTGGATATTTTTCAATGACACCAGGAAAAACAACTACCTCTGTTTTACTGGTTAAGTCCTCTAGTTTTACGAAAAGCATTGGCTGACCGTTCTTGGTTATGATTTTCTTGATAGTTGAAATAATTCCACCAACTCTTACTTTTTGGTGCATAAAAGCACTTTTAAGTTCTGATAGGGCCAGAGTGTTTTTAAATATTTCTCTATAATCTTCTAAAGGATGGGAGGTTACATATAGTCCCAATAGATCCTTTTCCCAACTAAGCTTTTCAAAATTACTTGCTTGAACAGCTGGCTTTAGGGCGATGTTCTGATTAAATCCACTCATATCAAAAAGTCCGGCTTGTCCGTGGAGTTTATTCTTTTGATGTTCTTTTGACCATTCTAATAATCTTTCTAAATTATATAATAGCTGGTTTCTTTCAGCGAATTCATCAAAACTTCCAGATTTAATTAAGCTCTCCATAGATTTTTTATTAACATCTTTAGAATTAACTCTTTTAAGAAAGTTATTAATTGACTCAAACCTACCATTCTTTCTTTCTTCGGTAATAACATTAATAATATTTTCTCCAACATTTTTAATAGCCAACATCCCAAACCTTATCTTATCTCCCTTTGACACGACAGTGAAATTCTTTAAACTTTCATTTATATTGGGTGGCAAAACTTCAATCTTCATTCTTTTGCATTCATCAATTAAAAAAGCAATTCTTTCAACATCGGTTTTCTCTGATGTTAAAACAGCAGCCATAAACTCAACAGGGAAGTGAGCTTTCAAATAAGCCGTTTGATAGGCGATAGTTGCGTAAGCTGCAGAATGTGATTTATTAAAGCCGTACTGGGCAAAGGGCAAGATCCACTCCCATAATTGTATAGCAACTTTTCTATCAACTCCGTTATCAATAGCTCCTTTGATAAATTTCAGCTCTTGCTCGTCAAGAAGTTTCTTTATTTTCTTTCCAACAGCTTTTCTTAAAACATCGGCTTCAGCTAAACTAAATCCAGCTAGGTCTCTGGCTATTCGCATTAGCTGTTCTTGGTATATGCAAATACCCTGAGTTTTCTCTAAGATTGGTTTTAATTTTGGATGAAGATAGGTCACTTCTTTCTTGCGGTGTTTTCTGTCAATATAATCTGGAATAAATTGCATTGGGCCTGGACGATAGAGAGCGACCATGGCGACAATATCTTCAAACTCTGTTGGTTTTAAATCTTTTAAATATCTTTTCATACCATCACTTTCCAATTGAAAGACAGAGGTGGTATTGGCTTTCTGGAAAAGTTCAAAAGTTTTTTTATCGTCTAAGGGAAGATTTTCAATATCTATTTTAAGCTTGTCTCTTAAAACATATATTCTTGATAAAGTATCTTCAATAATTGTCAAGTTTTTTAATCCTAAGAAATCCATTTTTAACAAACCCATGCTTTCAACAGAGTGCATTTCGTATTGAGTAACGATGTTCTCGTTATTTGGACCCGAGCGTTGTAAGGGGATAATGTCTGTTAATGGTTTGTCGGAAACAACAACACCACAGGCGTGAGTTGAAGCGTGGCGAACAACGCCTTCTAGTTTTTTAGCTATATCAATTAACTTTCTTGCCTGATTGTCTGTTTCATAAAGGTCTCTAAATTCAGATATTTTTTCCAAAGTATCTTTTAGCGTAAATCCCAAAGGAATCATTTTGGCAAGTTTGTCGCAATAGCTGTATTCGTAAGCCATGGCTCGACCGACATCTCTAATAACAGCTCTAGCAGCCATTGTTCCAAAAGTAATTA
>CAZKZC010000009.1:0-16334 GCA_964557155.1 uncultured Candidatus Saccharibacteria bacterium | reverse complement strand
CTATATTTTCAAATATTTCCTGATAGCGATACAACTAGATATTACACCTAATCCTATGCCTACAGCAAGTTGGATTAGCAATAAAAGAAAGAGGTTGCTTAAAAATATATTAAAGATACTTATTTCAGGAGCTAAACTACTTAAGCGAACATCAAGACCATACGAGAGTGCAAAGGTGATTACAAAAGTTATTAGAGCCGCTATAGAGCCGATAACAATGCCTTGAACAATGAATGGACCCCTAACAAAACTGTTTGATGCTCCAACCAATCTCATAGTTGCTATCTCTTCTTCTGAATTATAGATAGCTATTCTAACTGTATTAAAGGCAATTAATATAGCTATTAATCCAAGAATAACGCTAAGAAATAAACCGATATTATTAACTCCATCTGTTAAAGCGAAAACCTTCTCTACAACAGATTTTCTCTGATAATAATCCACCTTACTAATTATATCCTTGAAAGAACCCGTTTCTAAAAGATTAGCTACTTGTTCGTATTGAGAAGGACTCCAGGCCTTTATATTCAAAGAGGCAAAAAATGGATTATAGCCAAGCTCTGTTAAAGATTCTATTAATATAGGATCGTCTTTATGTTTATCAATAAAGATTTCCAATGCTTGATCTTTAGAGATATATTCAATTTCTTTTACTTCCGGGATTCTAGCTATTTCTGTTTTAGCATCTATAATATCTTGCTCTAAAGAATCTTCCTCAAAATAGACCGAAACATCTACTCTTTTTTCAACATCAGAAACTATTTTCTTTGAAACAGGATTTAAGATGAATAACATTGTTGCTAAGGAAATAACCATCGTCATGATAAAAATCGTGGCTATACTTAGCCCCATGTTTCTTGAAAACTCTTTCCAACCCATTTTTATTATTCTTCTAAATGATACTAACATATAAATCTACCTTTTTCTTCATCTCTAATTAATTTACCATTTTCTAGAGTAATAACTCTTTTACCTAGTTTATTTATTACCGCCTTATCATGTGTCGCTAAGATAACAGTCGTTCCCATGCTATAAATCTTTACTAAAAGTTCAATAATTCCATGAGTATGATAAGGATCTAAATTGCCAGTTGGCTCGTCGGCCAAAATAACATCTGGACGATGAATCAAAGCTCTAGCAATACCAACTCTTTGTTTTTCTCCACCCGATAATTCATCAGGAAAATTATTTGCCTTATCACCCAAACCAACTAAATCTAATATTTGAGGAACATCTCTTTGTATCTCTCTTTCATCAGCTCCCATTACTTCCATTACATAGGCAACATTTTCATAAGCTGTTTTTGAATTAAATAACTTATAATCCTGAAAAACAACCCCTATTCTTTGCCTTAAACAAGAAAGTTGAGATTTCTTAATTTGGTGAACATCCTTTCCCCCAAAAATTACATTTCCCTGACTAGGAGCTTCGTTGGCTAAAATTAATTTAAGCAAGGTTGTTTTACCAGCTCCCGATCGACCGACTATAGAAACGAATTCTTTCTCGCCAATGTCAAAAGAAACATTATCAAGAGCACAAGTTGGTTCCTGATTAGTTCTTGAAGGATAAATTTTACTAACTTTTTGTATTGATATCATGAAATTGATCTAAGTTTCCGTCTAAAACATCTTCTACGCTAGATGTTTCTACGCCTGTTTTTAAATCCTTGACTAACTTATACGGATGAAGGACATACGATCTAATTTGATTCCCCCAACTAGCAGAGATGTTGCCCCCTTTTATTTTCTTTAATTCTTCCTCGCTTTTTGATTGTTTTAATTGATAAAGCTTAGAATAAAGAATTTTCATCGCCTTTTCTTTGTTCAAGCCCTGCAATCTTTCTGATTGAGAAGAGGTGATTATTCCCGTAGGAATGTGGGTGATTCTGACAGCCGTTTCTCTTTTGTTAACATTTTGACCTCCAGGACCAGAAGATCTAAAAACATCTATTTTTAAATCTTCACTTTTAATTTCAACTTCTTTTTCTTGATCTTCTTTAATTTCTGGGAGAACTTCTATTAAAGCAAATGATGTGTGACGAAGCTTTTTTGAGGAGAAAGGCGATTGTCTAACTAATCTATGAACTCCCGATTCTTTATTTAAAAAACCGTAGGCATATTTACCTTTTATCTCTAATGTTGCTGACTTGGTTCCTATTCGTCCATCAGGCCCACCACCCTCTCCAAACGACTGCTGAATAATCTTTACCTTAAAATCTTTTCTTTCGCAATACCTTTGAAACATCCTAACTAACATTGTTGTCCAATCTTGAGCATCAACTCCACCAGCTCCAGAATATATATCTAGTATAGCATTATTTATATCATATTCTCCAGAAAGAAAAACTTTCACTTCTTCAATCTCGATTTCTTTTTCTAAATTTTCAACCTCTCCTTGCTGAATTTTTTTCTCCAAACTTCTTATAGCGTCAACATCCTCTCTCAAGTCAGCTATTTCTTTGCCTAATTTCCAATCATTTTTGCTTTCTAATTCTTTTATCTTTTTCTCTTTATTCTCAATGTCAAAGACGATCCATCAAAGTATGAACTCTTTTCTCTAAATCTTCGATTTTAATATCTTCCGTGTCCATATTTAATGGTGCTAATTATTTATAGTTTAGCATAATGTTAAAGGATGAGCCAGTGATCAGATTTGAACTGATGACCTACTCTTTACGAAAGAGTTGCTCTACCACTGAGCTACACTGGCATAATGAGCGGGATACGAGAATTGAACTCGCGTCTTTTGCTTGGGAAGCAAATATAATACCACTATACTAATCCCGCATCCAAATACTTTTTATCTTATCCCACCAGGTTTGTTTTTCTTCGTCCGCCGAAGCTTCAGCGGAGGCAGATCCTTCTTCCTGAACCACATAAACTTCTTCTCCCGGTTTTTTTAAATCAAGTTGCTCTCTAGCCACCTTTTCTATATATTCATCACTTTCTGTTTCTTCTTTCTTGTCTTTAAGCTCTCTATTCTTTTCTTCCATCATCCGAACTTCTTGTTCTAAAGTTAAAACCTGTTCGCTAAGAACCGATCTTCTCTTATTAATCTTCCAATTGATAACAACAAAGAATCCAATAAAAAATACCACTATCAGTATAAGGATTACGGAAATAATTCTTTCTTTAATTGATTTGCACTTTTTATTTTTCATAATATTTGTTATTATATATTAATATGAATAATCAGAATAAAAAAGAAAAGGTATTTAGATGGGTCTGGGTTATCTTAATCTCCTTAGTCGTCTTAAGTATGCTTTCTCTAAGCCTGGCTCCTTTATTTTAAGTCTTAAAAACTTCTAAGAAAACCTTTGGGGGAATGCGAACACTCCCTCTTTCTTTTAATAATTTTTTACCTTTTTTCTGTTTTTCTAAAAGTTTCTTTTTACGAGAATAATCTCCTCCATACAAATAGCCAGTAACATCTTTTCTGCTGGCTTTTAATGTTTCTCGAGCAATAATCTTTCCGCCAATAACTGCTTGCAAGGCAACTGAAAACTGTTGAGTTGGTAAATTCTCTTTTATTTTACTAACTAAATTCTTTCCTTCAGTGAAAGCCTTTTCTTCTGGAACAATTTTAGAAAAAGCAGCTTCTTTCTCCCCAGCTATTAAAACATCCATTTTAAAAAGCTTCACTTCTCTAAAACCGATAAACTGATAATTCATTGAGCCATAACCTTGACTAGCTCCTTTTATATTATCATAAAGATTAACAATAATTTCTCTTAAAGGAATTTCGTAAATTAAAACTGCTCTATCCGAACTAATATAATCTGTTTTCATATATACTCCTCTAAGGTTTTTTAGTAAATCTATAATTTTACCAATATATCTAGCTGGAGTAATTATTTCTAATTCAACCCACGGTTCTTCAGATTTCTTAATTTGATCCAACCAGTCTGATGCTGAATAAATCAATTTACCATCCGCTCTATAAACAACGGACGGTGAAGAAATAACTAATTCTATTCCATATTCCCTGTCAATTCTTTCTGATACAATTTCGGCGTGCAAAGTACCAAGGAAACCACACCTAAACCCTCTGCCAAGTGACTCTTTGGTTTCTGGTTCAAAAACGAGAGCTGGATCACTAAGCTTTAATTTGGATAAGGCCTCTTTTAATATATCAAAATCATCAGGATTCTCTGGATACAAACTGGCATAAACCATTGGCTTAACTTCTTCATATCCTGGCAAAGACTTAGCCTCTGATTTTGCTTTAACTATGGTGTCACCAACTCTTACATGACCTGGCTCCTTAACGCCCGTTGCGATATAGCCAATTTCTCCTGCCTTAAGTTTATCTTGAGGCGAAAATTCGGGAATAAAATATCCCAATTCTTTAATATCAGTTGATACCTTACTAGCCATCAACTTAATCTTATCTGTTTTTTTAAGTTCGCCATCAACAACTCTGACATAAGCAATAACTCCTTTGTATGAATCATAAACTGAATCAAAAATTAAAGCTCTAAAGTCTTTTCCTTCTAAGGATCCGCCAGCCGGCGGAGGTACTTTTTTAATAACTGCTTCTAAAATTTGTTCTACATTAGTTCCGTTCTTAGCTGAAATTTTAATAATTTCTTCTGGCTTAGTTTCAAGAAGGCTGGCTAATTCGCTAACAGCTTGTTCTACACTCGCTTGAGGTAAATCAATTTTATTTATAACTGGAATAATAACTAAACCCTGCTTTTTAGCTAATTCTAAATTAGCTAATGTTTGAGCCTGAATCCCTTGAGCGGCATCAACCAAAAGTACCGCTCCTTCAACAGCAGCTAGACTTCTAGATACTTCATAAGAGAAATCAACATGGCCTGGAGTATCAATCAAATTAAGAATATACTCACCCTTATACTCCATTCTTACTGGTTGCATTTTAATCGTAATCCCTTTTTCTCTTTCTAGATCCATAGAGTCTAAATATTGAGATCTCATCTTTCTTGAAGACACTGATTTAGTAATATCCAAAAACCGATCCGCTAATGTGGATTTTCCATGATCAACATGACTAATGATTACAAAATTTCTAATTTCCATATTTTTCTTTTAGTAGATGGGTGGATAAGAAATATACGACTGTTCCAGCAAGACTGGCGAAGGTGGCTTGAGTGAATATGCCTATAAAAGTTTGCATATTGACCAGAGAACCGACATATTGACGAACAAAATAACAAGCCAAGCCCAGAAGAACTCCTGAGGCTAATACTTTAATAGTTGATTCAAGGATTCTCTTTATATCATAATCCCCTATCTTTTTATAAAGCATAATTAATAAAAGGCCTAATTGAAATATTCCTGAAATAGCTAGAGCCAACGGAAGACCAACGACTGAATTCTGATCTATATTTTGAAGATCTAAAATAGCTGTTATAAAAGTTTTAAAATAATTATCAAAATTTAATAGCCAGATAAAGAAATACGAAAGAAAAACATTTAAAGCGACCGTGATTAATGTCACCGTAGCCGGTATCCTCGTATTCTGAAAAGCATAAAAGGTTTTAGAAATAAGCATTGAAAGACCATAAGCAAAGATACCAAAACTAAATATTCCTAAACAAGCAGCTGTCAGTTGAGTATCAGCCCAGCCAAATTCCCCTGTTCCATAAAAAACTCTAATAATCTGTATTCTCAAAAGAAATATTAAAATACTAATTGGAATTATAAAAAAGAGGATCTTCCTAAAGACAGAGGAAAATTCTTCGATCAGTTTCCCCTTTTCTTTTTGAGAAAAATAGACAGCCAAAAAAGGAAAAGCGGCTGTAGAAAAAGAAACAGCAATTAAGGTTATAGGAAGTTTTTGTAAGTTATTAGCTAAATTAAATATAGCAATACTTCCAACGGCTAGAGTAGATCCAATGGCAGTAATAACAATTAAATTAATTTGACCAGCAACTAAACCAATAGCTCTTGGCACCGTAAGCTTAACTGCCCTCAAGAAGCCTGGCTCCTTAAAGTTTAACAGCTTCTTTGTTTTGAAGCCAAGCTTCAAAAGGATCGGTATCTGAATTAATAAATGAAGGAAAGCTCCCGAAACAACACCCCAAGCTAAACCAACCAAGCCCATACTTGGAACAAAAAAGATTATTCCAAGAATGATACCAATGTTATACATTATCGGAGCCAAAGAGGTAATAAGAAATCTCCTAAAAACACGCAGTATCCCCGATATTATATTACTAATTCCTAGCAATATTGGGCTCAAAAACATTATTCGAGTTAACAAAACAGCTGATTCTTTTTTAGCTCCACTAAACCCCGGTGCAATTAAAGAAATGATTTGAGGAACAAAGATAATAAGAACAGCTGAAATAACAATTAAAGAGACGAAAAATAGATTCAAGAGATTGGAAAGGAATTCCCAGGCCTCATTACGAGAGCGAGATAAATATCCACTAAAAATGGGTATTATAGCCGCTGAGATAGCTCCCATGACTAAGACCGTAGAAATAAAGTCAGGTATTCTAAAGGCGGTATAATAAACATCTAATTCATTTCCTGCCCCAAAGCTTCCAGCCAAAAGACGATCTCTGAAAAGACCCAACAAACCACTAATCAAAGATGCTGCTGCCAATATTCCAGCAGCCGAACTAATAGTTTTAGTTTTTGAATTAAAAATTCTGTTATACATTTTTTAATCTAAAGAATTTATCCATTTTGAAAAGATATTCTTAATTTCTTTTAAGTGACTTTCTTCTATAAAAGTATGTGGAGCATTTTTAATTATGTGCATTTCTTTTTTGCCGGGAAGCTTATCAAATAAAATCTTTTGATGTTCTGGCGGAGTTCCGTTATCTTTATCGCCAACGATTAACAAAACTGGCATTGTTAATTTATTTACTTTCGGAAGTAAATCGTAGTTCAATCTATCTACCATATGAGACCATTTTAATCGTTTAGTCAACCCTGGCTCCGATGTACTTTCAGTAACATACCAGCCAGTTCTTTCCCATTTTTTTATTATTTCTCTATACTTTGGAGTTTCTGCACTAAGTTTCCCTGATACTACTGTTGATATTGGAGCTAATCCTTTCTGATTATCTGAAATTTCTGTTAATACTGATATTTTTTGATCCTTTTTATTTTTTATAAATTGTTTCATATTAATTAAGGTTTTCCACAGATTTGTTGACCTTATAATAGTTTTTATGCTACAATGAAATTGGTCGAGGTGCAAATCTCGCCCATCAAAAGAAGACTTTTATTGATAAAACTGAAAGTCTTTTTTTGTTTCTCCTGGAAAAAATTTCAAACTATTTTCATCAATGATTGGTTTTCTATTAATATCTTCTTTATAAGAACATAATTTTAAATAACTTAATTTATCGAACCTCCAATAATCTCCTTTCTTTTTATTGTATTCAAATATGTTAAAAATTGGATAACAATACAAATCACAAATTTGAATACCAACGGTTAAGTCAGAAGATGAAAATAAAATACGCTCTATAATTCTTGGACATTTTTTCCAAAAGCCGTCATCTGTCCATCTTACTAAATTATGCACCTTGTCTAATTCTTTATCAATATGCTTTTTCTCAACAGTACCCTCTCTTGGATCGATAATACATAGCCCTAAAGAATTCTTATACTCTAAAAATGCTTGAAATCTTTCTAGTAAAAAAATATAAGCAGCATCATAAGGATTTTGAGCTGGATACCGTTCCCAATAAGCTTTCTTGTCAATCACGATAGAAATTAAATTAATATTTATTTCTTTTAAAAATTCTGTAATATCTTTTTCTAAAGCATCGTATTTTTCTCTACTGTGTAATTTAATCGGTGAATCTATGCCAAGAATATCAGGATTAGCATATCTTAAAAAATTAGACTTAATTTCAATATCTGCGTTAAAATAATATTTTTCTTTAATTTCTCTGAATTTACATTCTATTCTAATTTTATCTTCTTCGCTAATAATACAACCCGCTAAAACCAAAATTTTAGTCCCGTCTTCTTGAAAACTTACCGTATTACCTGATTCATCTATATACATTAAATACATGCTTTCTATTTGAAAGTTTTATTTTTCTTTAAAATGATAATTGGGGTTTGTTGATTACCTTGACCAGCTGGATTATCTTTTACGGCATCTAATATTAACTCTTTCTTTTCTTTTATGTCATCGCTCATGCCTAACATTTCTCTACCTAAATCATTAGCATCAACTATGACACAAGAAAATCCATATTTCTTTTTCAAATCATTGCAAACTCTTGAAGAATCCTTCGGTCCTAATATGCCTATGTCTGCATATTGAGGAAAAGCATCTCCATAGAAGCCATCTATCTGGCTAATTTGATTTCCAGCTACGATATAGAAAAGACCTCTAGCTCCAAATAATTTTCCTACTCCTCCAATAAAAGAAGCTAACCATATTCTAGGCAAGCCAGCTAAGTTAATAGCCGTTTGCATTTTTAAAGGATTACCGACCGAAAATCCATAAGGAGTTTTCATCGCAAATTTAGAAAGAAAGTTTGCCCAAAATCCAACCTTTAAATCTTTCTTATAAATCACTCTTCCTTGCATAATAGCAATTATCTTTTCAGCAAAAACAACCATATCTCCTTCTGCAATAACAGGCAAAACATATCTAGAAACAACATCATCTAACTTATCCGATGTTTCTATAAAGTGGGTTTTGATTAACCTTATCTTCATGAATTAAGTATACTATAAACTTCATGACTTGACAAATACTTTGGGCATGCTATTGTGCAGATGTCTTAGCAAGACGAGTGATTGCTTTTCTATATTCTATATAGAAAGGAGGAAAGTCCGAACACTCCCCCGTTTAGCGGGGTCAACAGCAATAGTTCCTAATAAGACTATCCCCTAAACTCTATACCTTTATCAGGTCGAGTCGGGAGAGGTGCGAACAGTGACGCCTTAAACTCGAAAGAGTCAGGCGCCCGATCCTGCTATGCAGGATATAGGGCGAATCCTCCGATGTCCATCGGAGGGGTGAAACGGCAAAATCCTTGCTGAGTGCAAGAACAAACCAAAAAAACGAGATACGACTCATTTTTTTGGAAAAAGTAGTTCGCTTAGATAGATAATCACATAAAACAAAATTCGGCTTACGGTCTTGCTAAGACAACAAAAAGGAGGGCGCTATTATTAGGCGATAGCCTCCTTTTTGTTTATAGAAATTTTCGTGATATAATAAAAATGCTGTGGGGGTGGTTTGGAACAAGCTTTGGCTTATCATCCAAAAGCTTGGGGGTTCGATTCCCCTCACCTCCACAGCCTTTCGTTTATCCACAGAAGATACTTGACAATATCTCCTGATTTGCTATAATGTAAGTGGATGATAGGCCAAAGTCTTGTACCAGACTAGGTTTTCCAAAACCGCTATTTGCTAGCGGTTTTTTGGTTAAAAAATATTGACTTATATAAATATTTATGATAATATTGGAAATAGTTTGAAACAGCAAATTAACAAGTAAATATAGATTGAAAGGAGAAAGTATGAATATTGAGAATGTTCCTTTAATAGCAAGCTTTAATAGGTAGGTTGAAAAATTACCGCCAGAGCATCGTTCAAAAGCTTATGAGATTGCTGAATCTTTCCTTTGTGTCGGTGCAATGCACGGAGCTTTAGGAACAAGTGAAGCTATTGCAATATTATCTAGGGCAATTTCTGGATCTGATTCTATGAATGTTCCTGAAAAATCCGAAAGAGATCAACAAAGCGAATATTACTTGCAAACAAAGGCGAAAGAGAACAGAACCTAACACAATTCAAGACTATTTACAACAAAGTCCATTCAAGACGCTGTCTTGCTTGGGCTTTTTTTATATCAATTTCTGGGTTTTGGATTTGGCATCTAGGGCTGTATTAGCAAGACGATCAGCATCTTTGTTTTTTTCGCGAGGAATTTGCTTGAATTTTACTTTTAAGAAATCTGTTTTAAGATTCCAGATATCTAGAAATAATGGTTGAATGTTTCCGTTTATTATTTTGTATTCTCCATTAAGCTGTTTAACCATTAACTCTGAGTCGGATTTTACTTCAACCTCTGATTTTTTAGCCATTTCTTTTCCAAACAAAGCTTTAAACTTTTTTAAAGCAAAAATGACAGCCATATATTCTGCTTCATTGTTAGTTAACTTATCTCCTAAATATTCAGAACATTCTTTAATGGTCTGATTTTTTTCATTAACATAAACTACCCCTATTGCCGATGGACCTGGGTTTCCTCTTGATCCACCATCTGTATATATAGTTATCTTCTTCATTTTTTATTTATTATAATAATATTCTATTAAACACTCCTTGGCCTTGTCTAGATTCTTATTCTTAGCTCTAAAACCAGCTGCTGTAGGATGCCCTCCATATGTCATAAAATACTTAGAGCATGTTTTCATGGCTTCTACAACATTGTGATCCTTAGGTGCCCTGATGCTTCCCTGACTATCTTCTTTGTCTTTACGGTAAAGAAAAACTGGCTTATTATGTTTTTGAGTCGTAATGGAACAAACTATACCAAGAAGAACTAGTTCCCAAGAAGAATCTCCTTCAAAGATGATACTATCTTTTTTAAATGAAATTCTTGCTTCAACTTGTTCCAATATGTCTTTTATCTTTCTCTTTTTTTCAATACTTTTCTCTAGTAATTTCTCAACCATTCTTCCAGCGTCTTCTATATTAGAAATGGTTAATAGACGAAAAGCGGTTGGTGTTTTCTCACCGATATCTCTAAGATTCATAAGAGAATTCATTTTATTAACCTGATACATCAAAGATAAAGAATTAATAAACTCTAGCTCCAAAAGAGCTTGAATCCCCGGTCGCCAACTATTCCTCAAAGAACTAAGCCCTTCCAATATAATTTCTTCGTTATCATCAGTTTGTGGCATCATATCAGCGATTGTTGCCATGGCTGCCAATTCTAAGAAATCCTTTCTTAAACTATCGGTCATTTTATCTTTTAATAGAACGATTGATAATCTATAAACAAGACCGACATTAGCAAACAGCTTAAACGGGTATTTGTCTCCTTCTTGCTTTGGATCAACTATAATATCAGCATTAGGAACCTTATCTGGTATTTCATGATGATCAACAATTATAACACTGAAGCCCATTTTATTAGCAATATCCACTTCTTTAAAGTTCCCGATGCCCAAATCTAGAGCAATCAATAATGCAGGAGCATGACTCCTTAAATTATTTAAAGCAATCTTGTTTATTCCGTAACCCTCTATCTCTCTGTCAGGAAAGTAAATCTCAGTAATATCTCCCCCTAAATTTTTAATACATTCTTTTAAAATAATAACCGAACAAACACCATCCATGTCAGAATCACCATAGATAATTATTCTTTCTTTATTCTTTATCGCCTTTCTAATTCTAGTGGCGACTTTTTTCAAATTCTTTATCTCCATTTTTCTAATGCAACTAATCCGGGGAGTTTTTCTTCTGCTAAAAATGCTAGCATTGCTCCGCCACCAGTTGATACATGATCAAATTTATCTCTTAACCTATATTTCCTTAAAGCATTAATAGTGTCCCCCCCTCCAGCAACTTTAAACGCCTTGCTATTAGCAATTTCTTTTGCGATTTTCTTGGTTCCTTTCTCATATAATGAATCTTCAAATTTACCCATAGGACCAGCCCAAACAATCATCTTACTTTTTTTAATTATTTCTTGAAATATCTTTATTGTTTTTGGCCCGATATCTAGCTTATTGTTATAATCAACGGGAATATATAGTTTAGCAGATTTTTCTTTTAAATCAAAACCAATTTTCCCTCCGATAAGAACATTGTCAGCTATTTTTAGGAAATTTTTAATTACTTTGGCCTTGCTTTGAATTTTAGCTCCACCGATTATTGCCGTTAGCGGATATTTTGGGTTTTTTAAAATCATGGAAAGAACTTTCATCTCTTTTTCTAATAAAAGCCCGGCTCCTGATGGTAGGTATTTAGTTATTCCAACAATTGAAGCGTGTTTTCTATGACAAACACCAAAAGCATCATTGATATAGATATCGGCTAAAGAAGCAAGCTCTTTTGAAAAAGATTGACTGTTAACTTCTTCTCCTTCATTTAATCTCAAGTTATCCAAAAACTCTATATTTGTAGTATCTATATACTCGCCTAATCTTTTCCAGATAGAAGCTAAACTTCTGTCATCAGATCTATGAGTTGCCAAAACAAGAATAGCTCCTTTGTTTTGGAGGTAAGTTATGGTAGGAATAGTTTGTTTGATTCTGAAATCGTCTTGAACTTCGCCCCTATCATCCAAGGGCACATTAAAATCAACCCTCAATAATACTCTCTTATTTTTTACATCAAAGTCTTTAACTGTTTTCATCTTCTTTCATTGCTTCACTCAAGCTTTCTCTTAATTCTGATAAATCAACTTTTTTTCTCTCTTTTTTCCTACTAAAAGAAACTGCTTCTTGATCAAATGCCTTTTCTAGAGAAATCCCTTGTGGAGCGGGCTTCTTTGTTTTCTTCAAACAATTCTTACAATAAATAGGTCTTTTTCCATCTGGTTCAAAAACAACTTTTGTTGATTTGCCACAAGAAGCACAAATTGCGTCATACAAAACCTGCTCAGCTTTCTTTATCGGCATAGATGTTTCCATTATATTTTCAAGTCCAGCCCATTCAATTATATCTTGATCAACTTTTTGACGAGAATTAGCATATCTTTCACGAGATTCATTAATAATTTTATCAACATTAGAGATCTTTTCTGCTTCAAATGGTGGCAAGGTTGTTGCCGAAAAAGGCCGACCAGCCAAACCATCAATCATTAATTTCAAATAAATATTATACTTAGCTAAATTAACAATATCGGTAGCATAGAATTCAGGAGAAAACTCTTTTTCTATAAATTCAGCATCTTCAGCACCTATTCTGAATGATATCAAGGTTCCGACATTACCAAAAACAGCGTCTCTAACCGTTTCATCCATTTGAGTTATATATTGATGAGCTAAAATCAAAGCCAACCTATATTTTCTAGCTTCAGAAAGAATGTTAGCAAATGATTCGGTGGCAAAGTTTTGGAATTCATCAACATAAAGAAAGAAATCCTTTCTTTCAGCTTCGGGAATATCAACCCTAGACATGGCTGCTAATTGAAGCTTAGTAATAAGCAAAGCTCCTAAAAGACGAGAGTTATCTTCTCCAATGCGTCCTTTAGATAAATTCATTATTAAAATCTTCTTATCATCCATTATTTCTCTCATATTAATAGTTGATTTCACTTGTCCAATAATATTCCTAATAAGAGGAGCTGATATGAACTGACCAACTTTATTTTGAATAGCAGCTGTTGCTTCAGTTTCATATTTTTGAGCATAACGAGCAAACTCATTAACCCAGAATGATTTAACAATCGGGTCAGTAACTTTTTCAACCACCTTTTTACGAAAGTCGGGGTCAGAAAGCATTCTATTTATTCCAAGCAAGGTAGAACCAGGATATTCTAAAAGAGCTAAAATAGTATTATTTAAAATATATTCCATTCTTCCTGACCAAACATCTGGCCAAATTTTCTTAAAAGCACCCATTAACCCACCAGCAACTAAATGACGATAAGCTAAGCCAACATTCTCCATAACATTAAAAGCAATCGGAAAATCTAGATCGCCAGGGTTGATATAAACAACATCATTAATCCTGTTTGAAGGCACATACTTAAGTAATTCTTCGGCCGCTTCACCATGAGGATCAACAAAGCCAATACCATTACCGTTTTGAATATCCTGAATGGCCATATTCTGTAACATGGCTGTTTTCCCCATACCAGTTTTACCAATAACATAAACATGACGACGACGGTCGTCAATTTTTATACCAAACTTTTTTTCGGTATTTCTAAAATTAGTTTGTGCAAAGAAATTAATTTCACTCATCATTCTGTCGGCAGACCCGTAGGGGCCTCACCTTTTTTAGTTTCAATTCTTTTAATAAATGGGGCTGGAGCAGAACTTTTTCCCGGAAAATGAAATATGCTGGCTAATTCTTCTACATTTAAAACAAAGCTAGATGGAAATTTTCTACTCCCTGGAAATAAAGGATGATTCCTTTTGGCATAATTACTAAACATTTTTCTTTTTCTTGAGTATAGTTTTCTCTCATAAAAAACATTTCTAAAGAAAAATAGTTTTTTAGCAATCTTTGTTATGAACGGCTGACCATAAGGAACAAGCATATTAAGATTTTGGGTAGCGAAATTAGAAAAATATGATAAGGCAAGACGAAGCTTTGGCTTAAAGAAAACATCTTTTTTACCAAGATAAATAAATCTAATGTTTGTATTAAAACCTCTTTTAGCCATTTTCCTCTCTATAGCGTTAACAATATCTCTTTCTCCCATTGTTAGTTTCATTTCAGGAGGAAGAAGTTCTTTTTTTTCTTCTTTAATAGCTCCTCCAGGAGGATTTCCGGCGACAAGAAGGTCGGCCGCCTCTAAAAGTATTGATTTATAAGGTGGTTTCTTCTCTGTTCTTTTAGAAAGCTCATCTCTTATTTTTTCTCCCTCTGTTACCCACGGAACTTCCTGATTAGTAACTGGACTAGCGGTTATTTGGACCCAAAGCTCTTCGCCTTTTTCTATTTTAGCCATAGATTCAAGTAAGGTCGCTATGGGATCAATTCTTTTT
Organism: uncultured Candidatus Saccharibacteria bacterium; assembly: GCA_964557155.1. Classification (GTDB taxonomy): domain Bacteria; phylum Patescibacteriota; class Minisyncoccia; order Minisyncoccales; family GWA2-38-27; genus JAHJSY01. Next base: position 1,704 of record CAZKZC010000009.1, on the reverse strand, counting down.
TCTTCTAAGGCCTCTCTCTCTGATTCAAACTCTAAATAGGTTTTAATTGGATAAGGACTGGGTTTCAATGGTTTATAATCCGTACCCCAAAGATCCCAATCTTTATTAGGAATATCACTAGGAATACGCTTAACATAATCCTCAACGATTGAAATCTCAGCTGTCGGATATTGAGCATAAATAACTGCCTCAACCGAATCTTTATTGGACTTGGGGATTTTGATATAGAAATGAGGTTCTCCTCCGATAGAAACTATTTCAAAAGAATATGAGAGAATAACCTTTCCCTCAATCCATTTTTCATAATAACGATCTGGAGCATCGTAAAGAATTTGCCATAAGCCATCCAAGACAACTTCCATCGCCCTAATTGGCTTTAAAACCTCCTGAGGAATTTTAATTTCTAGAATAGTGCTCGGGTTTTCTTTAAGAAACTTTTCTGTTCTCCACCATTTCCAAAGAAAAGAAAAAGGCGACCACAATATAAAAGGCATTGGTAGCCACCACCAAACTTTAACAATTTCCCAAACTTTTTCAAGTGTGGGCATTAATATTTTTAATGAATCAAACATTTAATACAATAGAAAACTTGTTATGCTTCCTTTATTGTATACTTTCCTTGAGAATTACGCAAGAAATAATTTCTATTTTGTAAATTAAGAGCAATTGTATTCTCTTTAACAAAACGTTGCTTGGAAACTTTGGTTAAAATTTCTTCTTTAGATAATGCTCTTTTAGAATCTTTTATAGTTTTAGTAATAATATCTCTAACAATACCTGGTGTATAGCCCCATTCTTTTAAAGCATAGAGTCCTCTACCAACTAGAACGAATCTGTCATCTTTTATAAGTTCGTTATGAACAGTAGCTGTATGAGTGTTATTACCAATCATAATGGCAACTTGAGCAAAGTGAACCGGCTTAGCTTGGTCTCTTAAAACTAAGTAGGCCTTGTCTTTTATCCCTTTGGGATTAATTTCAATCCAGTGGCTTAGGCCATATTTTTTATCAGAACTTTTTTGAATATTTTTAGAAATATCAATATATGAACTATCAGCTAATTTAAGAACCTTCTTTTGCTTGTTTAAATTAGCGATGGTTGCTTTAACAGTACTCTTGGCTTTAGTTACAGAGCTCTTGCTATCAGCCCAATAAGTATAAAAACTATTGTCTTCCGGAACTCTTTCAAAGCCATCTAAGCAAGTTAATAGAAATAAAGCATGGTTTTTATCTTTGCCAATTACATTAACTAAATCTTCCTCTTTCTTAACACCACCAAAACTAGCAAAAGCTTTTTGAAAATGCTTAGCAATGCTTTGGTCTTCTTTTACTCTTGGTTTTATCTTAGCAAATCCTTCGTTTTCAATCTGACGAACTCTTTCTCTAGTAATCTCATAGCTAGATCCAATTGCTTCTAGGGTTTCTCTCACGCCAGTTTTCAAACCAAAACGACGCTCAATAACACTAACTGTTCTTTGAGGTAAATCCTTTAATAAATCTGAACATATTTTTTGATAATTCATGTTGATATAATGCTAATTTACGAATGATATGCAAATGCTACAAATTATTTATTCGCCTATGCCTTTTCGTAAGGCTTTTCGCATATTATGTAAAGTATAGCATACCCCTCAAACATTGTCAATTGATCGTATTAAATCATCTAAAATCAAACCAAAAGGGTATCGCTTAAATCATTTAATTT
>CAZKZC010000008.1:0-17030 GCA_964557155.1 uncultured Candidatus Saccharibacteria bacterium | reverse complement strand
GTGGTTGATGTAGCAATTGGTTATGCAACTCCAGGGACAGCAAAATTAGCAATTAGCGGCAACGTCGGCATCGGGACGACGAGTCCTGCTCAAAGTTTACATGTTGTTGGTCAATGTTTGACTGGTGATACTTTAATTGCTATCAGAAGACGTAGAAAAAAGAGAAAAAAGAAAAATGGAGAAGAGTCCGATGAGAAATTAGATACAGATGAGTATGAATATCTATATGTCCCTATTCGCAATATAATGCCCGGAGACGAGGTTTTATCCCTAAATGAGGATACAAATAGGACTGAATACAAAAAAGTCAATGCTTTAATGGATATGGGCACCAAAGAAATTTATGAGGTTAGAACTAAATCAGGTCGAGTTATCCGTACTACTGGCAACCATCCATACCTTGTAAAACTTCGCCAAAAACAAGGGAAAAAAGTTAGTCCATTTATCACGTTTGCGAAAAGAACAGTCAATTTCTTCAAAACTCGTGAGATAGAACCAATTAAGAATCGTGAGATAGAAACCATTACAGCAAGAGAAAAAATACCTATGAGCGTCCAAGCCGATGTAGGGGCGGGGTTTCCCCGTCCAAGTGTCTTAGAAATTTTCTGTCCATATTGTTCCAGTACTAATTTTGTCAAACGGGGTCTTCGTCAAAAGAAAATGGAAAAAGTCCAGCTTTATTTGTGTAGTAACTGCAATCGCACTTTTACTCCGGGTTCAACAAAGGGTAAACATTATCCTTTAGAAGTCATTTTAGATGCTATTTCTCTTTACAATTTAGGTCATAGCTTAGAAGCAGCGGCTAAAATTGCCAGCAGAATCCATTTAGACCAAAAAGAACTTCAGCCATCTTCTTTGAGAAATTGGCTTAACCAGTATAAGGACTTATGCATTTATGAACGGATGAGACCTTTTGCCTTGAAAATGTTTAAACCGGAAGATGTAATTATCAGTGCTACTTTGGCTCACCGTCAGCTTTATCGCTTCCGCTATCATCAGGCAAAAACACAACTTATTATTAAAGAAGATATTAAGCACAACCGTTTCTGGCCTCTAAAAGAATTTTTGGACTTAGTGCCAGTTGAATGCCCCCATCAATATTTTCAGCAAGGTCTCCGTGCCTCTGAAGTTCCAATGACATTCAGTAAAAAAGAGATGATCGTTAGAAGTAAGCAAAATTACGCCAACAAATTAGCAAAATTTGTTTTAGAATCAGTTCATGAAAACAAAAATCGACACGATGCTTTGCAAAGATTTATGCTTGCCAATGATACGGTAACTGTTGCTACCGAGGTTCCGATTTATCTTCGTAATCAGGACTTAGCTCATATGCAAACCCAGCTTGGTTTTGAAATGTATCACAAAAGAGAAAGAAATAAAAAAGAATTAATTCCCCTTTCCTCCGAAGAATTACCTCGTTTAATTACCGGTCATATTGATATGATTCAAATTAGAAACGGGATTATCCACATTTTAGATTATAAGCCAAAGGCGAGCAAGGAGAAACCATTGGAACAGTTAACTCTTTACGCCTTAGCTCTTTCTCGTTTAACCGGATTAAGATTATTTAATTTTAAATGTGCTTGGTTTGACGAGAAGAATTATTACGAATTCTATCCATTACACATTGTTTATAAACCAAAAAGAAAGCGTCAAAGACAAAAGATCACAACCTTAGAAGGGATTTATAAAATGAATAAAGATCCCTGTAAAATAGACAAGATGGAGCCTGGATGAGGGCTCGCCATAATGGATTATCAATAATCATTAATCATGAACAAAAATTATACAAACTATTATTACAAACCATACAATCCTAGAAAAGCAGTAAAAAGTTTTCAGGACTTGGAGGTCTATCAACGGGCACTTGAGGGAAGTGTATTCGTAGCCAAAACAATTATCAGATCAAAAAGTTCTAAGAAAAATAAAAAGATTGTTTCTGATTTTAACGAATATCTTCTAAAAAATACAGCTTTCTGTGCTTTCTCTATTCCCCACCTAATTGCCGAAGCTCATTCCTGTCGCTTTGGCAATGCTAATGAAAGCTTAATTATTCTAGACAAAGTTATGCTTAATTGCAACAAAATGATTGTTTATCTAGAACAGGTGCGAGATATTTGCGAAACAGGGTTGGAACATGATCAGTTTGTAGAACAAATTAATAAATATCTATGGCTAAGACGCAAAGTATTAAATTTACAAAGAGTTTGGCGAAAATATATTCAAACCAAACAACAAAATAATTAACAGATAATATGCTAGGAGCATTCAAAAACAATTTAAGAAAATGGCTTAAGGTCTCGCAAATGCAAGTTGGGATGCAGATTGCTGTGCCTAAAGCTCAAGTAGTTGCCGTTCATGGTGGCTGTCTTGCTGATGATGAACTCCTAGAACCTGGTCAAGGTGATATAATGTGGGATGAGATTGTTGAAATTAAAAAAGTTGGCCAGGAAAAGGTTTATGATATTGAAGTGGAAGGAACACATAACTTTGTAGCCGGAAATATGATTGAAGGGACTGCTAGCAAAGCTAAGACAAAATCGGTAGCGGGAAGATGGTTTGGCGGTATTTTTGCCCACAATACATATATTTCCAGCCGTCTTGGAATTGCCGGGGATACTACCCCCGATGCTATTTTAGAAATAGTAAGTGATGGAACTAATCCTGCTTTTATGTATTCTAATAGTGCAGGAGGAGACGGAGATAAATTTATTATAACTAGTGCCGGAAATGTAGGGATAGGAACAATTACGGTTGATGGCCCGTTGGATATTGTCGGGTTAGCGTCGTCAACGGGAACGCCAATATCAATAGACGGTAATGATAGTTTAGTTAAGGAGACATCTTTGCAGATATATAAAGAAGATGTAGAAGATATAGGATTTGGATTGGAAACATTGATGCAATTACAACCAAGAGAATTTAATTGGATAGAAGAAAAGGGTGGTTTTCATGATTTTGGATTTATTGCCGAAGAAATAAATGCCGTTAATCCGCTATTGGCCCAATATGATCATGGTAATTTACAGGGTGTTAAATATAGTAAAATGACAGCTCTTTTAACCAAGGCAATTCAGGAACAGCAAGCTCAGATAGAAGAAATGATGAACATGCTAGAAGTAACAACGGAATCTTCCCAAGATGTATTTGAAACGGAAGATATGGGAGCAGTTGGAGAAAATGGATTGATAGCCGGAGCAAATGAATTAGAAATGACCACAGATTTATTATCAACCCTCACTAATAAAATTAAAGCTACTTTGGAATGGTTAGGGATGCAGTTAGAAGACGGTATTGCCTATGTTAAAGAAATAGTAACAGACAAATTAACAACAAAGAGAATTATTACTACAGAAATAGAATTAATTGATAAAAAGACAGGAAAGAAATACTGCACATGGATTGAGGATGGCGAATGGGTTAAAATGCTCGGAGATTGTGATAGTGTTTATGATGATCCTGAACCCGAAGAGGGCGGGGAAACCCCGCCCCTACAACCAGAACCAGAACCAGACATTTTAGAAACAACAACTCCATCTGATGAACCCCTATTAGAAATTTTAGATACAACAACACCGAATGAATAATGTGAAGTGATGGTATTGACATAAAGTAGCCGAATTTGTTAAAATTAGGGTAGTTAAGTATCTAAATTAAACAAAACTATGGAAAAAACATATATTCCTCAAAAATTACTGGAAAAGATTAAAAAATTTGGGAAACCAAATAAAGTTGTTGTTATTTATGGTCCAAGAAGATGTGGCAAAACAACACTCTTAAACAAATTTTTAGAACAGGTAAACGAAGAATATCTTTTGGTTCAGGGAGACGATATTTTTATTCGAGAAGATTTAGGAAGTCAATCAATTGAAAAACTTAAAAAATTTATTGGCAAACATAAACTATTGATTATTGACGAAGCTCAAAAAATTCCGAATATTGGATTAAATTTGAAATTAATGGTAGATAGCATTAAAGATATTAAAATACTTGTTTCGGGATCGGCATCCTTTGATTTATATCGACAGGTTGGAGAGCCATTAACTGGTAGAAAAGTAACTTTTTGTTTATATCCTCTTAGTCAAATAGAGCTTTCCCAAATAGAAAAGTTTCACGAAACGGAAGCTAATTTGGAATCGCGACTTATTTTTGGCTCTTACCCCGAAGTGATTTTAGCAGAAGATAATCAAAGAAGAATTTCTTATCTTAAAGAATTAGTCAGTTCTTATCTTTATAAAGATATTTTAGAATTGGACGGTCTAAAGCATTCTGATAAAATAGTGAAAATTTTGCAACTTTTGGCTTTCCAAGTGGGAAACGAGGTTTCTTATTCGGAAATAGGCAGTCAAGTCGGATTAAATAAAAAAACGATTGAAAGATATTTGGATCTTTTGGAAAAAGTTTTTGTAATTTTTAAATTAGGAGCTCTTAGTAGAAATCCAAGAAAAGAAATTTCAAAAAGTCCGAAATATTATTTTTACGATTTAGGAATTAGAAATACTCTTATAGGTAATTTTAATCCGATTAGTATGAGAAATGATGTTGGGACTCTTTGGGAAAATTACATTATTTATGAACGGTTAAAAAAGCAGGCATATTCTTCTATATATGCAAATAATTATTTTTGGAGGACATACACCCAAAAAGAAATTGATTTTGTTGAAGAAAGAGAAGGAAAATTGTTTGGCTATGAATTTAAGTGGAACAAGAATAAACCGGTTAAAGAACCCAAAGAGTGGCATAAAACATATCCCAACACTGAATTCAAAGTTATCAACCCTGAAAATTATCTGGATTTTATTGTATGAAAATAAAAGATTTAGTTTTAGATATTTTATTTCCAAAGGTTTGTGTGGAGTGTGGCAAGGAGGGAAAATATATTTGTGAAAAGTGTAGTATTTTTATTTCAGAATGTGAGCGAGGTTCAGAGGTAACAAGTGTCTGGGATTACGAAGGGGTTATAAAGAAGCTGATTTGGGAAATAAAATATAATGGTCTAAGAGATGGAATTAAAGAATTGGTTGAAAGAATAGATTTCAAAGACGAGTTTATATCTTTATTCGAATATATTACATATGTGCCGATGTATAGAAAGAGAGAGAAATACAGAGGGTTTAACCAGTCGGAGATTATCGCTAAAGAATTGGCTAAGAAATATAATTTAAAAGTTGTTTGTTTGTTAAAAAAAATAAAAGATACCGAAACACAAACTAAATTAACCAAAGAAGGAAGATTAAAAAATATTAAAAATAGCTTCGCCATAAGTCCGACTTATGCGAATCTGCATAAGTCGGACTTATGGCGGACTTCTGTTTTATTGGTGGATGATGTTTATACTACGGGAGCGACGATGCGTGAATGTTGTAAAGTTTTAAAACAAGGAGGAATTAAAAATATATGGGGATTTACTTTAGCGAGAACACCGTAATAAAAATAAACGATCCGAGATATCCCAAAGCTTTGAAGAAAATTGGCAAGGATACTCCTAAGCAATTATATTATAGGGGTAGTTGGCCCGCCGATGGCGAGGCAGGCATTTTTGAGAATTGTTTAGCGGTAGTTGGCTCAAGAAGAATGACTGCTTATGGTAAGCAAATTACTCAAAAATTGGTCTCAGAAATCGTAGGGGCGGGGTTATCCCGCCCTCCCGGAATAACAATAGTTTCTGGATTTATGTATGGAATTGATGCAACGGCTCACAAGACAGCTTTAGATGTTGGAGGAAGAACTATTGCTGTGATGCCTTGTGGGATTAATATAGTTCATCCAGAATATCAAGTAAAACTATATGATGAGATATTGGAAAATGATGGGCTTATTATTTCTGAATATGAAGGTGATTTTTTACCAACACTTTGGAGTTATCCGAGAAGAAATAGAATTGTTGCTGGATTGTCTAGGGCAACTTTGGTTATTGAGGCAGGAGAAAAAAGTGGTTCTCTTATTACGGCTAATCTGGCTAAGAAATTTAATAAGAAAATATTTGCTGTTCCGGGGCCGTTGACGAGCGTGCTTTCAAGAGGAATAAACCAATTAATAAAAGAAGGGGCAGAGGTGGTTACATGTGCTGACGATGTTGTTAGGTTTTATGATGTTTCGTGTGGGGGCGAGGTTTCCTCGCCCAATAAAAAAGAGGGCGGGGAAACCCCGCCCCTACGAACGACGGAAGAACGTATTATTCAAAAATTACAAGAAGAACCGATGGAAATAGATATTTTATCAAGATTATTAAAAGTGCCAATTACAGATTTAGGTACCATAATGTCATTAATGCAAATTAAAGGTCTTATATTTATTGAGAACGGAAAATATTATGTTTGTTAAAGTAAAGTCAGCAACAAATTTGGGTTTGGAAACAATAGGTGTTGATGTAGAGGTAAATATAGCCAATAAAGGTTTGCCTGGTTTTGATATTGTCGGATTGCCCAGCAAATCAGTTGATGAAAGCAAAGAAAGAGTTAAGACAGCTATTATTAATTCAAAGATAGAATTTCCCTTTAAAAAGATTATTGTTAATTTGGCTCCAGGCGATATTCCCAAAGAAGGATCTTGTTATGATTTACCTATGGCAGTTGGTATTCTGGCGTCGGTTATTAATTGCGAGATACCTAAAAGAAGTTTATTTTTCGGCGAGCTCTCTCTTGATGGAACACTTCGTCATACAAAAGGAGCTTTACTCCTTTCGTTATTTGCAAAAGAGAAAGGAATTAAAAACATTTTTGTTCCAAGGGCATCAGCTAATGAAGCGGCTATTATTAAAGGAGTAAATGTTTACCCAGTAGAAAATTTAAATCAGTTGTTGGCTCATTTATTGCGTCAAGTTTTAATTGAACCAGCTGAATACATAGAGAGGCAAAGCATTAGACAAAAAGCAGAGTTTGATATGAAAGAAATATTAGGTCAAGAACAAACAAAGAGAGCAGCAGAAATTGCCGCCGCTGGAGGGCATAATCTATTTATGGTTGGTAGTCCCGGGGCCGGAAAAACAATGCTGGCTAGGGCTTTTCCTGGAATCTTGCCACAGTTACAGGAAAAAGAATCTTTGGAAGTAACAAAAATTTATTCTGCTTCAGGAAATATTCCACCCGACGGATCGGTGATTACGGTTTGTCCTTTCAGGTCTCCTCATCATACAATTTCTCAAGTTGGTCTTGTTGGCGGGGGATCAAGACCTCAACCGGGGGAGATAAGTTTGGCTCATAGAGGTGTATTGTTTCTAGATGAATTTACCGAATTTCCTAGGTATATTTTAGAATCGTTAAGGCAGCCAATGGAAGATGGTCATCTTACTATTTCTAGGAGTAGGGCACAAGTTAAATATCCTTCTAGATTTATGTTAATTGCCTCGGCTAACCCCTGCCCTTGTGGTTATTTATATCATCCTAAAAAGGCCTGTAGTTGCACAGAAAGGGAAGTAAAAAAATATAGAAAAAAGATTTCTGGACCAATACTAGATCGTATAGATCTGCATGTAGAGGTGCCTGTTGTTGATGCAAATGATTTATCTAACGACGGCGTAGGGGCAAACCCTTGTGGTTGCCCATCGGTTGATATTAGAAAAAGAGTAATAAAAGCAAGAGAGGTTCAACAGAAAAGATTTGCTGAAGAAAATATTTTTATAAATGCTGAAATGAAAAACGAACATATTAAAAAATATTGTTTACTTTCGCCGGATGTAAAAAGGATTCTGGCTCAAGCGGTAACAAGTTTTCATTTATCAGCCCGTTCATATTTTAAAATGATAAAGGTTGCCAGAACAATTGCCGATCTATCAGGGTCAAGTGATATAGAAATATCTCACATGGCAGAGGCCTTGCAATATCGCCCTAGGAGCAATGATTAAGAAAGTGACCGAGTCACTTTTCGCTAAAAGTGACTCGGTCACTTTCGGAGAAGAGACATGAAAAAGTATAATTTAGAAACTGGAAATTTGGGTGAGAGTATGGCGAGGGACTACTTGAAAAACAAGGGTTATTCTATTTTAGAGCAGAATTATGAAAATAAATATGCTGAAATTGATATCATAGCTAAAGAAAAAGACACAGTGGTTTTTGTAGAAGTAAAAACCAGAATAGGTGAACAATTTGGAACCCCAGAAGATGGGTTAAGCAAAAATAAAATGAATCGTCTTCTCAGAAATGCTAATATATATGCGATGAAGAAAAAATACGATAACTATAGAATAGATGCAATCTGTATTGTCTTAGATAGAGCAAGACAAATCCAACGCATAAATCATTACCAAAACATCACCAGCTAATTTGACTTTTTAACAGTGTAATATAAGCTAATATATAGTATAATTAAATAATAAATAAATAATATATATATGAAGGAAGAAAAATCATCGTCAATCGTTGAGACATGCGATAAGGTATCAAAGATAAGTATTTATCTTTTGACATTCTTATTGCCTATCCTATTTTTACCATGGACAGCAAATGTGCTTGATTTTAATAAACAGGCCTTGTTGATAGTTTTGGTATTCGTGGCTATATTTGCCTGGATGCTTAAAATATTGATTTCTGGTAAAGCCAGTTTTAATTTCAGCTTAGTCCATATTCCAGTTGCAGTTTTATTCTTGGTGTATACCGTATCAACAATATTCTCTTTGTGGAGGTATGGAAGTTTCTGGGGTTGGCCACAGATTGGTTCAGAAAGCTTATTAAGTTTACTCGGATTGGTTTTGCTTTATTTCTTAGTTATTAATGCTTTCAAGAGAAAGGAAATTTTCTATTTGGTAGTTGCCTTAGTCGCTTCTGGTTTTTTAGCAATGGTTTATGGTCTTTTACAGATTTTTGGAAAGTTTATTCTACCAATTGGATTTACCAAAGCAGTTTCGTTTAATACCATAGGAGGAATAAATTCATTAGCTATTTTTGCAGCTATCATGCTTCCTTTAATAGTTACTTTCTTAACAATTAGTAAAGACAAGAAACTCAAGATATTATTTATTTTAGCAGCTATTGTTTCAGCTGTTTTGCTTTTGTTGATTAATTTCAAAATTGCTTGGTGGATAGTTATAGTTGGTTCGGCCTTGATTATTGTTTTTGGAACGCAGAGAAGGGATATTTTTGATAGTCGTTGGCTTGTCTTGCCGATGTTTTTTCTAGCAGTAGCTTTATTATTCAGCTTTTTTAGTTTTCAAATTCCAGGAACTCCAGAAAGACCAGCCGAAGTTTTCTTAACCCAAAGAGCCAGTTTTGATATTGCTTGGCAATCGGTGCAACAAAGTCCAGTAGTTGGTTCTGGGCCAGGCACTTTCATATATAACTTTGCTAAATTAAAGAGTGTTGCTTTTAATGGAAGCGATCTTTGGAATTTAAAATTTGAATGGGCATCATCAAAAATGATTACCGTTCTGGGGACTGTAGGAATTTTAGGAATGCTGGGGCTCTTGGGGGTAATCGGATTCTTTATTTTCTATGGAGTCAAATTCTTATTCGGAAAATCGTATCAGAAAGAAGATGAACGCGAAGATATGGGGCAAGAATTTTATTGGGTTCTTGGGTTAGGAGTCTTTATTAGCTTCCTATGCACCACGGTCTTATTCTTTTTCTACAAATCCAATCTATCTATTGATTTTGTTTACTTTCTACTGATGGCTTGTTTTGTCTCTCTCCTGCATCCTGTTAAAAAAGAGATTATTCTTAAACCATCTTCTTTGGTAACCTTAGGAATAACCTTTGCCTTCACTTTAATCTTTATTTTTGGTCTAGGCGTACTTATTCTTGAAGGTCAGAGATATGTTTCAGCTGTCAGTTATTTGGACTCAATGAAGGCCTTGCAAGAGGGGAGAGGCGAAGATTCTATTAATAAACTAGAGATGGCCATAAGAATAAGTCCTAATGTTGATTTATATTGGAGAGAAATTGCTCAAGTTTATCTTGGAGCAGTCAATGAAACAAGAGCTAGAACAGACATCTCTCAAGCAGAAGCCACTCAAATGGCTCAAATATATATTAATAGTGCTGTTAACGCGGCTAAATCGGCTAGTGAGGTTAATCCTAGCAATGTAGCCAATTGGTCAATAAGGGGAATTGTTTATCAAAACCTTATAGGTATAGTTAGTGGAACAAAAGATTGGGCTGTTGGTGCTTATGAGGAGGCGTCAAAGCTTGAACCAGCCAGTCCTTATTTCCCAACTCAAGCTGGAATATCTATTTTGACGGAAATAAGGAATCTTCCAGAAGACAGAAACTCAGAGAAAGAAGAACTTTTTTCAGAAGCCGAGGCAAAGTTTAGAAGAGCAATTGAATTGAAATCGGACTATGCTTCTGCTTATTTTCAATTAGCATTAATGTATCAAATGCAAGGAAAACAAGATCAGATGATTACTGAGCTTGAGACAACTAAAGCTGTAGCTCCCTTTGATGTTGGTTTAGCTTTTCAATTGGGATTGATTTATTATCAGATGGAAGATTATGAAAAAGCTCGACTTGAATTTGAGAGAGCTGTTCTTCTTAATTCGGGCTATGCTAATGCTTTATATTTCTTAGGTCTAACCTATGATCAAATGGGAGAAACCGAGAAAACAATGGCTATTTTTGAGAATCTAAATCAAACAAATCCCGAAAATATGTTAGTCGTTCAGATTCTTAAAAATCTAAGAACTGGCAAAAGAGCTTTGGCGGGCATTGAGGAAGAAGAAGAATTACCAGCTGTTCCGATTGAAGAAGACATAGAAGAAGAATAGAAAAAGAAAGTTGTGAATAAGTGCTATTGACAGGGCGTTTTGTTCCTAGTATTATAAATATATGGAATGACAATCCATATATTAGTAGGAATTTATGGAGTAGTAATCTTATGATTAAACGTTATTATGATTTAGAGAAACTAATAAAGCCAGGTAAAGTTTTAATTATTTATGGCCCTCGCAGGGTTGGAAAAACAACCCTGCTTAGTGATTTTTTGTTACATACTAAACTAAAATATAAATTAGATTCGGGTGATAATATCCAGGTTCAACAAATTCTAGGCTCTCAGGACTTTTCGCAAATTGAAGAATATGCTATAGGGTATGAGCTAATTGCTATCGACGAAGCTCAGCAGATTCCCAATATTGGTATGGGATTAAAAATTCTTGTTGATCAGTTGCCTGAATTAAGAATTATTGCTACTGGTTCCTCATCTTTCGATCTGTCGCAAAAAGTAGGCGAGCCCCTTACTGGAAGAAAGAAAACCCTAACACTATTTCCCTTTTCTCAAACAGAGCTTTCAGAAAAATATAATAAGTTTGAAATAAAACAGAACCTTGAAGATTTTTTAATTTTCGGTTCTTATCCAGAAATTATTACTGCCAAAAGTCGTAAAGAGAAAATAGACTTGTTAAATGAATTAACCAATTCTTATTTATTGAAAGATATTTTTACTCTAGAACGAATTAAAGGATCGAAGCAACTTCTTAATTTATTAAAATTACTATCTTTCCAAATAGGTAGCGAAGTTTCTCTTAACGAATTAGCTACTCAAGTCCATTTAGACATAAAAACAGTGGGTAAATATTTGGATATTCTAGAAAAGGCGTTTGTGTTAAAACGTGTGGGTGCTTTCAGCCGTAATTTACGAAAGGAAATTTCAGGTAAGGCAAAGTATTATTTTTACGACAATGGAGTGCGTAATGCTGTTATTTCTCAATTTAATTCTTTAAATAATAGAAACGACATTGGTCATTTATTTGAGAATTTTATTGTCATGGAAAGATTAAAAGATAATGCTTATAAGACAAGATCGGGTTCAAGTTATTTTTGGCGAACCTATGACGGTCAAGAGATAGACTTAATTGAAGAAAAAAATGGTAAGCTCTATGGGTTTGAAATAAAGTGGTCATCCAAAGCGAAAATTAAAAAACCTAAGGATTGGTTAAAGAATTATAAAAACGCTGATTATAAGATTATTAATCAAGAAAATTATTTAGACTTTATCGGAGTAAAATAAAAGGAGCTGAGTTTCATAAGAACAAATTAGCAGAAGAATAAATTTTATTCTGCCGAAGTTCTGCCGAAGTCCGACTTCGGCAACTTATATGAGAAATTTTGAGGTAGGAAAAATATATCATATATATAATAGAGGAGTGAATAAATGCCTCATTTTTAGTAGTGAGGCGGATATGTGGAGATTTCTCCAGGGATTGTATCTATTTAATGATAGAAATAGTTCATCCGGAATTCTCAGACAAATAGAAAGAGATAATGGGGGAAGGATTAATTTTAACTTATTGAGAGATTTTGTTGTGAGAGATAAAGAAAACAGAGAACCATTGGTAAGAATTATGATTGATTGCTTAATGCCGAATCACTTCCATTTATTAATAGAAGAAATTACAGAAAATGGCATTTCTCGATTTATGCAGAAGCTTGGAACTGGTTATGCTAAGTATTATAATCAGAAATACAATCGAGTGGGAGGATTATTTCAGGGAAAATTTAAGGCGGTAGAAATAAAAAACGATATTCAATTACAGCAAGTGTTAGGATATATAAATATAATAAATCCTGGTCAATTGATAAAGCCGAACTTAAAAGAAGAAGGGGTAAGAAATATGAAAGAGATGGAAGATATTTTAAATTTTGCCAAAGAATATTCTTTTAGCACCAATCCTGATTATTTAGGAATAAGAGATTCTATCATAATAGATAAAGGAATATACAAAGAATTTTTTCCGATACCAGAGAAGTACGAAAGATTTACTAGAAATTTCTTATTAAGCAAAGGATGTAACATAAATAGTGATTTCGCATTAGAGTAGCCAGTTCTGCCGAAGTCCGACTTCTGCAGGATTTTCCTTGACAAGTTTTTTGCTATAGTATAGAATTGATAGTAAGCTAATATTTATTAAGTATTAAATACTAATTAGAAGTATTTTGTTTTACATTTTCTGCTAATCAATTAAATAAAATTTATTTGCCCTGTATTTTGGGAAATTTTTTGTGTTTATGAATAAACTCAAAGTAAAGAATTTTTCTAAGTCAAAAGTTTCTCTTAAGCGTCCCTATTTATTAGCTCTTCAGAAAGAGAGTTGGGACTGGTTTTGGACCGACGGATTAAAAGAACTTTTTTCAGAAATATTCCCCATTAGAGATTATAGTGGCAAAGAATACGAACTCTTTTTTACCGATTATACCTTGGATAAACCGAAGTATAAGACAGATTTAGAAGCCAAAGAAAACAATGACTCTTATGAGTCGTCTTTGAGAGTTAAAGCCAAGCTAGTTAATCTTAAAACAGGTAAATCAAAAGAGCAAGAAGTGTTTTTAGCTGACTTCCCCTTAATGACCGAAAGGGGAACTTTTATTGTTAACGGAATTGAAAGAGTGGCTATTGCCCAGCTTATTCGTTCGCCGGGTGCTTTTTTTAATTTACAAGTTGTTAGAGGAAAAAATAGATTCGGAGCTAAAATTATTCCTAATAGAGGAGCTTGGCTAGAATTTGAAACAGAGTCAAATGGACTTATCGCTGTTAAAGTTGATAGAAAAAGAAAAGTAGCCGCTACCACTCTCTTGAAGGCCTTGGGAGGTTTTGATAATAAACAGATAGAGGACATGTTCGCTGATGTTAATAATTCGCCAGCTGGCGGATCAGATGTAAACTATATAGAAGAGACATTAAAAAGGGACTCAGCCATAGATCAGCCGAATGCTTTGGTGGAGATATATAAAAGATTGAGACCGGGTGATTTAGTTACCCCTGATACAGCTAAAGAATTAATTGAAAATACTTTCTTTAATTTTGAAAGATATGATTTATCAAAAGTTGGAAGATGGAGAATGTGGCAAAGATTACCAAGATTGAAGCCAGGACAAGACCTGCCTGCCGGCAGGCAGGAAAGAAAAGTAATTAAGCCAGAAGACAGGGTCTTGATGGTTAGCGATCTTGTTGAAACAATAAGAGAGATTATTAAATTAAATAATGATCCTGATGCCAGAGCTGATGAAATTGATCATTTAGGGAATAGAAGAGTTAGAACGATAGCTGAAATTATTCAAAATAGAGTTAGAGTTGGTTTAATGAGAATGGAAAGAATTGTTAAAGATAAAATGTCTACCATAGATCCTTATGAAATAGGTCCGGTCAATGTGATCAATCCAAGGCCAGTTATGGCAGTAATTAGAGAGTTTTTTACTTCTTCTCAGTTATGTCAGTTCATGGATAATGAAAATCCGCTAGCCGAATTAGAGCACAAAAGAAGATTGTCAGCTACTGGTCCGGGGGGATTGACCAGAGAAAGAGCTGGCTTTGAAGTAAGAGATGTTCAACCATCTCATTACGGAAGAATTTGTCCAATTCAAACGCCAGAAGGTCCCAATATTGGATTGGTTAATCATTTAGCTGGTTATGCTAGAGTCAATCAATATGGATTTATTGAGACCCCTTATTTCAAAGTAAATAATGGTAAAATTGTTAGAGAGGTTTGTTATTTAAATGCTTTTGAAGAAGAAAAACATAACATTGCTCACGGAGGTGTCTCTATTGATAATAATGACCATATTACCGATAAAAAAGTTGAAGCCAGAATAAAAGGAGCTCCGGGAGTTATTGATAAAGACAAAATTGACTATATTGATGTTTCAACAGAACAATGTATTTCTATGGGAACATCCCTTATTCCGTTTTTGCAGAATGATGATGCTAATAGAGCTTTAATGGGATCAAATATGCAACGTCAGTCAGTACCTTTGGTTATGCCAGAGGTACCTTTAGTTGGAACAGGATCTGAAGAAAGAGTAGCTAGGGATTCTGGACAAGAAGTAATTGCTGAAGAAGATGGCGTTGTAACAGAAGTTGATGCTAACGAAGTTGTTGTTGGTAAACACAAATATGATTTAAAAACATTTGTTAGAACTAATCAATATACTTGTTTCCATCAAAGACCGTCCGTAGAAAAAGGGCAATCGGTTAAGAAAGGTGATATTTTGGCTGATGGAGGAGCAATATCTAACGGCCGATTAGCTTTGGGTCAGAATGTTTTAGCTGCCTTTATGTCTTGGCGAGGATGTAATTTTGAAGATGCTATTGTCTTTTCAGAAAGACTGGTTAAAAACAATTACTATGCTTCTATTCATCTAGAGAATTTTAGATGTGATGTTAGAGAAACCAAATTAGGACCAGAAATTACTACTTGCGATATTCCAAATGTTTCAGAAGAAAAACTTAAAGACTTAGATGAAGAGGGGGTTGTTAGAATCGGAGCTGAAGTTGGACCCAATGATATTTTAGTTGGTAAAATTTCTCCAAAGGGAGAAGCAGGTGTTACAGCCGAAGAAAGATTATTGAGAGCTATTTTTGGAGAAAAAGCGAGAGATGTTAAAGATACTTCTTTGGTTATGCAACATGGTAAGAAGGGAAGAGTTGTTGGCGTTAAAATATTCTCTCGAGATCTTGGCCATAAGTTAGAGCCAGGTATTATTAAAAGAATTGAAGTTGAAATAGCGGTAATGAGAAAAGTTAAGGCCGGTGATAAATTAGCTGGGCGTCATGGAAATAAGGGAGTTATTTCTAAAGTGGTTCCAGAAGAAGAGATGCCATTTTTAGAAGATGGTACGCCAGTGGATATTCTTTTGAATCCACTAGGTGTTGCTTCTAGAATGAACATTGGTCAGATATTGGAAACTCATTTAGGAATGGCCGCTCATAAGTTGGGCTATATTTGCGAGACACCTTCTATGTCTGGAGCTAAAGAAGAAGATATTAAAGAAGAATTAAAGAAAGCTGGCTATCCAGAAGATGGCAAATTTATATTATATGATGGAAGAACTGGCCTACCTTTTCCGGAACCGATTACGGTTGGCTATATGTATATGATGAAACTTATTCATATGGTGGATGATAAGATCCATATGCGTTCTATCGGTCCTTATTCTTTAATTACCCAGCAACCATTAGGCGGTAAGGCCCAATTTGGAGGTCAAAGATTTGGAGAGATGGAGGTCTGGGCTTTAGAGGGATATGGAGCCGCCAACATATTGCAGGAGGTCTTAACTATTAAATCAGATGATGTTATGGGAAGAGCGGCAACTTACGAAGCGATATTAAAAGGAGATCCAATTAGAAACCCTAATATACCAGCGTCGTTTAATCTTCTTGTTTCAGAATTAAAATCCCTAGGATTAAGTATAGAAATTAAAGAAAAATCAAAATCATGAGAGTAGCTGACTTAGAGTCAATTAGAATAAAGATTGCCTCACCAGAAGATATCTTATCTTGGTCAAATGGTGAAGTAACCAAACCAGAAACAATTAATTATAGGACTCAGAAAGCTGAGAAAGATGGTTTGTTTTGTGAAAAAATATTCGGTCCAGAAAAGGATTACGAATGTTATTGTGGTAAATATAGAAGGATAAGATATAAAGGAATAGTTTGCGAAAGATGCGGTGTAGAAGTTACCAAGGCCGCTGTCAGAAGAGAAAGAATGGGACATATTAAATTAGCTACTCCTGTTTCCCATATTTGGTTTTTACGTGGAGTTCCTTCAAGAATAGGAATGGTTTTGGATATTCCAATGCAACAACTAGAAAAAGTTATCTATTTTGCTGCCTATATTGTTACCACTGTTAACGAAGAGGCCAAGAACAGGATATTAGAAGAAATTGATAAGGAATATAAGATGAAAGTTAAGAAGAAAAAACAAGAAGTAACCGACAAGAAAGAATTGGAAGCAGATTTAGAGGCTTTAAAATCTGCTAAAGATAGAGCTAAGGAAGAAATTAATGAAATTGATTTTTTGAAAGTTTTTTCGGAAGTTGAATACTATGATTATTCTTTAAAATATGGAGAAGTTTTTGAAGCTGGAACCGGCGCTGAGACATTAAGAAATCTTTTCGAGAAAGCTGATTTGAAAAAGGAGGTAACAGAGCTAAAAGAAAAAATAGAAAAAGCAACGGCTATAAATAAAAGAAAGCTTTTAAGACGACTGAGATTTTTGCAAGGAATGATGAAAGCGGATATTAAACCAGAATGGATGTTTTTGAGTATGATTCCTATTTTGCCTCCTGATTTAAGACCAATGGTTCAATTAGATGGAGGAAGATATG
>CAZKZC010000007.1:0-17835 GCA_964557155.1 uncultured Candidatus Saccharibacteria bacterium | reverse complement strand
AGAAAAAGAAGACCTGGAGAATATGGTTGAGATTCAAACAGTTCAGAAACAACAAAACTCTAGCGCCAAAAAAGAACAAGAATATTATTTAGAAATAACCGAAGAAGAATATCAAAAATATTTGGGAGAGAAAGAAACTGTTGACCAAAAAGCCTCCGAAGTTAGAGCCAGAATTTTTGAATTGATTGGTGTTTCTAAAGCTCCAACTTTTGGAGAGGCCTATGAGATAGCAAAATATGTAGAGAGTATTACTGGAGTTAGACCTGCGTTTTTGTTAGCCGTTTTAACCCAGGAATCAAACATTGGAAAGAATGTTGGGCAATGTTATTTAAGTAATTCTGAAACTGGAGCTGGTCAAACAATTAAATCAGGAAAGATTCTTTCTAAGGTTATGAAGCCAACGAGAGATGTTCAGCCATTTTTAACGATTACTAAAGAATTAGGTAGAGATCCATATATGACGCCTGTTTCTTGTCCAATGAGTTCTGGTTGGGGAGGAGCAATGGGTCCAGCTCAATTTATCCCAGCAACTTGGATGATTTATAGAGACGAGTTAAAAGAAATTACTGGAAGCCCAGCTGATCCATGGGATATTAAAGATGCTTTTCTAGCCGCCGGTCTGTATTTATCTAAATACGGAGCTCAAAAACAAACTTATGATGGAGAATTTAATGCTGCTCTAAGTTATTTCGCTGGTCCGGGGTGGTATAAATCTAGTTATAAAAATGTTTATCAACGTGATTATGGTTATCCAATCATGTCCATAACAAAACGCTACGAATCCGACATTGCCAAAATAAAATAATTATGATATCATAAGTGATTATGGCAAAGAAAGATATACATCCTAAATATTTTGATAAAGCAAGTGTTACTTGTGCTTGTGGCAATTCGTTTACCATGGGCGCAGCTAAAGAACACATAGAAGTTGAGATTTGTTCTCAGTGTCATCCTTTTTATACAGGAGAAGAGAAGATTGTTGATACATTAGGAAGAGTAGAGAAGTTTAAGAAGAGATTAGCTAAGAAACAGCCAGCTAAGAAAAAGTAATATGCTTTTTTTGGATAAAGCTAAAAAGGAATACGAAGAACTTTTAAGCCAACTCAGTGATCCTGAGTTGGTTTCGGATTGGGATAAATTTGAGCAACTTTCAAAAAGAAAGAAAGAACTAGATAAAATAATTGAAAAAGACAAAGAAATAGAAGAAATAGACCGAAGGATTTTAGAGAACAAAACTATACTTAATGCTCCCGATGATGAAGAGCTTAATTCTTTAGCTGAAACCGAAACCAGTCAATTGCAAGAAAAAAGAAAAAAATTAGAAAAAGAGCTAGAAGATATGTTAAAAGATGGGGGAGTGTCTAAAAAATCACATTCAGCTATTATCGAAATTAGAGCTGGAACAGGTGGAGACGAAGCTGGCTTATTCGCTGCTAACCTATATTATATGTATTCCAAGTATGCCGAATTGCAAGGATGGAAGCAAAAATTATTAGACTCTCATTCAACGGGTGTTGGAGGTTTTAAAGAAGTAGTCTTTGAACTAGGAGGTAATGTTTTTGATAACATGAAATATGAGGCCGGAGTTCATAGGGTTCAAAGAATTCCCGAGACCGAGAAATCGGGAAGAATTCATACTTCTACGGCAACGGTTGCTGTTTTGCCAAAACCCAAATCAACGGAAATAAATATTAAACAGGATGATTTAAAAATAGATCATTATCGGTCATCTGGTCCTGGTGGTCAAAATGTAAACAAAAGAGAAACCGCCATTAGAATAACTCATATACCAACTGGTTTGGTTGTTACCTCTCAAACAGAAAGAAGCCAACTATCTAATAAAGAAAATGCTCTAGCTATATTGTCAGCTCGTCTTTTAGAAAAGAAAGAAGAAGAAGAAATATCTAAATTAGGTGGAAAAAGAAAAGAACAAGTTGGTTGGGGAAAAAGATCAGAAAAAATTAGAACTTATAACTTTCCTCAAGATAGAATAACTGATCATCGAATCAAGAAATCATGGTCTAAGATAGAAGAAATAATGGAAGGCAAGTTAGATAAAATCATAAAAACTCTCCAAGACAAACTTGAATGTTGACTATTTTTGGGAATTTGTCTAAGATAAGAATATAAAATAAATAAAAATATATGAGTACAGTTATTAGCATTCCAAGAGAATTATTAAAACAAGGAGAATTAGTAATAATGCCTCGTAATGATTATGAGGAGTTTTTGCGTTTAAAAAAAATCATTCCTTTGGTAGATTTAGCTCCATCTGAAAAAGAAGCACTCAAACAAGGAAGGAGAGAAATAAAACAAGGAAAATATTTAAACTTAAAACAACTCAAAAATGAATTGGAGGATTAAAATTGCAAAAAGAGCCTCAAAAGAAATGAGGCGTATTCCAAAGAAAGACGCAAAACGTCTTTTATTTGTTTTAGAAAAATTAATAGAAAATCCTTATCAAGGAGATATTGAGAAGATCGAGGGAGAAGATAATGTTTGGCGAAGAAGAGTAGGTAATTATAGAAGTTTTTCAAGTCCGCAGAAGAACCACTACAACTTATAAAAAACAGTAAAATGTACAAATGCTTCTTAAAGTTGCTATAGCTTTTTTAAGAAGCACCTAAGAAGCAAAAGCATATCTATCAATCACAAAGTGACCGAGTCACTTTTTTATTTTGGAAAAATTTGGTAGAATATAATAACACTATATATAAGATTATGAATGAGATTACTATAAATGTAATAAAGATATTTATGTTGGGGGCGATGAGCTTCGTTCTAGCTTTTTGGTTGACTCCTATTTTAACTCATTTTTTGTATAAGCATAAGCTTTGGAGAAAAAGTATTAGAACCAAGTCAATAGATAATAAGGACTTGGTTTATTTTAAAAAGTTTCATTCTGAAAAAGAAGTTCATGTTCCGAGATTCGGCGGTTTGCTTATTTGGACAAGTGTTTTAGTCCTAGCTATTATTTTCTTTCTATTGTCTTTCACTGATATCTGGTGGTTTAAAAAACTAAACTTTTTAAGTAGATCTCAAACATGGATTCCTCTTTTTGCCTTAGTGGCTGCTTCTCTGGTCGGATTACTAGACGATGTCTTACAGGTGTTTGGGAAAGGGAAGTACATAGCCGGTGGACTTAGATTAAAATATAGATTAATTTTGGTAGTTTCGATTGGGTTAGTTGGAGCTTGGTGGTTTTATTATAAGTTAGGTTATAGCACTCTTCACATCCCTGGGAATGGAGATATTCTTTTAGGAATTTGGTATATTCCATTTTTCATATTAGTAATGTTAGCAACATATAGTGGGGGAGTTATAGATGGAATAGATGGATTGGCCGGTGGAAGTTTTGCAACGATGTTTGCTGCTTTCGGGGGAATTGCTCTTTTCCAAAATCAAATTGACCTGGCTGCTTTTTGTATTGCTATCGCTGGTGCAATTTTAGCTTTTCTTTGGTTTAACATATCTCCGGCTCGTTTCTATATGGGTGAAACAGGTGTGCTGGGTTTGTGTTGTGCCTTAACAGTTGTTGCTTTTCTAACGAAATCCGTATTGGTTCTTCCGATAATAGGATTTTTGCTTGTTATGGAGTCGGGCTCAGTAATTATTCAACTTTTATCAAAGAAAATAAGAGGGAAGAAGGTTTTTCTGGCGGCTCCCATTCATCATCACTTTGAAGCTAAGGGTTGGCCTCATTATAAGATAACTATGCGTTTCTGGGTCATTGGAATCGTTATGGCCATAATAGGTGTGGCTATTAGATTATTAGGATAAAAAAGAAGAGCTCAACTGTTATTGGCTGAGCTCTATGATTTTTTCGATAGTTTTTTTAGCGTTAAAAGTTTTCTTCTTTCGGTGTCTTTTTCTACTTAATCTTTCTGCTTCGTGCTGAATTGCAGACATACTTTTCATGCAATCTAAATCTAATATTTTTCGTAACTCTTCGGCTGTTGGATCTAATGTTTTAAATAATTTCCAACTTTCCAGTCTTAGTTCCAACACTTTTTCGAAAATATCAATCAGAATTTTTCTAGCATGAATTTTTCTAAGACAACCCTCTTTTATCCTATCTTGTAATTTCTTCCAAGCTTTTTTCCCAAGAGAAGAGTTCTTTTCATTCCTGATAATACTAAAAAGGTCATCATCTCCAGATACTATTTCCAAAATTCTATTTTCGATCTGTGTTCTTATGTTTTCGTCGATTGCCATTGTGTACATCTCGTAAAGATTATCAAATGTTAAGCCTGCCCATATTTTGAGTCGCTTTAATCTTTTGATCGCTCCCGAGTGTCTCTCTTTTTTCTTCTGCAAACGCATATTATTCTCCTTTTAAAGAACCAGGTTTGAATTTAACTTAGCTTAGCTTAGCTTCTTTTTCAAAGTTTGTCAAGCAGGGTATTCAAAGCTCAGAATGTTCTTCACTCGGTGTCGAACACCGCAGTGTTAGCCACCGAGGTTGAACATTCGATTGTTAAACCTGGTGTCTAACATTTCTTAGCTCCTTTTAAAAGAAATCTTGTCAAATTTCTTCTACGGGGTATACTAAATTATATGGAATTTAAAAATAAGAAAATTGTAATAATGGGACTTGGGTTGCACGGAGGTGGAGTTGGTGTTGCTAAGTTTTTTTATTCTCAAGGAGCTAAACTCCTCATAACAGACCTGAAAAGCGAGAAGCAATTAAAAGAATCTTTGGATAAGCTTAAAAACCTGAAAATAAAATTTGTTTTGGGAAAACATAGAGAAGAAGATTTTGAAAATGCCGATTTAATTATTAAAAATCCGGACATACCTACTAGCTCTCCTTATTTGGAAATTGCTCGAAAAAATAATATTCCTATCAAAAATGATATAGAGCTATTCTTTGACTTATGCCCAGTTGAAATTATTGGTGTAACTGGAACCAAGGGTAAATCAACAACTGCTGTTTTAATATATGAACTTTTGAAAGAAAAATACGATACTGTTTTGGCTGGAAATATAGGAATATCGCCTTTAGAATTTCTAGTTGATATTAAAAAAGAAACAAAAGTTGTTTTAGAGCTTTCTAGTTTTGCTTTGGAGAATTTAAAAAAGAGTCCTCATGTGGCTGTTATAACCAATCTATTTCCAGATCATTTAAATAGATATAAAGACTTTCATGAATATATAGAAGCCAAAAAATCTATTTATAAATATCAAAGCAAGAGCGACATATTAATTTTGAATGAAGAAGATCCTAATACTAAAAAACTTTCATCAGAGGCCAAAGGGAAAGTTTACTTTTTTGAAGGTTACAACACTGCGGCTGCTGTTAAAGTAGCTGAGCTTCTTAATATTTCGAAAGATGATATTCATAAAGTAGTTTCTAATTTTAAAGGCGTTCCTAGTCGTCAGGAATTTGTTGCTGAAATTAAGGGCGTTAAATATTTCAATGATACAACAGCAACTAATCCAAGGGCTGTTAAATTTGCCATAGAAACATTTAGAGGAAAATATCCCGACTCACGAATTATATTAATAGCTGGAGGAGAAGACAAGCGACTAAGCTATCGAGCATTAGCTGAAGATGTTCAAGACAATATTGATTTCTTGGTTTTGCTTCCTGGTACTGCTTCAGATTTGATTGAAAGAGATTTAAAAAAGTTTAAGGTCTATAAGGTGAAATCAATGAAAGAAGCTGTTAAAAGGGCTTCTGTGCTAGCCAAAAAAGGAGATATTGTTTTACTTTCTCCTGGTGCAGCCAGTTTTAATTTATTTAAAAATGAATTTGATAGGGGATATGAATTCAAAAAAAGCATTAGAAAAGAATTATAATATAGATTATTATCTGCTAGGAGTGGTTGGGGTTTTGTTAGTTTTGGGAATTTTAACTCTAGCTAGTGTTTCAGCTAGTTTCTCTCAAGAAAAGTTTGGCAACACGACTCATTTTTTATTTCATCAATTACTTATAGGAATAATTCCTGGACTAATAATAGGATTTATTGTTTTTAGATTAAATTTGGAAAGATTTAAAAGAATTTCCCATTATTTAATAGCTACAGCTATTGGTATGATGCTCGCTGTTTTTATACCAGGGCTTGGTATTGTTTCTGGTGGAGCTCCTCGCTGGATGAATCTTGGTTTTGCCACCTTCCAACCATCCGAGCTCTTGAAAATTTCTTTTATAATCTATTTTTCAGCTTGGCTTATTAATCCAGCCAAAAGAGAAAAGTTTATTAAGGATCCAGAAAGAATAGGCAAGAGTTTATTTGATAGAATTGTAAATGAGTTAAGAGGGTTATTACCTTTTCTTATGATTTTAGGATTAATTTTTTTTCTTCTCCTTTTCCAGTCAGATATGAGTACCTTAATAGTTTTGGCTAGCATAGCTGTTGTTATGTACTGGGTAGCTAACACGCCCTTTTGGCATAGCTTGCTAATTGTTTTATTAAGTTTCGTGACTGGTCTCGGTTTTATAAAATTCTTTCCTTATAGGATAAATAGAATTTCTGTTTGGCTTGGTTCTAATGTAGATCCGATGGGAATAGGCTATCAAGTAAAACAAATTACAATTGCCATTGGGTCTGGTGGAATATGGGGATTAGGGCTAGGAGATTCAGTTCAGAGATTCGGTTTCATTCCCCAAACAATGGCTGATTCTATTTTTGCCATATATGCAGAAGAGCTTGGATTCATTGGTTCTTTAGGGCTGATAATTTTGTATGCTTTTTTGTTCTGGAGAGGATATTTAATATTTAGAAGGTCAAAAGACAATTTTTCAAAGTTCTTGGTAATGGGAATTAGTTTTTGGTTATGTTTTCAGGCATTTTTTAATATTGGAGCAATGATAGGAGTCGTTCCTTTAACAGGAATACCGCTTCCTTTTATAAGTTATGGGGGATCGCATATAATTGTTGAATTATTAGCTGTTGGATTACTTTTAAACATTTCTAAAAATGCAAAAAGATGTTAGAATATTAATATGAAGGTATTATTTACGGGCGGGGGAACCGTTGGTCATATATTCCCCATAGTCGCTATTATTCGTCAAATGAAGAAAAACTATCCCTACGGTGGTTTTGAGTTTTTTTATTTGGGACCCAAAGATGATTTTGTAAAAGAGTTACTTAAAAAAGAAGATGTTAAAATAAGAACTATTTTTGCTGGGAAGTTTAGGAGATATTTTTCGTTTAAAATCTTTCTTGATATTCTTAAGTTCCCCATTGGAATTATTCAATCCTTCTACCATATATTTGTCGTCTCTCCTGACATTATATTTAGTAAAGGAGGGTATGGTTCTGTTCCGACAGCTCTTTCGGGAAGAATACTGAATGTTCCAATATTTCTACACGAATCAGATATTACTCCTGGTCTAGCTAATAAAATAGTTAGTAAATTTGCCATGGAGGTTTTCATTGCTTTCTCTATAAATGAGACAGAATATTTTCCTGATCATAAAAAGCTTTGTGTCGGTAATCCAATATTATCAGAAATGACCAATGGTTCAAAAACTGAAGCTAAGAAAACTTTCAATCTAAAAGGCGATAAGCCAGTTGTTTTAATATTGGGTGGATCTCAGGGAGCTAAGAAAATAAATGATATTATACTCGCTAACTTCTCTGCTATTTTAAAAAATTATGAAGTAATCCATCAAACAGGAAAGAAAAACTTTAAACAAGTGAAAAAAGAAGTAGAGGTCGTAGTGTTAAAAGATTTATCTGAATATTATCATCCCTCTCCTTTTTTGTCAGAAAAAGAATTAGCTGATGCTTATGCGGTAGCTGATTTAATTATTAGCAGAGCAGGATCGGGAAGTATTTTTGAAATTGCTGCTAATGGCAAGCCAAGTATTCTTGTTCCCTTAGCCGGCTCGGCTCAAAACCATCAAGCAAGAAATGCTTATGCTTATAATGAAAGGGGTGCTTGTTTGGTAATTGAAGAGCCTAATTTTAAACCCCATTTTATTCTAGAAAGAATAAAATATTTATTTGATCGTCCTGAAAAAATGAAAGAAATGTCAAAAAAAGCTAAAGAATTCTCTCGTCCCGACGCCGCCCGCATAGTCGCCGATTATCTTGTCACTTATCTCAGTCAATGAAGCTGTAAATCTGCCGAAGTCCGACTTCTGCATCCTAGTCGCGTGCTTGTTTTTTGTGAAGGAGTGGTTTATAATAAATTAATGACTAAATATCAAAAAGAAATTAGAAACATAACTGAGCAGATTGTGGAAAAGTACAAACCAGAGAAAATAATTCTTTACGGTAGTTTTGCTTATGGGAAACCGCACAAGGATAGCGATGTGGATTTATTGGTTCTAAAAAAAACAAAAAAAAGAAAAACGAAAAGACACTTAGAACTAGATAGAATACTTCTAGACAGAACAATGCCACTGGATATTTTGGTTTACACCCCCCAAGAAATAGAAAAAAGGGTATCCTTAAATGATTTTTTTATAAAAAATATTCTCAAACAAGGTAAAATTCTTTATGTTACAAAATAATACAAAATCTAAGGAATGGGTTCTGAAGGCACAGAACGACTTAAAATCAGCTGAAATTCTTTTCCAGGAAAATGGTCCTAGTGATTCTATTTGCTTTCATTGTCACCAGGTCGCTGAAAAAATGCTTAAAGGGTTTTTAATTTTTAATAAAAAAGAATTTCCCAAAGTCCATGATTTGATTTATCTTTTGAATCTTTGCGAAAAAACTGACAAAAATTTCGAAAACCTAAAAGGTAAAATATCATTTTTGAACAGATATTATATTGAAACAAGATACCCGTCTGATGTTTTCATTTATTCAAAAGAAGAATGTCGAAAATCGTTGAATATTGCTCAAGATTTATTCAAATTTATTTCTAGTAAGATATTATAATATGGCTGGAATTGATGAAATTAAAAAAATTAGATTAAAAAAACTTAAAGGTATTGAAAGTGCTGGTCTTTTGGGTTATCCGGGAGAGGTTAAAAGAACTCATACCTCTAAAGAAGCTCTAGATAGTTTCTCAAAACTTTCCAAATCTAAAGAAGAATTATTTTTAGTTGGTCGCATAATGTCTTTAAGGCAACATGGCGGTCTTTTGTTTTCTAATATTGAAGATGGCTTTGGGGGAATTCAAATATTATTTAAGAAAGATAGCTTGGGGATTAAAGGGTATAAGTTCTTTTTAGATCATTTTGATGTTGGAGACTTTATTCAAGCCAAAGGAGAATTATTTAAAACCAAAAGAGGGGAGAAGTCATTACAAGTAAATGACTACAAGATGCTAACTAAATCATTACTGCCTTTGCCCGAAAAGTGGCATGGAATAAAAGATGTTGATGATAGATTTAGAAAAAGATATTTAGATTTAATTTTCAATCCCGATGTAAAAGAGAAACTTCTTCTTCGCTCTAAAATAATAAAGGAGCTGGGTTTCTTCATGCAAGATAGAGGGTTTTTAGAGGTAGAAACGCCAATTCTGCAACCCGTCTATGGAGGAGCGACAGCCAAGCCCTTTAAAACTCGTTTAAATGCTCTAGATATGGACTTGTATCTACGAATATCTCCTGAATTGTATTTGAAACGTTTACTTGTTGGAGGATTTGAAAAAGTATATGAAATAGGAAGATGTTTTAGAAACGAAGGCATGGATCGGGCTCATAACCCTGATTTTACTATGTTGGAATTCTATTGGGCTTATGCTAATTATAAGGAATTGATGGGTTTCACCGAAGAAATGTTTGGCCATTTATTAAAAAAGTTATTCGGTAAATTAGAAATTGAATATGAAGGGGAAAGATTAAACTTTAAAGCTCCATGGAAGAGAGTGGAATACAATGAAATTTTTAGGAAATATACTAAAATTAAACTAGACGAGATAAATATTTCAGCTCTTAAAAAAGAAGCAAAGAAATTGGGCATTAAAGAAATTGGTGGTGGGAAATTTGAAATAGCTGACGAAATCTTTA
Organism: uncultured Candidatus Saccharibacteria bacterium; assembly: GCA_964557155.1. Lineage (GTDB taxonomy): Bacteria > Patescibacteriota > Minisyncoccia > Minisyncoccales > GWA2-38-27 > JAHJSY01. The sequence goes on along the minus strand of CAZKZC010000007.1, from coordinate 7,919 downwards.
AGAAAGTTATTAGGTCAAAAATAGAGGAACCAACTTTTATTATTCATTATCCAGCGGAGGCCTTTCCGCTAGCCAAGCCACTTGATAAGAATTCTAAAAAGTCGGCAAGTTTTCAATTAATTATTATGGGCATGGAAATAATTAAGGCCTACTCTGAATTAAATAATCCTTTGGTTCAGAAAGATAGATTTAAAGAACAAGAAAAAATATTTGAGAAAGGTTTTGGTGAAGCCCAAAGAATGGATAAGGACTATATTGAGGCCTTAGAGTACGGCATGCCACCAGCAGCTGGTTGGGGAATGGGAGTAGAGCGTTTGGTAATGCTTTTAACTGATTCTCATTCAGCAAGAGAAACAATATTATTTCCAACAATGAAAAGTAAAGAACAATGAACAACGAACAAAGAACAAGAAATCCGTTGATTGAAAAGTCAGATAAGCTGGCATACGAAATTTATAAAATTACAAGAAAGTTTCCGAAGGATGAAATATATGGATTAACATCACAATTAAGAAGAGCTGGACTATCTATACCTTTAAATATTATTGAAGGATTTGCACGAAAAACGAGTAAAGATTATAGACAATTTCTTTATATTTCATATGGATCGTTGAAAGAAGCAAAATATATTCTATATTTCGCTTGCAGAGAAAATTATTTAACAGAAGAAGAATATAAAAAAATCATTTTGATAGCTGAAGAAGTAGGAAAAATTCTTTGGACTACCATTAAAACAGTAGAAAGTAAAATTATTAAATAACTGTTCATTGTTCCTTGTTCAATGTTCGTTGACGCATGCTTGATATTAAATTTATTAGAGAAAATGTTAAAGAGGTAAAAGACTCTATTAAGAAAAGAGGAGTGGATTTTGATTTGGATAATTTATTAAAGATTGACGAAAAGAAAAGAAAAATACAAACAGAACTAGAAAGCATTTCAGCTAAAAAGAATAAAGCTGGAAAAGATATCGCTAATGCTAAGGCAACTGAAAAAAAGAAGATTATTTCGGGAATGCAAAAAATAGATAAGAAAGCTGATAAAATTAAACCCGAACTAGTTAAGTTAGAAGAAGAAATTAAAGACCTTTTGTATAAAATTCCTAATGTTTTAGCTAAAGATGTTCCAGTTGGCAAAGACGAAAGTGAAAATGTGGTTCTTAAACAAGTGGGAAAGGTTCCAACTTTTAATTTTGAAATTAAAGACCACGTAGAACTTGGAGAAGCGTTGGGAATTATTGATTTAAAGACGGCGGCTCAAGTTTCTGGAGCTAGATTCGTTTATTTAAAAGGAAAACTAGCTTTATTACAATTTGCTTTAATTCAATATACTTTCGATTTTTTAGTAAAAAAGGGCTTTATTCCGGTGGTTCCTCCAGCAATGATTAAGCCAGAGATTTACGAAAAAATGGCTCGGTTGAGTAAAGCTGATAAAGATGAAAGATATTATTTCCCTCAAGACGATCTTTATTTAATCGGTAGTGCCGAGCATACTTTAGGTCCCTTACATATGGACGAAATTTTGAACGAAAAAGATCTTCCTCTGAGATACATTGGTTATTCCACCGCCTTCAGAAGAGAAGCTGGCAGTTATGGAAAAGATACCAAGGGTATTTTAAGGGTTCATCAATTTGATAAAATTGAAATGGAATCCTTCACTGTTAAAGAAGATTCTCTAAAAGAACAGGACTTTATTATTAGCCTTCAAGAAGAGCTAATAAAGTCATTAAAGATTCCCTATCAAGTGGTAATGATTTGTACTGGTGATATTGGAAGCCCTGATGCCCGCCAAATTGATATTGAGTGTTGGATGCCTGGTCAAGATAAATATAGAGAAACTCATACTTCTGATTTAATGACCGACTATCAAGCTAGACGGCTAAATACCAGAGTTAGAAGAAAAGATGGTATAGAGCTTGTTCATATGAATGATGCTACCGCCTTTGCTATTGGTAGAACCCTTATTGCCATTATGGAAAACTACCAACAAAAAGACGGCAGTATAAAAATTCCTCAAGTTCTCCAAAAATACACTGGCTTTAAAGTCATAAAGAATTCTTAAAAGTTCTATAAACTACAGTACTCTAGAGTGTGGAAGTTTTTGGAATTTTAATTATCTCGATATTGATTATTAAGTGGATTTTTGGTATAAATAAAGAAAGTTGATTGTTTATTAATTTAATATCTATAAAGTAAAATATGGACGAAATAAAAGAAGAAAATAGAAAAGTAGTTTTAGATAGAGATTATCTAAAAAATATTGAAAAGAAAGCTTTCTTTTTTGACGAGTTTTTAACTTTCATTGAAGATAAGTGCTTTAGTTATTTAATGGAAGAAACTGAAGAAGAAGAAAACATTTCATTATCTGAAGCAGAAAAATCTTTAAGATAAGCAAATGGAAGTTTTGTTTAAGAAAACTTTTATTAAGGACTTCGAAAAACTTCCCAATGACAAAAAAGAGAAAATAAGAGAAGTTTGTTTTTATATCTTCCCCGGAATTGATAATTTAGTTGACTTTGAAAAATATCCTATCCGTAAATTAAAGGGGTTTGATGATTATTATAGAATAAAGATAGGTAACTTCAGAATCGGTTTTAAAAAATCTGATAATCAGATAATTTTCATGAGAGTTCTACACAGAAAAGATATTTATAGACGCTTCCCTTAGATAGTGCAAAATCAAGGAGCTCGGCTCCTTGATTTTAGTTTACTGATATTCTTAAAAGTTCCACAAACTTTCACACTCTAGAGTGTGGAAGTTTTTGGAATTTTAATTATCTCGATATTGATTATTAAGTGGATTTTTGGTATAAATAATATAAATAAAGAAGATTATGGAATGTGTAATAAATGGATTAAAGGTTAACTATATGATTATGGGAGAGGGGAAGCCTCTCTTGATTTTGCATGGCTGGGGCTCTAAGAAAGAGAGGTGGCGAACGGTTGCTAAGTTGTTGAGTGGTCGAGGATTTCAGGTAATTATTCCCGATTTGCCTGGGTTTGGGGAAAGTGATAATCCAAATGGAGTCTGGGGTTTTGATGATTATGCTAATTTAGTTGATAGTTTTATTTCTTCCTTGGATATAAGACATTTTCGTTTATTGGGTCATTCGTTTGGAGGTAATGTAGCCATAAAATATAGTTTGAAGCATCCAGACAAAGTAAGTAAGCTATTTTTAGTTGGAGCTGCTTGTATTAGAAGAGAAACTGTTAAAAAGAAAGGAATATATGGCATATCAAAAACATTTAAGTTTCTTTCTTTTGTTCCATATTTAAAGAAATCTTTTTATAGAATTATAAAGAGTGACTATTCACATTCTCGAGGAATAATGAAAGAAGTTTATTTAAATATTATTAAAAAAGATCTTACAGATATATTGGGCAATGTTAATGTTCCAACATTGATTATTTGGGGAGAAAAAGATAACATAACTCCTTTAAAAAATGCTCATACGATTAAGGCTAATATTAAAAATTCCCAACTTGAAATTATTCCTAAAATAGGGCATAATTTACACTCTGAATGTCCAGGCTTTTTAGCTAATATAATTGCTAAACAATGAAATATTTATTAGTAATTTTGTGGCTTTTAATATTTACGAAACTTTTTGTTTTCTGGGTTTGGTTTTGGCAATTAAAAGAATATCATTGGGGAAGATTTAAAGCTCATTTTGAAACTCAATTATTAAGAAAGTTGTTTTTTAGCGTACACGGGGCTAGATATCCCAAATTAACTAAAAAGATTTTAGCAATATTGTTTTCAGGTATCGTCTTTGAAATTGCTTTTCTGTTTTTAATTTTTGGTTCTCGCTATTATCTATTATATCTTTTACTTTCTCTTTTAATAGTTATGGATATTGCTTCTGTTATAGTATTATTATTTCAAATTCCAGCAAGTATATATATTAAATCAATACTTAAAAAAGCTAAAAAGAAAAGAAAGGAGTTTGAGAATCTTACAGTTATTGGAATTACTGGTAGTTATGGAAAAACAGCCGTTAAAGAATTTCTTTATGAAATACTTTCTGCAAAATTCAATGTCCTAAAAACTAAAAAACATATTAATGCCGAAATAGGGATAGCTCAAACCATTCTTAAAAAACTTAATTTTTCGCATAATATTTTAATTGTTGAAATTGGTGCTTATGAAAAAGGTAAGATAAGACAAGTTTGCAATATCGTTAAACCAAGGATAGGAATATTAACGGGAATTAACGAGCAACACTTATCTACTTTTGGATCTCAAGAAAATATTAATAAGGCCAAGAACGAAATCTTAGAATGTTCAGAAATTAAAATAGATTATAATAATTTAGACCTAATTGCCACAAATGTTGTTACCGAGAGAGAATTTATTTCTTTTAAGATAAACGGCACGAATTTCAAAGTTAATCTATTGGGCAGACATAATATAGATAATATTTTATTAGTTGTATCGTGTGCCTTAAAACTAGGTATGACCTTAGAAGAGATTGCTAGAGCTTGCTTAAGAATAAAACCCGAACAAGGAGCAATGAAGTTAATAAGAAAGAATAATTTAACTATTTTAGATGCATCTTATTCGGCTAATTTTAATGGAGTTATAGCTGATTTAGATTATTTAAATACATATCAAGGTAAAAAAATAATCGTTATGCCTTGCTTGATAGAATTGGGAGGTGCTAGCAAGGATGTTCATAGAAAAATAGGAGATAAGATTGCTCAAGTTTGCGATTTTGCCATAATTACCACCAAAGATTATTTTAAGCAAATTAAACAGGAAAGAAAAAATATTGTTCTTTTTGAAGACCCTGCCCAAATTGTTAGTTTTTTAAAAAATGTTGATCAAGGCACAGTACTTTTAGAAGGTCGCGTGCCAAATAAATTAAAAGATGAGCTTATTTAAACCAATTTCAATATCTTTATCGCCCAATGTTGAATCGGATGATATCTGGTTGGTCTTTAAATTGCTTTTTCAACCATGGAGATGGAAAAAAGGTCAGGCCACTAAAGAATTAGAAGATCGGTTTAAAAAATACCTAGGAGTTAAGCATGCTTTCGCTTTTAACAGCGGAAGAAGTTGTTTAATGGCCATTTCAAGGCATTTAGATGGAGAGGTTTTAGTCCAGTCGTTTACTTGTAATGCTACTATTAATCCGATTCTTTGGTCAGGAGCTAATCCTGTTTATATTGATGTAAATAAAGAAACTTTTAATATTGATGCAGAGGACTTAAAAAGAAAGATAACCTCAAATAGCAAAGCTATTATGGTTCAACATACTTTTGGAATACCAGCTGATTTAAATAAAATTAAGAAGATTGCTCAAGAAAACAATCTTTTATTAATAGAGGATTGTGCTCATTCATTAGGAGCTGAATATAATGGACAAAAAGTTGGGACCTTTGGGGAAGTTGCCTTTTTTAGTTTCTCAAGAGATAAAATAATATCTTCTGTTTATGGTGGGATGGTTGCTACCAATGATGATGAATTAGCTGATGAAATAAAGAAATATAGAGATGCTATTGAATATCCTTCGTTGTTTTGGGTTAAACAGCAATTATTACATCCTATTTTTATGAGTTTGATCTTACCTAGTTATAGGATATTAGGAAAGTATATTTTAGTTTTATTTCAATCATTTCATCTTATGTCTAAGGCTGTTCATTGGAAAGAAAAAATAGGGGAGAGGCCATCATATTTTCCCAAGAGAATGCCGAACGCTTTGGCTATTCTTGCTTTAAACCAGTTTGAAAAGTTAGAGAAATTTAATAAACATCGCCAGGAAATTGCAGATTTCTATGTTAGCAATTTAAAAGGATTTGAATTTGCTAAAATTCCTGAAAATATTAAGCCAGCATATTTAAGATTTCCAATCAAACACAAAGATGCCCATAAAATAATTAAAAATCTTTGGCAGAAAAATATTTTAATAGGGGATTGGTACACTAGTCCCATAGCTCCTAATGATACAAAATCAGAAAAGTTTAATTATAATTCTAGCACCTGCCCCAACGCAGAAATTCTTTCAAAGATAACTCTTAATCTCCCAACTCATATTAATATATCTAAAAAACAAGCTAAAGAAATAATAAGGAGCCTGGATCCCTATATAGATAGAGTATGACTAAGAAATATTTATTATTTATTATTTTATTGTTAATTGTAATTGTAGTTATAAGTATCATGTTGATTAAGAAAGGAGATAATTTAAATACCAATAGAGCTTGTGTTAATAATAATTGCTTTGATGTTGAGATAGCTAAAACTTTTGCGGAAAGAAGTAAGGGTTTAATGAATAGAGAAAGTTTAGATGAAAATTCAGGAATGTTTTTTATCTTTGACGAAGAAGAAGAATATTCTTTTTGGATGAAAAACACTTTAATTCCTTTAGATATAATTTGGCTAAATAAAGATATGGAAATAGTTCATATAGAAAAAAATGTCCAGCCCTGCAAGGAAGACCCTTGTCAAAGATATACGCCAACCAAACCTGCCCAATATGTCCTAGAATTAAACGCTGGACAAACAGACAAAAACAACATTGAAGTAGGAAACAAATTGATCTTTAAATAAATTCAAATCTCATCCCCAGAGCCGGAAAGAAAATCACGGAAAAAGTGCGACCTCAAGGAGAAGTAAATGAAGGAGGTCGAACCTCATTCATTGTGACGGGAAGGGTCGTTCCTTGAGAAGTGTTTTCATAAAAAGCCTAAAACCCTGATAAAAGTGATGCGTCCCTTTTTTCTCTAACAAAAAAAGAAAACAGAGATAGTTAAATTAGTTAAGAAGAAAGAGGTGTAATCAGGAAGAATTAAATCTTTGAATTTATGTTCAAGCGAAAACGCTTGACTTTTTTAATAAAGGGGTGTATAATAACAAGCAGTAAAAAGCACACTAAAAAGCACATTAATAATTGAATAATTAAACTAGAAATGGAGGTGTCCCGTGGATGTCAAAAGTATTTTTTCTGTAGTGGCTGGTGTGTTGTTTTTTGCCGCTTTCCTGCTTTATGCCTATTCCATCGTGAAAAATAAGCTAAGGTTTGGCAGGATTTCTCGGCTCCAAGCAATTCTGAATAGAGTTGTAAAGAGCGAAACAAAGCCCGTTAAGGCGTCGTGGATTATCTGGGCAAGCCTGGATACCATTACGCTGGCAGGTATGACAGCGAAGCATTCTCTTAATGGACAGATTGTCGGAGCAGTCGCTGGAGCTTGGATTGTAGTAGTTCTGGCTATGAAATATGGGATTCCTGGATGGACTAAATTGGATAAGTTCTGCCTTGGTGGAGCTCTGTTGGGAATTGCCCTTTGGGCGATCTTTAACAGTCCTGTTATGGGATTGGTAACCAGCGTAAGCGTTGTCTTTCTGGGATCCTTCCCGACATTTGTATCTGCTTGGCACGATCCATGCAGAGAAAACAAGGTTGCGTGGACGATTTTCTGGGCTTCTTGTGTATTTGCTGTTATGGCAATTCCAAAACTAACCCTTCAAGACGCTATGCAACCAATTACTTTCTTCTTGATAGAGAGTATTATGATGTATATCTTATACATCAGACCCAAACTGAAGCAAAGCCCTGCGGTTTAAAACCAAAGGGCCTTTTCTTTTAGCCAATAATCTAAGGACAAGTTAGTTCTGGGATGTAATAATAGTTCTTTGTGGTCTTGAAATAGGTTCGAACATCGTCTGCCACGCGGAGTGTGCTCTTTTTTTGCTGGACAAGTTGATAAAAATAATATTGAAGTAGGAAATAAATTAATCTTCAAATAAGTTCAAATCTTATTCTCGGAGCAAAAAAAGAAAATCACGGAAAAAGTGCGACCTCAAGGAGAAGTAAATGAAGGAGGTCGAACCTCATTCATTGTGACGGGAAGGGTCGTTCCTTGAGAAGTGTTTTCATAAAACGCCTAAAACCCCGACTAAAAGAGAACCGTCCCCTTTTG
>CAZKZC010000006.1:13019-19297 GCA_964557155.1 uncultured Candidatus Saccharibacteria bacterium | reverse complement strand
GACTTCGGCGGATTTTATTTTTGTATGATTTATATCTATGGTATAATTATCAATAATGGTTAAAGAAGTAAATACTACAACCCAAATAGCAATTTTTCGTAAAAAAGAAATTAGGAAAACTATTCATAATAATGAATGGTGGTTTTCGATTATTGATATAATACAAGCATTGACGGACAGTTCTATGTCTAGAAGATATTGGACTGATTTGAAGAGAAAGTTGGAAAATGAGGGATATTTTGAAGTGTACGATAATATCGTACAGTTGAAAATGGAGGCTTTAGATGGAAAAATGCGTGAAACAGATTGTGCAAACACAGAAATAATTTTTCGAATGATTCAATCCATACCTTCTCCTAAAGTAGAGCCTCTTAAGAGATGGTTAGCTAGAGTTGGCTACGAAAGAGTAAAGGAGATTGAAGATCCCGAATTAGCTACCAAGAGAACCAGATTTTTATATAAAGCTAAGGGTTATCCTGATTCATGGATTGCCAAAAGGATGCGTGGTATTGAGGTTCGTGAGACACTAACTGATGAGTGGCAAAAACGAGGCATTAAACAACAGAGAGAATACGAGATATTAACAGCTGAAATATCCAAAGCCACTTTTGACATGACGCCAAGCCAGTATAAGAAATTCAAAAAACTAAAGAGAGAAAATCTAAGAGATCATATGGATGATTTGGAGTTGATTTTTACTATGCTTGGCGAGGCCTCAACTACAGAAATTGCTAAAGTTAAAGACGCTCAAGGATTTCCAGAAAATAAAGAAGCGTCTAAAAAGGGTGGTAAAATTGCTGGGGATGCCAGAAAAAAGTTAGAAAAAGAAACTAATAAAAAAATATCAACAAAGAAAAACCTTCTTTTATCTCAAAAGAAACTTAAAAAATAATATGAAAACATCTTCAAAGATTATTATAATAATATTAGCAGTTTTATTATTTTTAATGTCGTTAGCAATTACAGGTTTTATCTTATACGAGCAAGGAGTTCTTGACAATATCTTAGATAAATTTGCTGGTGATGATCGTAGCTTCGGTGTTAAGGAAGGAAATAACGATGAATTAAGTGGCGATACTCAAAAAAGAATAAAGCAATTAGAAGAAAAGATTAGGGAGTTAGAAAAAAATGCTAAGGTTCCTTTTCCAGATGGAAAAGTATCTTTGTTAAGCGAAAAACAAATTAGCGCTGTTGTAGAGCTTTGGTGTCCGGATGATGATTACGGCTATGGCAGTGAGTTTATAAGTATTGGTTCAGGAACAATTATTAATGCAGAGGGAGTTATTATTACTAACCGTCATGTTATATCAAATGAAGACTGGAGCGTTATTGTTTCTTCGCCGACATGTTATGTAGCTGTTACCGAAGATATTTCTGAAGAGCCAAGAATGAAATATATGGCTGATATAGTTGCTTATTCTCCACAAACAAGTGATTATGATGGTTTTGATTTTGACATCGCCGTTTTACGTATTTACGATGTTTGTTATGAGTGTGAAGATGCACCTAAGAATCTTCCTTCGGAATTTCCCTTTTTAGAAATGGGTTATTCTGATAAGCTAGATCCGGGAGACTATATTGCGGTTGCTGGTTATCCAGCGATAGGAGCGGGAACATTTAACTTTACAGAAGGAGTCGTTAGTGGAAGAGTGGGTGAATTTGTTATTAAAACAGATGCTAAAATTGATTCTGGAAATTCTGGTGGCTCGGCTTTAAATAATAAACATAATCTCATAGGAATTCCAACATGGACTATAACTGGTCATGCTGAAAGCATGGGTTATATTATTGGTATTGATCAAATCATAGATTGGTATAACAACAAAACCTTGGCTTCCGAATCTCCAGCCGTCCCTTATTAATATGAAATTAACAAATTTTCAATTTAAAGATTCGAAAGTGGATTTGAGTAAAATAATCAAACTATATTGGATTAATAATAAAAAGATTATTAAAGATTTTAAATTAAATGAAACAAAAAGCACCCCTTTGGATTTCGAATGCGATTATAAGGAAAAAATTAAAAAACAATGGAAAAAACTACAACTAAGAGCTAAAGATTTTTTTCCGAAAGATAGTGTTTTCGCTTTATATAATCAAAAAAATATAAGATGGGAGGGCTTTGAAAGTGATGATTCTAGTTTGGGCAAAATTAATATTTCTAAAAGAATAGATTATAAAACAGTAGTTTCTATTAGAAGTAGCGAAGATATATATTCTCAATTAAATAAAGAAAAATCACCCAAAGCATTTGTCTTGGCCAATATTTTGATAACAAACGACAACAAGCTTGTGATGGGCAAGAGAAAATTTTATGGAGACTGGGAATTTGATACTTATGAATGTCCTGGGGCTTTTTTTTAATGAAAAAGATGTAAAAATAAACTCAATAACAGTTAAAGCCATTGTCATTTTCTTAGTAATTTGGATAGGAGGAAGTATGATTTCTATAGTGTTAGATATTAAGAATGGATTATTGCCATCTTTCTTTTTGGGAGCGGGCATAGTGGCCTGGATTTATAAATATAAATTAAGATAAGTTCTAGCGTTATTGACTTGCTTTAAATTTGTCAATTCCGTTTAGGGGTCTTTTTCTCTTCGCCAAAAACACAATTTTTTGGTAAAATGAAATTACGAAGTATTATGAAGTATGTGGATTATAAGGAAATTTTAGAAATCATCGCTAAAGCTGCTCAAAAAAAAGAGACGGTCGAGATTTATTATCCCGAGACAGAAAATAATAAAGCTGGTTGGAGAGAAGTTGAACCATATAGTTTAACTATTGATCCAGGAGAAGAAGGAGAGCATTTAATTTATGGGCAAGATAGATTAAGTCCTGGTCATATATTTAATGGTTATACGGTTGGTAGTCGCAGAAAACATTGCAATTCATTTATTATCGGGAAAATAAAAAAAGCCAGATTAACTAACAATAAATTCAACGCTCGTTGGCCAGTTGAATTTTAACATGAAAAAAGAATCTAAAATTTATGCTTTTGTAGATAGCCAGAATTTGAATTTGGGAATTCGTTCTCAGGGGTGGGTTTTAGATTTCAGCAGATTTAGAAAATACTTAGAAGATAAATATAAGGTTGAGAAAACTTTTCTTTTTATTGGTTACATTACAGGAAATGAATCTTTGTATACCTATCTGCAAAAAACAGGGTTTATCGTTATTTTTAAACCAACGCTTATATATAAAAAGGATGGAGAAATACACACAAAAGGTAATGTTGATGCAGAATTGGTACTACATTCGATGATAGAATATTCAAATTATGATAAAGCAGTTATTATTTCTGGAGATGGTGATTTTTATTGTTTAATTGAGTATTTAGAAGAAAAGAAAAAATTAGGAAGAATTATTATTCCAAATAGAAAGGCTTATTCTCAGCTTCTTTGGAAGTTCAGAAAATATATGGATTATATGAATAATCTAGAAAACAAGCTTAAAAAACATCGTAAATAAAAAAAGGGGTGTCGCTTTAAGGACGAACCTCAAAGACTTTTCCCCTTCGTGATACCTTAAGTATAGCAAATCAAGATGTTTTGTCAATAGATAATAAATTAATAAATTAAAATTATAAATATGAAAATATTTAGTAAAAAAGAGATATTACCGATAGCGTTAATTATTATCGCCTTTGTAATTGGTCTTCAGTTGTATCCTAATCTTCCAAATGAAATTCCAACTCATTGGAATGCTCAAGGAGAAATAGATGGTTGGGGTAGTAAAGATTTCGCTGTATTTTTTACCCCATTGTTGGCTTTAGGAACTTATCTTTTAATGACTTTTATTCCTTTAGTAGATCCACTTAGAAAGAAATATAAGGATTTTGCTGTTTATTATTTTTGGATTAAAACTATTATAATCTTATTCTTTTTAGCATTGTATTTTTATACCCTTGCGGTGGCGAAAGGTTTTAGTATGAATATAAATTACTTTATTTTGCCAGCTATATCTATCTTATTTATTGTCTTGGGATCTTTTATGCCTAAAATTAAGAAGAATTATTTTGTGGGCGTTAGAACTCCTTGGACAATTCATTCAGAGGAAGTCTGGAATGAAACTCATAAATTCGCTAGGAAGTCATTTGTAGTTATGGGAGTAGTATCTTTATTGAGTTTACTTGTAAAAGGATACGAGTTTCCAATCTTTATTGTAGCTATAATCGTTGGATCTTTAGCCCCCATAGTTTATTCATATTTTGTCTTTAAGAAAATGGGAGGATTCAAAAAATGAGTAATCATGATTTTTCTAAAATTTACTCTCATTCTAAGATAGAGCTTTTTAACAAATGTAAAAAACAGTATTATTTTAATTATCTTGATCCAAAAGTTGCTCCAATTAAGAAACAGTTCATTAAGCCGAGAGATTATAAGACAAAGGGAAATGCCGTTCATGGAGCAATCACTCTTTTTTATTATCTTCCTAAAAAGAAGAGAAACTTTACTGGTTTAAAAGAATGTTTAAAGCAGGCTTGGTTTGCGGAAACTAATATGTTTCTTCAGCCACCTCTGGGATTATTTGGTGGATTTAAGGATATAGATCACGAAAGACAAGCATATTTAGATTCCTTAAAACTTCTTAAGAATTTTCTTGATATAGAAGAAGAGCAATCTCCTTCTTTATTTTATATTCCAGTAAAAACAATAAAGAAATCATTTGAAGACTATGAAAAGATGATTAAGCCAGTTAATAAGAACATCTTTATTTCAGGAAAGTTTGATAGAATAGACGAATTAGAAAATGGAAACTTGAGAGTAGTTGATTTTAAAACAGGAAAATCAAAAAATGGAATAGGACAACTAGAATTTTATAAACTATTAACCGAATTGAATTTTGATAAAAAAGTTGATCAAGTAACTTATTATTATCTTAATGACGGAAAAGTTAAAGATTATGATGTTTCTAGGGTGAAAACGGGGGATATAAAAAAGGGTATTTTAGATAAAATAAAAGTTATTGAAACAGCTGAGAACTTTCCACCTACTCCAACTCGTCTCTGCGATCATTGCGACTTTAAAGAAATCTGCCCCGTTTTCAAATAATATAATGTTTGTAAAAATCGTAGAATCTGATATAATTGAACTATGATTAATAAAAAGATAATTTTCTTTGTTTCTGTCTTTGTTTTTTCTTTTTTTGCTTTTAATATTTCTGCTCAAGAGATAAAGATAGATTTCTTTTTCAGTCCTACTTGTCCTCATTGTGCGGAAGAGGAAAAATTCTTAGATGAATTAGAAGAAAAGTATTCAAATATTATAATTAACAGATATTCTGTTAATGAAAAAGCTAATGTTGATTTATTGAAGGAGTATTACAAAGAGTCCGATGTTCCGGTTAATTATTACGGAATGGTTCCGGCTACTTTTACTAACGAAAATTACTTTATCGGATTTAATGATAAAATTGGAGAAGATATTGAAAGATGTATTGAAAAGTGCAAAAAAGATGAATCATCAAAAGGAGATTTTAGCATTGTTGACTTGGAAGGAAATATTAATGTTCCTATAATTGGCAATATTAATGTTAAAAATTTTTCGTTGCCTATTCTAGCTGTTATTCTAGGAGCGCTAGATGGATTTAATGTTTGTTCTCTTGGAGCCTTGGTTTTAATTTTGGGGTTAGTTTTGGCTATAAAATCAAGAAAGAAGACATTGCTTTTTGGAGGTATTTTTATTCTGACAACAGCTATTGTTTATGGATTATTAATAGTTATTTGGTATCAAATATTTTCTATTTTCACTCCTTATATGCGGTTGTTGCAAATACTAATAGGGCTTTTAGGCATTGGCGGAGGAATATATTTCTTTAAACAATTCTTAAAGTTTAGAAAATATGGACCAACTTGCGAGGTAGCTGATGGCAGTGGAATAATTGCTAAATTCACTTCAAAATTTCAGGCCTCTCTTAAAAATTCAACTAACACTCTTTTGTTGTTAGGGGGCGTTCTTTTATTCGCTGGGATTCTTGCTATTATAGAGTTTCCCTGCTCAGCTGTTATCCCAGTAGCTTTTGCTGGTATTTTAGCTCAATCGGGACTATCCACATTCCAGTATTTATTGTATATAGGAATATTTCTTTTATTCTATATGTTAGATGAGATTATTGTTTTTCTTGTAGCTTTTTTCACCATGAAACTTTGGTTGGCCTCAAGCAAAATTACTACTTGGATAACCTTGTTAGAAGCAATAATTCTTTTTATTCTAGGTATTTATTATATCTTTTAATTCATTAAAAATCATTAACATATTTCCTCATGCTCTTCCTAAAA
>CAZKZC010000006.1:10976-12919 GCA_964557155.1 uncultured Candidatus Saccharibacteria bacterium | reverse complement strand
TATGAAAAAAATTAAGAAGATTTTTAGTAAAAAGGTCATAATAATAGTTATTATTTTGATTGTTGTTGGAGTTGTTGGCTATAGCATTTTCGGCGGAGATAACGGGCCAGAATATATTTTAAGCGAAGTTTCTTATGGTTCTGTTGTGAAAGAAGTTTCCGAAACAGGAATGGTTAAGATTTCAGAGCAGGCCGATCTCGGCTTTAGAAACGCTGGTAAGCTTAGCGATATATTTGTAAAAGTTGGAGACAATGTTACAACTGGGCAACAATTAGCCAAGCTAGATACTAGTCAATTATATATTGAATTGAGTGAAGCTCAAGCAACTTTAGATGTTGCTAATGCTGATTACAGCCAACTATTGGCTGGTTCTTCTGAAGAAGAAATAAAGATTGTTGAAACAGATATTACCAATGCTCAATTAGTTCTTGATAACAGTAAGCAAACATTGGAGAATGTTAAATCTTCAGCTGAAGAAGGTCTAAATCAGGCCTATGAAGACGCTCTTGATGAGTTAGATAGTGCCTATTTAGACATATATAATGCATTGATTGCGGTGCGGGCCCTAGAAAGCAAATATTTCAGCGGAAGCGATCAGGAAAGTATTGCTATTAGAAATAGTATTAGTACTATCCAAAATGCTCTAAATCAGTCAAAAACATATATTGATTCGGCAAAAGTAGATTTTGATCGGAATAAGATTGAATTAGCTTTGTCTAAAACAAAGGACTCTCTTTCAAGTTCACGACTAGCTTTGGCTAATGTCAGAAATACGACAGAGTCGGGAGCATATAGTGTTACTAGCGCTGATAAAACAATCATAGATAATCAAAGAACTTATGTTAATACAGCTCACGAAGATATTGTTTCGGCTCAGCAAGTAATAGCAACAGCTAAGATTGCCAATTCAACAAATATTAGCGATGCTACAGCAAGCGTTGCTTCAGCTGAGATTGCTTTACAGAAGAAAGAAGATGAACTTGCTTTAAAAAAAGCTGGCCCTACTCAAGAAGCCATCAACCTATACTTAGCTAAGATAAAACAAGCTCAATCCAAAGTTTCTTTATTGAACAATAAGATTAGTGAAGCTGTTTTAAAAAGTCCAATTGATGGTCAGGTTCTAAAGATTAATAAAAGAAAAGGGGAGACAGTTCAGCCAACGGATTCAGTTGTTGTCTTTCTCCCTTCGGGTCCATTTCAAGTAGAAGTAGATATATATGAAGAAGATATTGTTGATGTTCAAGCAAACAATTATGTTAAAGTTATGTTGCCTGCCTTTTCTGATGATATTTTTGATGGAAGAGTTATTTCTATTGATCCAGCCGAAAAATTAATTGACGGTGTGGTCTATTACGAAGTTAATATTAGTTTTAAGATTGGTGGGCAGAATATAAAGCCAGGAATGACAGCTGATGTTGTTATTGAAACTAACAAGAAAGAGAATGTTTTGACTGCACCAACAGAAGCAATAGAAAAAAGAGATGGCGTCAAAATGGCTAAAGTATATATTGGGAAGCAATTAGTTTATAGAGAGGTAGAACTTGGCTTAGAAGGAGAAGATAATATTGAAATTATTTCTGGTTTATCTGAAGGAGAACAAGTCATCATTGGCGAGAAACAAAAATAACTATTTAGCATTTAGCCTATTGAAAAAGACCTCTCTTAAAAGTCTTTTTTATTGGTACTAAGAGTTCAAAAAAGAAATGAATGAGGTCGAGCCTCATTCATTTCTCAATAAATTCCAAATACTTCTATACTCTAGAGTGTAGAAG
The DNA here is from genome assembly GCA_964557155.1 of uncultured Candidatus Saccharibacteria bacterium. GTDB lineage: Bacteria > Patescibacteriota > Minisyncoccia > Minisyncoccales > GWA2-38-27 > JAHJSY01. The sequence continues at coordinate 11,147 of CAZKZC010000006.1, read as the reverse complement.
TTTATGTCCATTTCTGGATATAGAAAATTCTGAGCTTCCAGTGCCATCCTGAACCGCAGTGAAGGATTTCGATAAATTTCAAAACGGACGGGATTCTTCGCCTGCGGACTCAGAATGACATGGGCTAAGAAATGTTTTTCACCGAGTGTCAAGCATCCAGAGATGTTGGTC
>CAZKZC010000006.1:0-10876 GCA_964557155.1 uncultured Candidatus Saccharibacteria bacterium | reverse complement strand
CTCGGTGTAGAACATTTCAACGCTTAACTGGCTTTTTTTGTCTGATATGATAACATTTAAGTAAGGAGATTTAAATAAGGAGCTTAGCTCCTTAGATAAGCTTCTTAAATAATTTATGGCAGAGGAAATAATAAAAGTTGAAGATGTTTGGAAGACATATAAATTGGGCGAAACTGATTTAACTGTTTTAAGAGGGGCTAGTTTAAAAATAAAGCAGGGCTCTTTTGTTGCCATAATGGGACCCTCTGGTTCTGGTAAATCAACCCTTTTACACATTATTGGAGCTTTGGATTTACCGAGCAAAGGAAAAGCATATATTGATGGTCGTGATATTTCTAAAATGTCTGAAGATGAACTTTCCATGGTGCGTGGTCAGAAAATAGGATTTGTTTTCCAACAATTTAACTTACTTCATAATCTTACCGCTACGGAAAATGTAACGCTTCCAATGGTTTTTCAAGGAGTTGACGAGAAAACAAGAAAAGAAAGAGCCGAGAAATTACTAATATCTTTTGGTTTGAAAGATAGATTAAATCATAAACCATCTGAGCTTTCTGGAGGGGAAAGGCAAAGAATAGCTATTGCTAGAGCATTGGCTAATGATCCAGATATTATAGTTGCTGACGAACCAACCGGTAATCTGGATTCAACAACAGGAAAAAAGATAATGGATATTTTAGTTGATCTTCATAAAAATCAAAAGAAAACGATTATTGTTGTTACTCACGATCCCAATATCGCCGATTATACAGAACATACAATTAATATTAAAGATGGCCAAATAGTTAAGAATGGTAAATTAGATGTATTATGGGAATATTAAAGGAATATATAAAAATTGCCATAAGGAGCTTAAGAAGAAGTAAAATCAGAAGTTGGCTAACAATGATTGGCGTTGTCATTGGTGTTTTTCTTATTATCTCATTGTTATCTTTAAGTGAAGGAATAAAGGGAGCAATACTTCAGCAATTAAGTATGATTGGTAAAGACATTATTATGGTCTTTCCCGGGGAATTAGATAATCTGGCTAGAGCTGTTGCTGGTGACTTGGAATTAAACAATAATGACATAGATGCTATTAAAAAAGCTAAGGGTGTGCAGGATGTAGTGCCGATGACCTATAAAGCATTGGCTATTCGTTTTGAGGGAGAAGTAAAGACCATATTAATTAACGGTATTTCTCTAGATAAAGGGTTAACCGTTCTAAGAGATGATATGGGCTGGCAAACAACTGATGGAAGATGGTCAATTCCAGGCAAAAAGGAAATCGTTATTGGAAAGGCGATTCCTGAGAATATTTTTCCGGGCATAAAAGCTGGCGATGAAGTAACAATCAACGGTAAAAAATTTGAAGTGGCCGGAGTTTTACAATCTTTGGGGAACCAGCAAGATGATTCTTCAGCGACTATGGATTTAGCAGTTTTTCAATCATTAACCGGAGAAAGAGATGGAGCTAAATTTGCTATGGCTAAAGTGAAGCCAGGATACGATGTTGATTCAGTAGCTGAGAATATTGAAAAAGAATTAAATGAAAGCCGAAAAAGGGTTAGGGGAATAGATTCACCAACTTTTTCAGTTTTGACTAGTGAAAAAGCGACGGCAATTGTAGAAGATATTTTAGCCATAATTCAGGCAGCAATATTTGGTTTTGCTAGTATTTCTATTATTGTGGGGGCTGTAGGAATTATGAATACTATGTACACTTCGGTTCATGAAAGAATTCGAGAGATTGGTATTATGAAAGCAGTTGGAGCAAAAAGAAAAACAATAACAACAATTTTTTTAATTGAGTCGGGATTCTTTGGATTATTTGGAGGGATTGGCGGAATTATTTTAGGATTAGGCCTGGCGAAAATGGCAGAGCTTGTCTTAAAAACAACAGGCGGACTTTATTTAAAGGCCTCAATGAGTCCATGGCTTATTCTCTTCGGCTTAACATTTTCGTTTCTTATTGGCTGTCTCGCCGGATATTTTCCAGCTCGTGGTGCTTCAAAATTAAAACCCGTAGACGCCCTCCGCTACGAATAAAATAAGATGAAACAAGAACAGTTGTTTCGCTTGATTTTGGGTTGAGATAATGGTATAAAATAAGTATGAAGAATTCGAGAAATAAAAAGAAAATATATTTGGATTATGCGGCGACGACACCGGTTGATGAACAGGTGGTTAAAGCTATGCTCCCTTATTTTTCAGAAAAGTTTGGCAACACCATGTCTATTCATGGTTTTGGTCAAGAAGCCAAGCTGGTCTTAGAGAAAAGCAGGGAAACAGTGGCTGATTTGATGAAAGCTAAACCCAACGAAATAATCTTTACTAGTTCGGCAACTGAAAGCAATAATACAGTTTTAAAAGGCATCAAAGGAAAACATATTATCATTTCTTCCATAGAGCATCTTTGCATTATGAGAACAGCGGAGTGGTTGGAAGATCAAGGGGTTAAAATAACTAGAATCCCTGTGGATAAAAATGGCTTAATTAATCCCCTAGATGTTAAAAAGGCAATTACAAAAGACACAGTTTTGGTTTCAATTATCCATGCCTCAAACGAAATAGGAACTATTCAAGATATTGAGAAGATTGGCAAGATATGCCAACAAGCAGGGGTTTTATTTCACACAGATGCTTCGCAAACCTTTGGTAAGATTCCAGTTGATGTTAATAAAATGAATATCGACTTATTAACAACTAGCTCTCATAAAATATATGGACCTAAAGGAGTAGCTTGCTTGTTTATTCGTCAAGGAGTTGAACTCACTCCGTTATTACATGGAGGGGGGCAAGAAAACGGTTTGCGCTCTTCTTCTGTCAATATCTCAGGGATTGTTGGATTTGCTAAGGCCTGCGAGATAGCCAAAGAAAAAATGGGAACAGAGAATCAAAGAACAATTAAATTAAGAGATAAATTAATTACCAATGTTTTAAAAATAAAGAATTCGTATTTAACGGGCCACCCTGTAAAAAGATTGCCCAATAGTGCTAGTTTTAGATTTGATTTCATTGAAGGAGAGTCATTAATAATTCAGCTTGATTTAAATGGAATAGCTGTTTCAACTGGCTCAGCTTGTTCTTCGATAAGATTAAAGCCAAGTCATGTTCTATTGGCAACTGGTTTAACGCATGGACAAGCTCACGGATCTGTGCGAATATCTTTAGGTCGTCAGACGACGGAGAAAGACATTGATTATTTAATTAAGGTTTTACCAAATATTGTTAAAAAATTAAGAGAGATATCTCCTTATGGAAAATAATACTTACTCACAAAAAGTTATAGAGCATTTTCAGAATCCACATAATTATGGAAGAATTGATAATGCCGACGGAATTGGCGAAGTCGGAAATTTAATATGTGGAGATGTTATGAAGTTATACATAAAAGTTAAAGATAAAATGATTAAAGATATTAAGTTTGAGACCTTTGGATGTGTTGGGGCAATATCTACGAGTAGCGTTGTTACGGATTTAGTTAAGAATAAGACAATATCATCGGCATTAAAACTTACCAATGGACATGTTTTGAAAGAGTTGGGTGGATTGCCGCCAATTAAAATTCATTGTTCACTTTTGGCCGTAGATGCTTTAAACGAAGCTATTTATGATTATTACAAGAAGATTGATAAACCAATTCCCAAATCTCTTGAAAAGAAACATAAACTAATCCAAAAACAACACAAAACCTAAAAAGTTTGACCTATGCCGGCTAGGGGTTGACATAGGTTTTTTTATTTGGTAATAATTAGGATACTGAAAAATACAAAAAATAAGGAACTATATTTGGGCTCTGAGTCAGATAAATTTCCTCCCTGGCTTTGGAGCCCAAATATAGCCCCTTATTTTATGTATTGGGGTTGACATGCCGTCTATGGTATGGTAAGTTATATTAATTAATTATAACACAGATCTTTGACATTTAAATATTTATTTAAACTCGGAAAGGAAAGCAAGATGAAGAAGTTAACATTAGTAATCGCAATTGTGATTTTTGTCCTAGTCTCAGTAGGGAATATTTATGGACAAACTCAGAACCAAAGCACAGAAATAATCTCTAGTGCTCAAAACGACATCGTTGTTCAAGGACCCGGGACTAGCAATAACGATCTTCAGCTTCAAGCTGGCGGAGGAGATGCCCATTCTGGTAGCAACAGTGTCTTGATTTATGATCCTACTACAAATACTTATTATCCAAAGAGCAGAAGGCCCAATCTTGGACTGATAAGCCCTCAGCAGTTGACCCCACCATTTTTTAATGGTGATGGAAAAAGCTATAATAGGGTAGTGGAAATTGCTGGCATTAACTGTGAAAGAACCTGGCTGGAAGTAGACGATTTTAGGATAGTCCTAAAAAATATCAACTACAAAGGACCTTTGGAAGAAATTGGTGCTGGTTTGTCCAGGAACGAAATCAAATCTCTTACACATGGGAAAGGATTTAGGATTATTAACTCCTTTCGCATAAAAGGAGCTAGACCAGAAGGCAAACCACTTTATACTATAATGTCAATAGAGGTGGATCCTTTTGGCAATGTTGTCAGAGTGGTTGATGTGAGATCTCTTGAGAGGTTGGGTTATGTTTTTGTTGGAACAACGAATACAGAAGGTACGATTAATCAAAATTTTGATCAGGTAAGTGTTTGTGCAGCAGCTCAAGCATGGCCACTTAATGTTGACATTGGTATTTTTAATGGAGTAATGAAGATAATCAGTACGGGTAAAACAGAGGGCGGAGCTTTAGCTGTGGGTCATGCCACGCCTAATATTAGTGTCGCTTTCGTTCCAGCAAAGACGAAAGTGTCTGCCGAGAGCGAAGGTAAAGGAACTTTCGTAATAGAGTGGTATCAGTATAATCCTATTAGGGCAAGAAAAATTGCTGTTCCAGAAAAACTTCTGAACGCAATTACTTACAGGATGGGAGATTCTCAGCAACAAGTTCAAACTCCTTCATTGGAAGGAATAATGGAACAAAGACCGGCTTCTTTCCCAGACGAGAATTTATCAAAGAAAGTAATAGTTACGAAAAGAAATCTTGAAACAGTGGATTTTTTGAAACAGACAGGCGTTAATATAACGCCTTAGAAAGGAGGTAGCATTATTAGATTAGTAAAATTAGTTTTTGAAGGAGTTGACTGTTAGCATGTTACTAGCAGTCGAAGTCAATGTAAACCAGAAAAGAAAGGAACGAAAAAATGTTGAAAAGAATTTTACTTTTAATTGCTGTGGTTTGTTTACTATCGTCAAGCGTTTTCGCCGGGGCAAAGATTGTTAATGTGGGCGGGATCAATGGAACAGCAACTTCCGAACAGTATCTGGCTGGCCGAGGACATCAAGGCATAAACAATATGACCATGGTGAATAGCACTCAAGAGTCTGATATTCAGAGAGGCAATGCCTATCAGAGCACAGACGGCACCGTTTCAACTGATCTAGATCAGACCATTGGTGGCGGTTGTAAGAAAAGATGTGGCATAAACGGTTACCAGTTCGCGGAAGCTAATATCTGCGGTGGTGGCATGCAGGTTGTCGAGAGTGCCAAGAAGTCGTGCAATCCATGCAAGAAGAGCAAGGGTGGTGACGATGCGGTTCTCCAGGCCGGTGGTATTACCTTGGATGTTAAAGTAATCAATGACAAACAAGGTCAGGGAAATCAGTCTGCTTTCGCAGGTGGCATGGGAATGAATACCCAGTTTATAATGACGCCAACTGTTATGGCAGCGAATACCAGTTTTGTCGGCGGTGGTGCCATGGCTATCCAGAGTGGTCCGGGTACCGGATGGCAATCTAGCACAGTTGCTGCCCAGGCAGGCGGTGCAACGACTGTGAACAAGTAGGTCAAGTAAATAAAGGCGGTGTCTCAAAGAGACACCGCCTATTTTATTTGACTTATGGACATTTTTAGTGTAATATATAGAATTGAATATATAGATAAATATGCCAAAAATTAATTCAATAATATTTTTCCTATTTCTCGGCCTTGTTATCACGGTTGCTTTTGTTTTTCTACCAAAAGTTTATGACCCATTGATTATTAAGAGTTTACCTATAGAATCTATTGCTGAAGACCAAGAATTAGTTGATTATTTAATTTCGATACAAGATCAAGATAATATTATAATAGGAGTTCATGGATATATTCACCGATCTCCCTCTGGAGAAACAATTTGTGAGTATTATTGTTCTGATGAAGAAATATCGCTTGAAACAGTTCAAAGGAAACTTAACGATGGTTTAAATGTTTTTGAATCAGCTGGGCTAAATGCTGGCTGGATAGCTCCTCCGGGAGAATCTTACGATGATCGTTTTCTTAATTTAACAAAGATAATGGGCTACATCGAAGAGGATTACGAGCTTGAAAGTCCAGCTGGACATAAAAATCCATTGCAAATGATTATTAAGCCGAAACTTTTGGGAAAAATAGAAAACTTTAAACAAGAAGATGGCAACATTGTCTTTAAAGAATATACCGATACTTGGGGAAAAGATTCGGTTACCTTTGATGATTATAATAAAACAATAGCTGTGCTAAAGAAAGATATGATGACTAGTGTTGATGGATTATTGCTTCATGTTCATGATTATAATGATGATACAGAGAAGTTTGTTAAAAAAGCACTTAATGACTATGACGAAATTGGTTTTCTAAGAGTAGATGACATCGCTTCAAGTTATGACTTACCTCGTTTAAAAAAGCTAGTAAATCTAGCCGATGAAACAGGAAGAATGCTTTTTATCGCCGTTATTCCAGCTCATAAAATTAATATTGGTAGTCCAGAAATAAGTAATATCATTAAAACAACATGGTTTGTTTTTATTCCTTTCTTTCTTTTTCCCTTAGCTTTTATGATTCCTTTGCATTGGCACGAAAGGAAAAAGTTCAGAAAAACAAAAATGAAAAATTATAACCCGCCAAAGGTTTCTTTAATATTGCCGGCCTACAATGAAGAAAAAATAATTGGCACTTCAATTGAAAAGGCCCTAGATCAAGACTATGAAGGAGAATTAGAAATTATTATTATTGATGATGGGTCAACAGATATGACTTTTGAAATAGCTAGGGCTTATGCTATAGAATTTCCTGAAATAATTAAAGTTCATAAACATCAAAAAAACTCGGGCAAGCCAGCGGGGCTAAATACAGGATTTCATATCGCTACAGGAGAAATATCTGTTTTTAGCGATAGCGACAGTTATTTAAATAAAGATCTTGTTAGTAAAATGGTCCCTCATTTTGAAGATCCTCGAGTTGGCATGGTTTCAGGAATGATAATTATTGATAATGATAATAGCTTATTGACTAAATTGCAACAAATAGAATATTTATATAACCAAGAAATTATTAGATTTTGTCAGGCGGTTCACAAGGGTGTCTTGATTTGTCCGGGGGCAGCTACGGGTGTTAGAACTCAAATTGCCAGGGACATACCAAGTACTGAAAGAACAATTACTGAAGATGCTGACTTTACTTTTCAGGTGGCCGAAGCTGGCTGGCTAGTGACACAAGAGCCAGAGGCCATAAGCTGGACTGAAGCACCAGAGAAATTAGCTGAATTTATAGATCAAAGAAAAAGATGGCTTTATGGTGTTATTCAAACAATATGGATTCATAAATGGGCTTTATTCTTTAAAGATAGCAATGTTCCCAATCTATGGGTTTGGTGGGCTTGGGTTGGATATATAACTTGTCCGATAACTACTTTGGCTGTTATTTTGATGCCATTGCTTTATTGGTTACTTGGCCCAGGTTATTTAATCTTTTTAGCTTGGTATAGTTTGATTTTTGCTCTAGTTTATGGTTTTGCTACTTGGTATGGTCTAAAACAATATGTCCATGAGAAAAAGACCAAACTGATGCTATTATTTCCTATATACTTAATATATCAATATTTACTTAATATACTATTGTGTTATTTGGTATTTGCCTTTATACTAAGAAAAGGAGTAAAAGTTCGTTATGGAGGAAGAAAAATTCATGCAATTTAAACTTAAAAAAACAATACCTTTAATTTTAATAACTATCTTAATAGCTGGCAGTGTTTTTGCTCAATCGGCGATGGTGACTTTTAGATTTGATGACGGCTTGCTTGGTCAGTATGAATTGGCTAGACCTGTTTTAGATAAGTATAATTATTCAGCGGTAAACTATATCTTTACTGATCCTCCCGAAGAAGGCGACTGGGATGGCTATATGAGCTGGTCTCAAATTGAAGAACTACAAAATACTTATGGTTGGGAAATAGGTGGTCATAGTAAATCTCATCCTAACTTAAAGAATTTATCAGATTCAGAATTAATAGAAGAACTTAGTGGATCAAAGACAATATTGCAAAATCATGGAATTAATGCTAAAAGCTTTGCTTCGCCATTTGGTGAATATGATAATAGGGTTTTATCATATATAGCGAAATATTATGAAAGTCATGGTTCGGCCTGGCCTTTTGTCGGTAATGTATTTCCCTATAATGATTATGATATTGCGGTTAGAGAACCGTCTAACACAACTTCCGTAGAAACAATTAAGAATTGGATAGACCAAGCCAATACCAATAAAGAGTGGTTAGTTCTTTTATTTCATAACATAGTTGAATCGAATCCTGTTCCTTATGAATATTCTAAGCAGGACTTTGAGTCAGTTGTTGATTATGTAAATAGTCAGAATATTCCAGTTGTTATTCCTACGGAGGCCTTGGTGTTGCCCGGTGAGAATTTATATAAAGAAGGACTTATTGATGTTGATCCAACTCAAACATATATTTTAAAGGCCTTCTTTGATTGTCCGAACCTTTCAAGTGGATATACAGATATATTCACTGATGAGTATGATGACCAGGGCAATTGGCTTGATTGGGACTGGCAAACAGGCGTTTGGAAGTCGTTTGTTGGCTATAGATCTATTCTTTATACTCCAGGTCCTAATACAAGCAAGCTAAATATTTTTATTGAAAATAATTCATCTTGTTCTGTTGATAGAATTGTTTTAGTGGATGCTGATGGAATAACTCCACCTCCCCCACCTCCATTGGATAACTTATACAGTGAAGATCTTATTGATATTGATCCAAATGAACAATATACTTTTAAGACCGACTTTGATTGCCCCGAATTTGTTAGCGGGGGAGTTGATATTTTCTTTGATGAATACAATGAACAGGGTGACTGGCTTAACTGGACATGGGCAACAGGTATTTGGAACGCCTATACAGGAACGAGATATTTTAATTACACTCCGTCTCCCAACACCAACAAACTTTTCATTATCACCGAAACCGTCCCGGGTAGCAACCTAACTTGCACCATAACCAACCATTCTTTAGTCAAAAACTAAAATGGATAAGAAAATATTTAATTGGGTAATTGTGGGATGTATTTTAATAAGCGCTTGCTTTGTAGTGTTTTTTTTTATGGGTGGATTTGATTTTGAACCGAAAGAATCAATGAATGAGGTCGAGCCTCATTCATTGATTCTTGGTGTTTATGAGGTTTGTGTTGATGTTGAAGATTGTAATATTGAAGAGGGTATAAAGAAGATTAAAGAAATAGGAGCTAGTTCACTTATAATAACCGTTACCGATGAAGATGGCTTAGAATCGGTGAGCTATTATGATTCTCAATATTTAACTAGGGCCGATTATGTTTCTGAAGATTATTTAAGCGAAGTTATTAGAATAGCCCACGAGAACGATGTTAAAGTTTATGCTTCTATCAATATACCTCATAATTATTGGTTAAAAGATCATCTCGACTGGATAACTGTTTGGTCTAATGGAAAGGTAGGTGATTATTATGAACAAGATTATTTTCACAGAACAGTTCCACCTTCAAGAATGGTATCAGAACAAGAATGTAAGGACCTACTTAAAAATATAGTAAAAGAGGTTATGTCCTATGGTGTTGATGGTATTGATATAAATGATAACTTCCAATTTTCTGATCAATATATTGAAGAAACAGACGAAGTTCTTATCTCTAGTTTTGATGAATTTACTATTAGCAAGTTTGAAGATAGTGAATATGACGATTGGGCTAAATGGCGAGCTAGCCAAGTTACAGAACTTATTACTTATTTAAACGAGATTATAACAATTCCGTTTCGCCCTCATCTTTTAACTCATGGAGATCCTTACCAGTATTATGGTCTTGATTATTCAGCCATAGCTCAGCAGGTTGATGTTATGTATTTAATGATTATGCCGGACAGATCAAAAGAAAAGCATTTTGAACTAATAGAGGGAGTAAAGAATCTAAAAAGAACAGCTGTTTCAACCTATCCGCCGTATAGAGTGGAATGGATAAAATCAGCTGGAGCCGACGAAATATATCTATATAACTTTGAATCACTTGCAAATTACGAGAATTAATTGTACTATATATAATCAGTTCGTTGACTTAAGAATATGGGAATTTTGAAAGATAAGGAGATTAGAAATGAAAGAAAAGGAAAAGGAAGATGGCTCGACAGAAGAAACAGGTTCAGAAAATGATTATGATACAGATACTCAAAAATTTGAAGGTATTTTGGAGGAGACTCCATTTGACGAGTCAATGAGAATAATAGAACAAAGAGGAAGTATTAGGAGGATTAGGATTTATTAGCGTGTTAAAGAGGCCGAATTACGGTCTCTTTTCTATTAACAATATTTTGTTAACAACCTGTGGAAAACCCTCGCTTGACCGTTATGTCTTATTATAATAGAATTTAAAATGTAGAGAAAATTTAATATCTCTAGAGGAGGAAACTAGATAAGTGCTCAGTGTTTAACAGAATAAAGTCCAGAAAAATTTAAGTGAAGTTTAATCTTTGCTTTTTTTATTGTCAAAAATTGTCAAAATTTTAGAAAGGTCGACAAAGATTAATAAAATAACGAAAACAAAAATATGAAAAAAATAA
>CAZKZC010000005.1:18979-27549 GCA_964557155.1 uncultured Candidatus Saccharibacteria bacterium | reverse complement strand
ATGAACAACTTGTGATAAGTATCCATCTTTTAATTCTTTAATGTTTTCTATGTTTTTCCAGTTTTTTCTTGCATTATCTTTTTCTTCTTCTTTTTGTTTTAATTTTGTTAGATAATCTATTTTTGGCTGGATACAGGGAATTAATTTTAGTTGTTGGTTATAAGGAGGAGTTGATTGGGGAGTTTTTGAAGAAATATAAGCCCCCTTTGAAAAGTTTGAGACCGAGTCAATATAATATTAGAATGGTTAGTCAGTATGCTATTTTAGGACCTAAGAGTAAGATATATGGTACTGCTTGTCCATTAAAATGTGTTAAAGATATTGTTGGTAAAAGCAAGTTTATTTATCTTTGTGGAGATAATCTTTATTCGGTTAGAGACTTAAAAGATATAAACATAAACGGCAAGTATAACTATATTGCTGGAATTCATCGCAAGAATCCTGAAAAATATGGAGTTCTTATTGAGGAAGATGGACTATTAAAAAAAGTTGTTGAAAAACCAAAAGATTATGTCGGCAATTTAACCAATACTGGTCTTTATAAGTTTAATCCTGAAGTTTTTGATAAGCTTGATAAAATAAAGAAGTCATCAAGAGGTGAATATGAAATTACTGACGCTATTAATCTTTTAGCGAAAGATAAAAAAATGAAAATCCAAAAGATTAATGATTTTTGGTTGGACTTCGGAAATCCAGCTGATATAATAAAACTTTCTTGTTTCTTGGGTTCTTTCAAAAAGTTTAAAAAGCTTTTCTGGCAAAATAGACATTTTGATATTATTTCTTATAGATCAAGAGATGTTGTCGAAAAAACTGTAGAGTTTATTAAGAGAGGGCAAGTGGTTGTTTCGCCGACAGATACTGTTTACGGACTTTTAGCTGATGCCACTAACGAGAACGCGGTGAAGAAGATTTTTGATATAAAGGAAAGAAGTAGGGAAAAACCAATTCCTATTTTTGTTAAAGATATAGAAATGGCTAAAAAATTAGCTATTATAGACGAAAAGCAAAAGCATTTCTTGAACGAAGTTTGGCCGGGCAAGATAACAGTTGTCTTAAAAAGGAAAGAAAGATGTGGATTACCAAAAATTTTATTTGGCAAAGAATCAACGATCGGTTTAAGAGTTCCAGATAATAAATTAGTTTTAGATATTATTGATAAGCTTGGGAAACCATTAACAAGTACTTCGGCCAATCTTTCGGGTAAGGGACCCCTTTCAGATATTAAAGAAGTTTTAGACCAATTTGAAAAACATGGAGCTAAACCAGATTTGGTTTTAAGTGCTGGTAAACTTCCTTCGAGTCCATCTTCAATCGTCATAGATCTCACCAAAGAAAAACCTCAAATCTTAAGACCATGAAACTTATTGAAAAAGATAAAGAAATAGGGGACTTAATTGAGAAAGAAAAAGAAAGACAGGAAACTTCTTTAGAGATGATTCCTTCTGAAAATCATACTTCGTCAGCAGTGAGGGAGGTCTTAGGTTCCGTTTTGACTGATAAATATGCTGAAGGTTATCCGGGTAAAAGATATTATGCCGGTCTAGAATACTATGATAAGTTGGAAAATATTTGTCAAGAGAGAGCTAAAAAATTATTTAATGTTGTTCATGCTAATGTTCAACCATATTCTGGCTCTCCGGCTAATCAGGCGGTCTATTTTGCTGTTCTGAATCCCGGCGATACGGTTATGGGAATGTCTCTTCCTCATGGAGGTCATTTAACTCATGGCTGGAAGGTTAACTTTTCAGCTAAATACTATAATTCAGTTCAATACGAAGTTAGTAAAGAAACCAATCTACTTGATTATAATACGATTCAAAAACAAGTTCAAGAAATAAAACCTTGCCTTATATGGGTAGGGGCCACTGCCTATTCTCGGTTATTTGATTGGAAAAGATTAGGTGAAATTGCTGATTCTGTCGGAGCATATTTAGCAGCAGATATTGCTCACATAGCTGGTCTTGTCGTAGCTGGAGTTCATCCGAGTCCAGTTCCTTTTGTTCATATCGTAACAACAACAACTCACAAAACATTAAGAGGTCCCAGAGGGGGAATAATAATGATTACCGAAAAGGGGTTAGCCAAAGATCCTGAATTGGCAAAGAAGATTGATAAAGCTGTTTTTCCCGGATTACAAGGAGGGCCCCATGAAAATAATATTGCTGGGATTGCAGTTTGTTTGAAAGAAGCCGGAACTTCCGAATTTAAAGAATATGCTCAGCAGATAGTTAATAACGCTAAAACTTTAGCTTCGGCTTTGATTGGTTGTGGGTTTAAGTTGGTAACCGATGGCACGGACAATCATCTAATATTAATTAATTTACAGAATAAAAATATTTTAGGAGCGGAAGCTCAAGATAGATTAGAAAGAGCAGGGATTACTGTGAATAAAAATAGCATACCCTTTGATCCCAATCCTCCATTCAAACCATCAGGTCTTCGCTTGGGAACGCCGGCGATTACAACAAGAGGAATGAAAGAACCAGAAATGAAATTAATTGCTGGTTGGATTGATGATGTGATATCTGATGAAGATAATTGTCAAAGAGTTAGACAAGAAATTAAAGAGCTTTGCAAGAAATTTCCTTTACCCAATTAGAAAGTTTATCGAACATCGGATGTTCAATACTATCGCAGTGTTAGTCACCGAGTGTTGAACATTCGATAAAATAAAAATGATTATTGATGGTAAAAAAATATCAGAAAAGATATTAAAAAGACTAGAAGAAGAGATTAAAGAGAAACAGCTCAAATTAAAATTAGCTGTTGTTTTAGTTGGTGATGATTCTAGTTCTAAAATTTATGTTAGTAAAAAAGAAGAGGCCTGTCATAAAATAGGAATAGATTTCCAGCTCTTCAAATTCTCAAGCGAAATTAAAGGAGCCAAGCTCCTTGAAGAAGTTATGGATATTATTAAAGACGATAATATTTCTGGCCTAGTTGTTCAATTACCTTTGCCGGAACATATTAATACAGATGAGATTTTAAATTCTATTCCTAAAGAAAAAGATGTTGAATCCATTTCTCCTGTGGTTTGTGCTATAAAGTATATATTAGAAGAATATGATATATCTTTGAAGAATAAAAAGATTGCTTTGATCGGAAGGGGGAGATTAGTAGGTATTCCTGTCGCTAAATGGTTGGGGGAGCAAGATTTAAAGTTCTCGAACAATATTGGCGACGCTGACATTATAATTTCTGGGGCTGGTAAGCCAGGTCTCTTAAAAAAGGAGATGGTTAAGGATGGAGCTGTTGTTATTGATGTCGGAGGAGATGTAGAGGAAGATGTTTTTGAAAAAGCGGGTTATATAACTCCTCGTATTGGTGGAATAGGACCAATAACCGTCGCCTGCCTGTTAGAAAATTTAATTAAAAAAGTGACCGAGTCACTTTCGGCTAAAAGTGACTCGGTCACTTTTTAATCAACGCATGGATTTATATCTGTTTAATTTAATAAACCAATATGCTTTAAAGTGGTCTTTTCTTGATACTTTAGGTATTATTTTAGCAGAATATCTTGGCTATGCTTTGATTTTGGTCATTGTTGTTTTAGCGATACTTAATTTTAGAAAGAATTTAAAGCCAGCTATCCAAGCGGTACTTGCTGGAATTCTAGCAAGATTTGGTTTTGTCAGTTTTATTCGTTGGATATTACCGAGATCAAGACCATTTGTTAACAACGATGTTAATTTACTTTTTGAACACAACACTTCTTCTTTTCCATCTGGTCACGTAGCATTCTTTTTTGCTATTTCAACTATCGTCTATTTCTATAACAGAAAATTAGGCGGTGTGTTTTTTCTAGCCAGTTTTTTAATAGTAACTGCTAGAGTTTTTTCGGGTATTCATTGGCCTTCAGATATCTTTGCTGGAGCCATAGTTGGAATTTTCTCCGGTTGGCTAATTCATAAACTTATGGTAAAATAATTTATCGGCCGTGGTGGCGGAACTGGTATACGCGTAGGTCTCAAACACCTATGAGAGCAATCTCGTGTGGGTTCGACCCCCACCCACGGCACATCTTAAAAGTTGTTGATGATCGTCATCAATAAATCATTATGATTGATCTAGATGACGAAAATTTTGAAGAGGAAGTTTTGAATAAAAAAGGTTTATTCTTGGTTGATTTTTGGAGTCCTATGTGTGTTCCATGTCAAAGAATGAATTTAGTTTTAGATAATGTAGCCAAAGAGTTAGAGGAGAAGGTGATGCTTGGAAAGTTAAATATCTTTGAGGGGCCTCAAACAGCAAAAAAGTATAAAGTACCAGCAACCCCTACAGTTATAATATTTAAGGATGGAAAACCAATAGAAAGAGCCGTTGGATTAAGATCAGAACAGATTTTTATAAAAAAACTTAATTCTTTAATTGACAGCTAAAATTTATGGAAGAAAAAAAGAAAATTATGATCGGTGGAAGTATAACTTTCGCAACAGAAATGGATAATGCTAAAAAACTATTAGAACAAACAAATTATAAAGTATTTTTGATCGTATGAAATTTGGGTATATGTCAGGTTTTCGAGCAGACTTATGTTCGGAGATTGAATTTGCTAAAAAGCATTTTGATTTTACAGAGGTTACAATACAACCAGAATTATTGAGGACAATTAATAATAATTTTTATAATATAAAAGATGCGTTAAACGGATTTGAAGTTCTTGGTCATATTCACTGGGAAATAACTGAATTTAATGATATTATTAAAAATATTAAAATACTTAAAAATTTAGGTACGAAAAAAATTACAATTCATCCTCGTCAAGATTTAAATATAGGTGAAAATGCAAACATTTTGAAAGAAATAAATATTTTTTGTCAAAAAAATAAAATGGAATTATTGATTGAAAATCTTTCAATTTCACCATATTCTTTCGTGGATAGTATGTCAAAATTATTGGAAGAAATTCCTAGTGCTGGATTGACATTAGATATTGGGCATGCAAATGGAAACTCAGAACTAGATGGATTTATCAGAAACCTTGCATTAAAAATACAACACATCCATCTTCATTATAATGTGGGGAATTCTGACCATTTATTCTATGACTCAAAAGAAGAACTTAACGAAATTCTCTCTAAAATAAACTCATTTGGATATAGTGGAACCATATTGCTTGAAACTTTTTCAATTATGAAAGATAACGAAAATGTTTCGCAAGAATTTCTAGAAATAAAAAAGCTACATGTTGAACAATTGGAAAAAATAAAAAATAGTTCATGAAGTTAATTACCATGGAGGATTAATAAAATAAAAAATGGGGAAATTTAATTTTAACGAAGAAGAATTTAAAAAAGCCAGAGACGAAGCCAAAAGATTGTATCAATTACTTGATTCGGTTTATTGCCCATATCTTAAAGAAAAAATATTGTTCAACACAAAAGGATTTCATCATCTTAAATTTAAGTCTGATCAACAAGCTCGTGCTCATAAAGATCAATATTCTCGATTAAAACTTTTGTATCTTGCACCACAAGTATTAAGTAAGTCACATACGTTGCAAGGAATTTGGAGAACAAGACGACTCGAGCCTCATAAAACAAGTGGTAAGTGGAAATATATTATGAAAGATATTATTTTTTATGAGTTCATTGCTGTTTTAGAAAATGTTCGTATAAAAGTTATCGTAAAAGAAGTTTTTGGAGGAGAAAGATATTTTTGGAGTATAATTCCTTACTGGGGCATTGATAAACTGGGAAGCAAAAGAATGTTGCATGCCGGTAATCCAGACTCCGATTAAACTAAAAAATACCGTTTTACGGTATTCTTTAGTGGCACTTGGCTACAGCTTGGATAGCCGTGACAGGGCCGAAGCCCTCCAAGAGCCACTTTCACTATAGCATAAAAATCAATGACAAGCAATAGTTTTCCACAGTTAGTTAAAATTTAATGGCAATCTTTGTTGGAGCATTTAATTTGTTTTCTTTTTGTTTCAATTAATAGAGAATCACATTTTTCACATTTCTTTCCTGTCGGCTTGTCCCAGAGGGCGAAATCGCAATCGGGGAATTGATTACATCCATAGAATATCTTTTTTCTTTTAGTTCTTTTTTCAGTTAATTCTCCATTTTCACATTTAGGACATTTTATGCCTAGATTTTTCTTTTCTAACGCTTGAGTATGTTTGCATTCAGGAAAACCAGAACAGGCATAAAACTTGCCAAATCTTCCCAGGCGAATAACAAGAAACTTGCCACATTTAGGACATTCTTTGTCTGTTTTTTCAATAGAGTCCTCTTTTTTCTTAACCTCCTTATATTTTTCCTGAAGGTTTTCATTAAAGGGCCTATAAAAAGCTTCCGAAACTTTAGTCCATTTCTGTTTTCCTTCGGCAATTTTGTCTAAATCTTCTTCCATATTTGCTGTGAATTCAATATCGACTATTTTAGGAAAGTGTTCTACAAGAATGTCGTTTACGACTATTCCGATTTCAGTCGGTTGAAATCTTTTTTGTTCATTTTTTTCAATATAATTTCTGACCTGGATAGTTGAAATTATTGGAGCATAAGTTGAAGGTCGACCAATGTCATTCTCTTCTAACATTTTGATTAAACTGGCTTCTGTGTATCTAGATGGTGGTTGAGTAAAGTGTTGCGAAGGAACAAGTTTAACTAAATTTAAAATTTCATCTTTTTCTAAGTCGGGAAGTTCTTCTTCTTTAAATTTCATTGGATAGACCTTAAGAAAACCATCAAATTTAAGAATTTGTCCATTTGCTTTAAATATATACTCTCCAGCCCTTATCTCTACAGAGGTTGAATCAAAAATTGCTGTAGTCATTTGGCAGGCGATAAATCTTCTCCATATGATATCATATAATGCCTGCTGATTCTTGTCCAATTTCAAAGAGATGGGCTCCTTGTCGGGAAAAGTTGGTCTAATAGCTTCATGGGCTTCTTGAGCTTTGCCTTTAGATTTATACTTTCTTGGTTTGGAATATTTTTGACCATAGTTAGATTCAATAAATTTCTTAGCTATAGATGAAGACATACCAGAAAGATTTACGGAATCGGTTCTATGATAAGTAATATTTCCTTTTTCATATAACTGTTGGGCAATTCGCATTGTGAATCTAGCCGGGAACTTAAATCTTTTCCAAGCTTCTTGTTGAAGTGTGCTAGTGGTAAATGGGGGAAAGGGGTTTCTTCTAGTTTCCTTTTTTTCAATCTTTTCAACTATATAATCAGCCCTATTTAAATCTTTAACAATTTTGTCAGCGTCCTTTTCTAGTTTAATCTCTTTTTTTAGTAGAGCAGTAAATTCTTGTTCATTGTTCTTTGTTCCTTGTTCATTGAGTGTGGCTTCAATAGTCCAATATTCCTCTGGTTTAAATTTTTCAATTTCTCTTTCTTTCTCAACGATTAATTTTACGGCCACTGATTGAACTCTTCCAGCTGATAATCCACGGGCTACTTTTTTCCAAAGAAAAGGAGATATCTTGTAGCCAACAATTCTGTCTAAAATTCTTCTGGCTTGTTGAGCATCAACTACATCTTGATTGATTGTTCTCGGGTTCTTTAGAGCTTCGTTTATTGCTGTTTTGGTAATTTCATGGAAAACAATTCTTTTGGGATTTTTTAAACCAAGAGCTTCTGAAAGATGCCAAGCGATAGCTTCTCCTTCTCTGTCTTCGTCTGTTGCCAAGATTACTTCATCGGCTTTTTTAGCTTCTACTTTTAATTCTTTTATAACTTTTCTGGCTTTGGCTGGAATAACATATTTTGGCTTAAAATTATTTTCAACATCAACACCTAATGTGCTAATTGGCAAATCTCGGATATGACCAAAAGAGGACAAGATCTTATAATCCTTGCCCAAAAATTTGGTAATAGTTTTTGCCTTAGTCGGACTTTCAACGATAACTAATTTCATAATCTCTTGACTTTTTATAATAAATATGATATACTTTTAGTAGCGTATATTAGATTTGTTTTTAGTTCTTTAAAGAAAGGGTCCAAATTATGTGTAAGAACGATGAGCCTCTTTCCGAGGCGGAGGAAGAGCTAGCGACGATCTGGCAAGAGCCAGACGAAAAAGAAAAAGATTGATGTTTTTTCTTTCGTAATTTGTCAGAAGGCTTAGTCGTTAATTTGGCTAAGCTTTTTTATTGCTTCTAAAATAGCTGGTTTTAATAATTCTCTTTGCTCTTTTTTAAATTTTCTAAGAACATCATTTGATTCAACGCCTATTCTGATTCTTATGAATTTTTTTGTTCCTAATTCTTTTATAATTGATTCAACCCCTTTGTGTCCAGCTGATCCTCTGTTTTTAGAGATTCTAATTTTACCCAAAGGTAAATCAATATCATCATGAACCACAATTAAATCGGCGGAGGACGGGCCTCCGCAGATTTTTTTTACGGATTTGCCTGATTCGTTCATGAATGTTTGCGGTTTTGCGAGAAGTATATTATTACTTTCTGAAACTAAAGCATTAAATTTTTTAGATAACTTAAACTCAGGAAAGTTATTTTCCTTAGCAAATTTATCAATAATTTCAAAGCCAATATTATGCGGGGTGTTAGTATATCTTTTCCCTGGATTTCCCAATCCAATTATAATAGTCAT
>CAZKZC010000005.1:0-18879 GCA_964557155.1 uncultured Candidatus Saccharibacteria bacterium | reverse complement strand
GCGGGGTGTTAGTATATCTTTTCCCTGGATTTCCCAATCCAATTATAATAGTCATTAGATTATTCTAGCATTGTTGCATAAAATATGGAAGTTTGGTAGAATATATTAATATGATTAATAGAGATGAGGAAAATAACGAAGAATACACAGAGGAATACGCTAGAGAAACTAGCCGGGTTAGTGGTTTTTTGGGTTTTGCCTGGGAAGTTATTAAAGTAATTATTATTGCCGCTGTTATAGTAATTCCTATAAGATATTTTTTATTTCAGCCGTTTTTTGTTAGAGGTCAATCAATGGATCCTAACTTTGCCAATGGAGATTATTTGATTATAGATGAAATTACCTATAGATTTAGAGGACCAGAAAGGGGAGAGGTAATAGTTTTTAGATATCCTCAAGACCCTTCAAATAGATTTATTAAAAGAGTTATCGGGCTTCCGGGGGAAGAAATAAAGATAAAAGATGGGGAAATTACTATTGATGGAGGCGATATATTAGACGAAAAATACTTACCTGATGACTTAACAACATCAGGCGATATTCATATAATTTTAGAAAATAATGAGTATTTTGTTTTGGGTGATAACAGGCCTTATTCTTTTGATTCAAGGAGATTCGGTCCGTTACTTGAAGAATTTATAATTGGAAGAGTGTATTTAAGAGCTTGGCCGTTTGGCTCAATATCAAAATTTGGAGCTCCGGCTTATTAATAACTATTATGGCAAACAAAAATAAATTTCAAAGTGTAACTGGCATGCATGATATATTGCCAGAGGATCAAAAGTATTATAAAAAGATTTATGATGTTGTTTCTAATATAGCTGAATTTTATGGCTTTGGGAAAATAGATACGCCTATTGTTGAAGAAACAGAGCTTTTTACTAAGGGAATAGGCCTAGCCACGGATGTTGTTAAGAAAGAAATGTATTCGTTAAAAACTAAAGGAGGTGATTCTTTAAGTTTGAGACCCGAGTGGACAGCTGGAATTGTTAGATCATATATTGAAAACGGTATGCATAGCTTACCTCAACCATTAAAGCTTTGGTATTTTGGACCTTGTTATCGCTATGAAAGACCTCAGGCAGGTAGGTATCGCCAATTTTGGCAATTTGGTTTTGAAATTTTTGGAGAATCAAGTTCGGTAATAGATGCTCAAATTATTCAGATATTTTACAATATTTTTAAGGAACTTAAATTAAAAGATTTAATTATTGAAATTAATAGCGTTGGAGACA
This sequence comes from uncultured Candidatus Saccharibacteria bacterium, assembly GCA_964557155.1. Taxonomy (GTDB): domain Bacteria; phylum Patescibacteriota; class Minisyncoccia; order Minisyncoccales; family GWA2-38-27; genus JAHJSY01. Next base: position 17,644 of record CAZKZC010000005.1, on the reverse strand, counting down.
GTAACTGTCGTCCTTATTATAAGAAGCTTTTGTCAAGTTATTTAAAAAGTAGAGAATCTTCTCTTTGCCCAGATTGCAAAAAAAGATTCAAAGAGAATGTTTTAAGAGTCTTAGATTGTAAAGAAGAAAAATGTCAGCCAATAAAAACCGAAGCTCCGCAAATATTAGATCATTTATGTGATGAGTGTCATTCTCACTTCAAGGAAGTGTTAGAATTTTTAGACGAAATAGAACTTCCCTATACTCTTAATCCTTATTTAGTGAGAGGTCTTGATTATTACACCAAAACAGTTTTTGAATTATTCTCTGAATCTGAAGAGTGCGGTAAAAACGCCTTGGCAGGAGGCGGAAGATATGATAAACTAGTCAAACTATTGAGAGGCAGGGATACACCTGCTTGTGGGGCAGCTGCTGGGATTGAAAGAGTCGTTTCTTTAATGAAAGCTCAGGACATTGAAGGAGCTAAAGAGCCAGAAACACAAATCTTTTTAGCTCAATTGGGAAGTATGGCCAAAAGAAAAGGTCTCTGGCTTTTAGAAGAATTTAGAAAGTCAAAAATTAGGGTTGCTGAATCATTTGGTAAAGATTCATTAAAAGCTCAATTGAATAGAGCCGATAAATTAGGAGCTAAATATACTTTGATTTTAGGGCAGAAAGAGGCCTTAGATGGAGTGGTTATTGTTAGAAACATGAAAACAGGGAAACAAGATGTTGTTAAAATAGATGAGGTGGTAGCAATCGTCAAAAAGAAGTTAAAATAATATGGATTGTCTTTTTTGTGGAATTAAAAGCGATGTCTATGAAAATGATAGCTTTGTCGTTGTTAAAGACATAAATCCTAAGGCAGAAATTCATTTTCTAATAATCCCTAAAAAGCACATAGAATCAATAAGTCATTTAGAACCAGAAGATAAGGATTTGATGGGGGAAATGATGCTAATTGCCCAAAAAGTAGCTAAAGATAAAGGGATAGAATCATATAATTTACAAATTAATGTCGGTCGGAAAGCTGGTCAAGTAATTGATCATGTCCACATGCATTTATTAAGTGGTAAAAAATTATGTCATTAGAAATCAAAAAAGAAGGCAGAGAAACATCTCAAAGTCTAGTTAGGCGCTTTTCGCGAAGAGTGAAACAAAGCGGTCTTTTGTTTAGAGCAAGAAGGTCCCGTTTCTGGGAAAAAGATAAAAGCCCACAAATGGGGAAAAGATCAGCTTTAAGAAGAGAAGAACTTAAAAAAGAATACGAAAAGCTTGAAAAATTAGGTAAAGCTAAACCAGATGCCAGAAGAGGTAGAAGGTAAAATTAAAGAGGAACTTAATGTAGCCATTAAAAGCAATGATGAAATCGTCCGTTCTACATTACGGATGCTTTTAGCTGTTATGATTAATAAAGAAAAAGAAAAAAACTATAAAGAAGATAGAAGTTTAACCGAAGAAGAAAGAATAGATATAATTTCCTCTGAAGCTAAAAAAAGAAGAGAAGCAATTATAGAATATGAGAAAGGGAATCGCCAAGATTTAGCCGATAAGGAAAAAACTGAATTGGAAGTTTTACAGAAATATCTTCCAGAACAATTATCTGAAGAAGAAATAAGAGACATGGTTTCTCAAATCGTGGAAGAAACAGGAGCTAAAACTATGCAAGATGTTGGTAAAGTAATGGGTGCCTTGATGCCAAGAGTAAAAGGTAAAGCTGACGGCAGTTTAGTTTCCAAAATTGTAAAAGAATTATTACAATGATTGAGGTCGCCAACTTAACCAGGAGGAAGATTGACGAAAAGTTTTTAACAGGGGTTGCCAAAAAGGTTTTAAAAGGCGAAAATAGAAGAGAGGATATATCCATTGTTTTTGTTAGTGAAAAAAGAATGAGAGAATTGAATAAAAAATATCGGCACCAAGACAAAGTAACAGATGTATTATCTTTTGGTGAAGGGTTAAACGAAATAGTTATTTGTCTAGCAGTAATTAAAACAAAAAAAGAATTAGTAAAAGTGTTAATTCATGGAGTCTTGCATGTTTTAGGATATGAACATTCTAAGATAATGCAGGGGAAAGAACAAAAATGGCAAAACCACACATAATAACGGCTTTAGATATTGGTTCTGATACGGTCAAGTTGCTTTCGGCTTGTCGCAAAAATGACGGAGAGGGATTTGAAGTTCTAGCTCAATATCAAGAGCCATCTTTGGGGATCAGAAAGGGTGTGGTTATCAATGTTTCTCAAGTTTCAAAAACAATTTCTTCTTTAATCGAAAAAGCTGAACAAGATTGCGGAATAAAAATAGATAAGGTTTATGCTAATATCGGAGGAGGTCATATTTCATCTGTTCCTTCAAGGGGATTAGTTTCTGTTTCCAGAGCCGATAGAAAGATTTCTCAAGAAGATGTTGATCGAGTTATAAATGCAGCTAGAACTCTTCCTCTGCATTCAAACAAAGAAATTATTCAGGTTTTTCCTAAAGAGTTTATCGTTGACGGTCAGGCTGGAGTAAGAGAAGTAGTTGATATGGAAGGGGTGAGATTAGAAGCGGAAACATTGCTTCTCTGTGGTTTTGCACCCTATATTAATAATTCAAGTCATACAATTTTAGACGCTGGACTTCAGGTAAACGATTTAATTCCAGACCCTTTGGCTAGCGCCAAATCAGTATTAACTCCTAGAGAAAAAGAACTGGGAGTTTGTGTTTTAGATATTGGATCGGGGACAACGGGTATGGCTGTTTATGAAGAAGGGAGCTTAACTCACGCCGCTGTTTTTCCAGTTGGTTCGGGACATATTACCAATGATATTGCCATTTGTTTGAAAACAGATATTGACACAGCAGAGAAAATAAAGCTAGAATACGGAAGGTGCAAAGAAGTCACTAAAAAACAAGATAAAAAATCTGAAAAGAATATCAAATTGGATGGGGAGGACCAATTGGAGTTTTCAACAAAACTTCTAACGGATATTATTGATGCCAGAGTTTCGGAAATTTTCAATTTAGCTGGGAAGGAATTAAAGAAAATCTCTAAGCAAGGAATGTTGCCTGCCGGAATTGTTTTGACAGGTGGAGGAGCAAAATTAATTGGAATTAGAGATTTGTCAAAGAAAGAATTAAAACTTCCTTGTCGTGTGGGTAAGCCAAAAGAGTTTGTTGGATTTGATGCCGAAACTAATTTAGCTACCTTGTGCGGTTTAGTTTTAGAAGGATTTGACATAGAAGGCGATATCAAACATCTTTCTATGAAAAAAGGCAGATTGACTAGTAGGCTCAAGAACATCTTCAGAACTTTTGTCCCTTAATTATTATGAGTAAAAAACCAGATACAAAAATCAAAGTTATCGGAGTAGGGGGCTCTGGGGGGAATGCCATTTCAAGAATGATGAAATGTAATATAAGGGGGGTAGAATTAATTGCTATAAACGCAGATGCTCAAGATTTGCAAAAAGCAAAATGTCATACCAAAGTTCGCATCGGAAGAAATATCACCAAGGGATTGGGAACAGGAATGAACCCTGAAGTGGGCAGGTTAGCGGCTGAAGAACAGAGAGATGAAATAGAGGAGGCATTAAGGGGAGCAGATATGGTTTTTATCGCTTGTGGCTTTGGAGGCGGATGTGGTACAGGAGGATCAGTAGTTGTTGCTGATATAGCTAAAAAATTAGGAGCATTAACATTGGCTGTTGTTACAACGCCTTTTTCTTTTGAAGGAATTCATAGAGCAGAAATTGCTCAAGCTGGTTTAAAAAAGTTAAATGGGAAAGTGGATACTCTTATTACTATTTCTAATAATAAATTACTTTCTGTTTTAGAACCGAAAACAACGGTTATGAGTGCTTTTTGGTATTGTGATGAAATATTAAGGCAGGCGGTTCAGGGAATATCTGATTTAATTGTTTTGCCCGGAATTATTAATATTGACTTTGCTGATGTCAAAGCAATTATGAAAGATTCTGGGTCAGCTCTGTTTGGTATCGGTAAGGCCAAAGGTCCTGATAGAGCACAAGAGGCCGCTAGAAGGGCATTAAGCTCTCCCTTGTTGGACTTGTCATGCAAGGGAGCCAAAGGTATATTGTTTAATGTCTCTGGAGGGAAAGATATTAGCTTAACAGAGATAGATGAAGCTGCTAAAGTCATCACTCAAGAGGTTTCTTCCGATGCTCGCGTCATCTTTGGTGCTATTCAAGACGAAAAACTTAGCAAGGGCGAAATAAAAGTAACCGTCATCGCCACCGGCTTTTAGTTATCCACAGTTTGGGTGATTTGACCTGGGTTTTGTATGGGATATAATGGATTAATTGATTCGTTATTTTTTTTACTAAATTTATGTCTAAACCCAAACAGAAACTAAAGAACAAAATAGAAAAAGTCCAAAAAAGGGATGGTGGTTTTGCTGAATTTAATCAATCTAAGATTGCCGATGCTGTTTATAAGGCAATTACTTCAACAGGACAGGGCGATGGCATAATATCTAAAAAAATTTCTGATAGGGTTGTCGATATTTTAAATCGTCGCTTCAAGGAAAATGAAACTCCTCAAGTCGAACAAATCCAAGATGTAGTTGAGGAGGTTTTAATTTTAGAAGGATTGGTTGATACTGCTAGATCATATATCCTATATAGAGAGCAAAGAAGAAGAATCAGAGAATCGGTAGAAGCTATTGATGAATCAACTGAAAGAATTGACAGGTATGTTAACGAGCTTGATTGGCAGGTTTATGAAAATGCCAATATGACTTTTTCTTTACAGGGTTTAAATCAATACGCTATTGCCGATGTTTCTAAGAAATATTGGCTTAACAAAATATATCCTAAAGAAATTAGAGAGGCCGCCTTTAGTGAAGGAATTCATATTCACGACTTGGATGGTATTAGTACTTATTGTTGTGGTTGGGATCTGTATGACTTTTTAAAAAGGGGCTTTAGCGGTGTTCCGGGAAAGCTTGAGTCTCGTCCACCAAAACATTTAAGAACGGCTCTTGGTCAATTAGTTAATTTGTTTTACACGCTTCAGGGAGAATCTAATGGGGCGCAAGCTGTTTCTAATTTTGATACTTTGATGGCTCCGTTTATTCGTTATGATGGCTTGAGCTATCCACAAGTAAAGCAAGCGATGCAAGAATTTTTATATAATTGTATGGTACCGACTAGAGTCGGTTTTCAAACACCATTTTTGAATGTTACTTTAGATATTAAAATACCAAGTTTCTTAGGAAAACAGCCAATTATTATTGGTGGTAAGCCACAAAATGAAACATATGGAGAATTTCAGGAAGAAGTAAATATGCTTTTGAAGGCCTTTTACGAATGTTTAATGGAAGGTGATACCAAGGGAAGGCCATTTACATTTCCCATCCCAACGGTTTCTATTACCAAAGATTTTGAATGGGACAATCCTAGCTTGGAGCCGTTATGGGAAGCAACGGCAAAATATGGAATTAATTACTTCCAGAATTTCCTGGGATCAGATATGAACCCAGAAGATTTCAGAAGTATGTGCTGTAGATTAAGATTGTCTAACAAAGAGCTATATATGAGAGGAGGTGGGTTGTTTGGATCACAGCCACTTACTGGTAGTATTGGTGTTGTAACAGTTAATCTTCCAAGAATTGGTTATCTTTCTAAAACCAAAAAAGAGTTTTTTGACAGATTAACCAATATGATGGATCTAGCTAAAGAAAGTCTAGAGATTAAAAGAAAGGCGTTATATAATTTCATGGAAAAAGGCCTTTATCCTTATTCTAAATTTTATTTGGATGGCGTTAAGAAAATAAGAGGCTCTCATCTAGGAAATCATTTTTCAACGATCGGCTTAATGGGAATGAATGAAGCTCTTCTTAATTTTTTAGGTGAAGATATGACTACTAAAGCAGGAAAGAAATTTGCTATAGAAGTTTTAGAGTTTATGAGGGTAAGGCTGGTTAAATATCAAGAAGAAACGGGTAGTTTATATAATCTTGAAGCCACTCCTGGAGAAGGAACAGCTTTTAAGCAGGCCAAAGCCGACAGGAAGCTCTATCCAGACATTATTACTGCTGGGACTGAAAAGGCTCCTTATTACACAAATTCTTCTCAATTGCCAGTTGGTCATACCGACGATGTTTTTGAAGCATTAGACCTTCAGGATGAAATTCAATCTAAATATAGTGGGGGAACCGTTTTGCATATATTTTTAGGAGAAAAGATTCGAGATGCCCAAACGGCTAAAATGCTTGTTAAGAAGATATTTGAGAATTATCATTTACCATATATTACTTTGACTCCAACATTTTCTATTTGTCCGACCCATGGATATTTAGCGGGGGAGCACTTTAAATGTCATAAATGTACTATTGATCAGCCATGTGAGGTTTATTCAAGAATAGTTGGTTATCTTCGACCTATTCAACAATGGCACACAGGAAAGAAACAAGAATACAAAGAAAGAAAAGAATTTAAATTACCAAAAAAATAAAGACAGTTATTATGATTATAGCTGGCTTACAAAAAACTACTTTAATAGATTATCCGGGTAAAATAGCGGCCACGGTTTTTTTAGCTGGCTGTAATTTTAGATGTGATTGGTGTTATTCTTCGGAATTAGTGTTACCTGAGAAAATAAAGAATCAGCCAAGAATATCCGAAAAAGATTTTTTTGGTTTTTTAGAACAGAGAAAGGGGCTTTTAGATGGAATAGTAATTTGTGGAGGAGAACCAACCATCAACAAAGATCTACCCGATTTTATAAGGAAAATAAAAAAATTAAATTATTTAGTAAAACTAGATACTAATGGGTCAAATCCAAAAATGCTCAAGCAATTAATAGATGGTAAATTAATTGATTATGTGGCCATGGATGTTAAGTTGCCTAAAGAAAAATATTCAAGAGTATTTTTTGATAATACAGATATCGGAGATATAGAAAAAAGTGTAGAGTTATTAAAAAATTCAGAAATTGATTTTGAATTTCGAACAACCATAGTTCCTACGGTTCACAAAAAAGAAGATTTTTTAAAAATTGCTGAATGGATAGGATGTCCCAAAATAAAATACTATATTCAGAATTTTAGAGCGGAGAAAACAATTAATCCAGAATTTGAAAATATAGAACCATATCCAGAGAACTATCTTCTAGATATCAAAAAATCAATTTCTCGATACTTTGACATTTGTGGTATTAGATGAATAGATCAAGAATATTTTTTTGGGGATTTTGTTTGATTTTAACTATTATAATTTTTTGGAGATACAATGTTGTTTTGTCTAATTTGGAAAATAGCCAGTTAAACAATTATAATGATTCTGATGAAGAAATTGTTTTAACTGGCAAGATTATTAAAGAGCCAGACATTAGAGAAAATAATATAAAACTAACAATATTGGCCCGAGGACGGGCCTCGGGCAGAATTTTGGTGACGGTTAGTCGTTATCCGGAATATGGTTATGGAGATGAATTAGAAATTACGGGTAAACTGCAAACGCCTACCGTATTTGAAGATTTCAATTACAAAAAGTATTTATTAAAAGATGGAATTGTTTCTGTAAGCTATTATCCCAAAGTGAAATTAATGAGTCAGAATATTGACTTTTATTCTGGGATTTTGAAGATTAAAGATAAAATTCGGCAAGGGATATATAGATCATTTTCACCTCCACAGAGCGAGATTTTAGGAGCAATGATTCTGGGTGATAAGGGCAGAATGTCTTTGGAGCTGAAAGAAAAACTAAATGTTACTGGAATAAGACATATAACAGCGATATCAGGACTCCACATACTTATACTCTCAACCATTCTAATGTCTTTATTGTTGGGCATTGGTTTATCAAGGAGCTTAGCTCCTTATATTTCGCTTGGCATTATATTTTTGTTTATTGCTATGATTGGTTTTCAGCCATCTTCAGTCAGAGCGGGGATTATGGGTGGTTTGTTTGTTTTGGCTCAGGCTTTTGGTCGAAAATCGGTTGGTACGAGAGCGATAATACTAACAGCTGGAATAATGCTTCTGATAAATCCATTACTATTGTTTTATGATATTGGTTTCCAGCTTTCTTTCTTAGCTGTTCTTGGGATAATTACCCTAGCTCCTTATTTTAAAAAATGGGTTAAGTCAACTATTTTAGCAACAACACTCTCTGCCTATATTTTCACCCTACCTATATTATTCTATAATTTTGGCAGAATTTCTCTAATTGGACCATTGGTTAATATCTTAGTTATTCCTGTTATATATTGGATTATGATTCTAGGCCTAGCTTTTTCTATATTAACCCTAATTTTTCCTTTGGGATCCTGGCTTATCAGCTTTCCTCTTTGGCTATTACTTACTTATATAACCAAAATAGTAGATTTCTTTTCTTAATTCGCCACAAACTTCTCTACTGCGAAGTACAGAAGTTTATGGCTGTTTTGAAATTAAGAAGGAGCTTGATTTCTTGGCTTTTTGATTTCTTAGTTTTACTCTGGATTAGGTTTAATAGTTTTGGTATAATAGAAGAACAATATGAAAAATAAAAAGGCACATATAGTGGCGGTTAATATGGGGTATGGTCATCAAAGGACAGCTTATCCTTTGAGGATTTTTTCTCCTGACGGGAAAGTTATTAATGCCAATGATTATGAAGGAATTCCAGAAAAAGATAAGAAGGTTTGGGAATCATCCAGGACTTTTTATGAGTTTATTTCAAGATTTAAGAGGATTCCCTTGATTGGCAATTTGGCCTTTGCCACTTTTAATAAATTTCAACAGATTCCTTCTTTTTATCCACGCAAGGACTTATCAAAACCAACTTTTGGTTTAAAAAAGATCTTTTCTTTGATAGACAAGGGTTGGGGAGAGGATTTAATCTCTCGATTAAGCAAAAATCCTCTGCCCATCATTACCAGTTTCTTTATACCAGCTTTTATGGCCGAGGAGTTTAATTATCCGGGAGAGATCTATTGCGTTGTTTCTGATGCTGATTGTTCAAGGGCTTGGGCGTCATTAAAGCCCAGCAGAAGCAAGATAAAGTATTTCGCTCCCAATTTATGGGTAATGAACAGATTAAAACTCTATGGAGTAAGGTCAGAAAATATATTTTTAACTGGATTCCCCTTACCTTTAGAAAATATTGGTACCGAAAAACAAGAAATTGTTAAAAAAGATTTGGGGGCGAGGATTTTAAATTTAGATCCCGAGAAAAGATTCCATAATAAGTATAAACCTTTCGTTGATAGGGGCATGAAAGTTTCTCACGATAAAAAAACACATATTTTGAGCATCATGTTTGCTATCGGTGGAGCCGGGGCTCAAAAAGAGATGGTTATAGAATATATTAAGAATCTATATGATAAAATTAAGAAAAAAGAGATTAAGATATATTTATCAGTTGGTATCAGAAAAGAAGTAAATGATTATTTCGTTAAAAGTTTAAAGGTGCTGAAATTACAGGATAATATTGGCAAAAACATAGAAATTATTTATGAAGAAGACATAAATAAATATTTTGAAATTTTTGATAAAAAGCTGAGGAAAACAGATGTTCTTTGGACAAAACCAAGTGAGCTTTGTTTTTATTCTGGTTTAGGAGTGCCGATTCTTATGGCTCCAACAATTGGTTCGCAGGAGGATTATAATAAGAATTGGCTTTTAGGCATAGGGGCGGGGGTTCCGCAAATAAATCCTAAATATACTAGTCAGTGGCTATTTGATTACTTGAATAGTGGAAGGTTCGCTGAAGCAGCTCTGGCTGGATTCATTGAAGTAGAAAAAATGGGAACATATAATATAGAAAAAATATGCTTTGGTTAATAATTGCGATTCTTGCTTATTTTCTTTTTGCTTTTGTTTCATTGGGAGACAAGTACTTATTAAAAGGTGCCCCTGAACCAAAAACATATACTTTTTATGTCGGTGTTTTTAGTAGTTTTGCTTTGATTTTAATTCCATTTGTTGGTTTTTCTGTTCCTGGATTTGTTGAGATTCTTTTTTGTTTTTTAGCAGGTATTCTTCTTATGATTGGAGTTTTTGCGACTTATGAGGGGTTAGAAAGGTTTGAGGCCTCTAGAATTATTCCTGCCATGGGTGGGTTTGTTCCCGTTTTCACTCTCGCTTTTACTTATCTTTTTTCGAGAGGTCAAGCTGTTTTGGGGATTAAAGAGATCATAGCTTTTATCTTTCTTGTTCTAGGAAGTATTCTTATCAGTTATAGTTCTTCCCAAAAACTTCCTTTTAAGAGTTTGAAAATTTCAGCTGTTGCTGCCTTATTTTTCTCTTTGGGTTTTGTATTATCTAAATATGTTTATTTAATGCTTGATTTTTGGACAGGTTTTATTTGGATAAGAATAGGAGCTATAATAACAGGACTGCTTTTTCTCTTCACTAAAAGTGTTCGCCAAGAAGTTTTTACTAAAAAATCAGTTTTCAATGTAAAAACTGGTGCATTCTTTATTTTTAATCAAGCAGTTGGAGCCGGGGCCTTTATTTTGCAGAATTGGGCTATTGCCTTAGCTCCGTTAGCTTTTCTTTCTATTGTTAACGCTTTGCAAGGTGTTCAATACTTATTTCTGTTTATCATAATCCTTTTAGTTTCCTTAAAATCCCCAAAGATTTTAGAAGAGAAAATTTCAAAGAAAATTATTACTCAAAAAGGCCTGGCAATGCTTCTTATAATACTAGGTCTTGTTATGCTAGCACTATAAATGAAAAAATATAATATTAAAAAAATAATTAAAATGAGTTTATTAATTTTGTTAGGTATATTTTTAATCCTTGTAATTTATTTTTTTGTTGGATTTCCCAAAAAGAATGAAAATATTTCTTGGGGTATTAATTTCTCTCAAAAACATGCTCAAACATTAGGCCTTGATTGGAGAGAAACCTACACGGATATCCTGGATGACTTAGGTGTAAAAAAAATAAAAATAGGAACTTATTGGGATTATATTGAATGGGAAGACGGTAATTATAATTTTGGTGATTTAGATTGGCAAATAGAGGAAGCCGGAAAAAGAGACGCCGAAGTTATTTTAGTTGTCGGAATGAAAACTCCTGGGTGGCCAGAATGCCATATTCCTAAATGGGCAAAAGATTTAACCAAAGAAAAACAACAAGAAAAGGTTTTAGAATATTTAGAGGAAGTGGTTGTCAGATATAAAGATTCAAAAACAATAAAATATTGGCAAGTAGAGAATGAACCATTCTTTCCTTTTGGGAATTGTCCGAAAAGAGACAAGCAGTTTTTAAAAAGAGAGATTGATTTAGTAAAATCGCTTGATAATAGGGAAATAATAATTTCTGAAAGCGGAGAAGTTCCTTTATGGTTTAAAGCAGCCAAATATGGTGATATCGTCGGTACGACGATGTATAGAAAAGTTTGGTTTAGTGAGCTGAATTCATATGTCACATATCCATTTCCAGCAATTTTTTATAAAAGAAAAGCAATGCTTATAAAAGCATTATTTGGCAAAGAAGTAATTAATGTTGAGTTTCAAGCAGAGCCATGGGGTCCAACTTTGATTTATAATTTACCAGTCGAAGAACAGAAAAAATCTATGGATCTAGAAAGATTTAAGAAGAATGTTGAATTTGCTAAAAAAACTGGTTTGAAAGAATTCTATTTTTGGGGAACAGAATGGTGGTATTGGATGAAAGAAAAACAAAACCAACCCGAAATCTGGAACGAAGCCAAAAAACTATTTTAATTAAAAAAGATGGATTCGAGATTGAATCCATCTTCGGAGGAGGGTGATGAAAAGCTTGAGAAAGCTAAACATCCATGATAGATGGAATAAAGAACTACTTGCTTTATTTAATATTAACAAAACCCAAATATGTTGTCAACCCCGTAGAGAAAATTTGACTGCTTTCAGCGATTAGATTTTCTTTTGGAAAATCTTAGTCAAATTTCTTCTACGGGGTCAATAGTTATTATATGTTATCCATTATAATACCAACAATGAACGAAGAAAAACATTTGAAGAAACTACTTCAGTCAATAGAGAAGCAGGATTTTGATGATTACGAAATAATTATCGCCGATAATGGTTCAAAAGACAAAACCTTAGAAATTGCTAAAGAGTATAAATGTAAAATTGTTAAAGGGGGATCGCCAGCTGAAGGAAGAAATAATGGAGCCAAAGCGTCTAAAGGAGGACGCCTCTTGTTTTTAGATGCCGATGTTGTTTTGCCAGAAAGAGTTTTTGGAAAAATACTGAAAGAATTTAAGAAAAGAAATCTTGGAATAGCAACATTCTTTTTAGCACCTATTGAAAAGAGTAAAAAGAAAAAACTAGCAAGTTTCTTTTTTACTTTTTTCTATAATATCCCAATCTTTCTTTTAGAAAAAACTCTTCCCCATGCGGCTATGGGAATTTTGATAAAAAAAAAGCTTTTTAATAAGTTGAAGGGATATAATGAGAATATAACTTTGGCTGAAGACCATGATTTAGCTAGAAGAGCAGGGAAGCTTAGTAAATATGGAATATTAAAATCAGCTAAGCTTCATGTTTCAGATAGGAGATTTGAAAAAGAAGGTTGGTTTAAAACTTATTCAAAATATCTTCTTTGTGAAGGCCACATGATCTTCATTGGTCCTGTCAAAAAAGATATCTTCAAATACAACTTTGACCATTTGAAAAATAAAAAATATTGACAAAAAGAAATAATTTTGTTATACTCGATAAGAAAACAAAACGCATTGTTTCGTTAAAAGTTCTTTGTAAATCTATTTAAGGAGACCGACCATGAGAGGTACAGCTCCAGTAACATTGGGCGAAATGAAAGAATTTGTTTGTGCTTTCGCTCAAAGTGCCCCGACTAATTTGTCAGGGGAAGAAATAAGATATTGGAACTCACACAAAAGAGAGTTAGCGAATTCTGTTTCGGAAGCATTAAAGAAGGCTTTATTGTGGCAGTTAGATTGGCAAACCTTCTTCCAAAAGTATTTTAGCATGGAGTTGGATCTATCAGATCTCAAAACTCCCCTAAAGCAAGAAGGCTTCGATCGTCTCATCATCGTGCCTAAGGGAATGACGCCGAATCGGATTTATGAAGCGTGTGCTAAGAATTTTCCTTGTTGGAAATGGACAGAAGATTTGAATGAAACCGTAGCCCATAATGATCGTGAGCCGAAAGAAACTTACGCTATCTGGGTTCGAAACAGAAAAGAAGCTGATGAAGAAAACAAGAATATCTCTGCCGAACAAGCAAAAGAGCAAAAAATACAAGGAATTACTCTAGACGAACGCCTGATGTTTGAATTGAAATATTGGGACGAAACAGGAGAGCATCTAGATGTAGAAAACCTAACTATTTGTTCGGGTTCTCGCTTTTCGGATGGTGATGTTCCGCTCGTGTATTGGCACGATGGTGAGTTGTGCGTGGATTGGTGTCGTCCGCGGAGTGCTCATTCGCGTTGGCGTGTCCGCACCGTAGTTTCTTTCCAGTCATAATTTTGCCGAAGGCAAAATTAAGACCTCTTAGAAAGCAAGAAAAAGCAAGGGTCTTGTTGCAAAACGAGACCTTTTTTATTTTAAAAACTTGCATATTTCCATATATTTGCTAATGTGTTAGAGGAGCTGTAAAGCTCCGAAAGAAACTGCTTGTTTAGTTCTATGAATTTAGATTCAAAATTAAACCTTTTAAGAAAGGATAACACAGATAATTTTGTATAAAATTATTGGTGAAATGGACGGAATTAAATAAATTTTACGGGTTCTCGCTTTTCGGATGGTAATGTTCCGATCGTGAATTGGAACGATGGTAAGTTGAACGTGAATTGGTGTAATCCGCAGAATGCTAATTCGAATTGGCGTGTCCGCACCGAAGTTTCGTATAAAACTCCGCAAATCGGAGTTTTATATTATGAATTTATGAATAATAAAAATTCTCATGATATTTTTGACAATATTATTTCTCTTAATAATTTATTTTTTGCTTGGAGAGAATTTAAAGAGGGAAAACTTCAAAAAATTGATGTGCGATTCTTTAAAAGTAGTCTAGGAAAAAATTTATCCGAAATTCATAATAAATTAAAAAATAAAACTTGGATACCAGATGAGTATGTGTCTTTTTACATTAGAGATCCTAAGCTTCGTAATATTCACAAGGCTTCGGTGAGAGACAGGGTATTAAATCAGGCCGTATTTCGTATTTTATATAAAATTTTTGATAAAAGCTTTATTTTCGACTCATATTCTTCAAGAATAGGCAAGGGAACACATAACGCAGTTTATAGACTAAACGACTTTATCAGAAAAGAAAGTAATAATTATAGGTCAAATGTATTTGTTTTGAAGTGTGATGTCCAGAAATTTTTCGATAGTGTATCTCACGATGTTCTTATGAAATTAATTAAAAATAAAGTTTCAGAGAAAAATACATTGTGGTTAATAAATAAAATTATTAAAAGTTTTAAGAAATATCCTAACAAAGGAATCCCTCTAGGCAATGTGACGAGCCAGCTTTTTGCTAATATTTATTTGAATGAATTGGATCAATTTATGAAACATAAATTAAAAGTTAAGTATTATGTTCGTTATTGCGATGATTTTGTTATATTAAGCAAGGATGAGAAGTATTTAAGAAATCTTATAAAAGAAATAGATTGTTTTTTACGAGAAAACTTAAAAATTAATTTACATCCAAGCAAGGTTACAATAAAAAAAGCGAATCAAGGCATTGATTTTTTAGGATATGTATCTTTTTATCATTATAAAGTTTTACGAACGAAAACTAAAAAAAGAGCTTTCAAAAAAATAAAAATTAGGAAAAATCAGCTAGATAAGAAAATTATAAGTTCATATTCTTTTAAGCAAACATTAAATTCATATCTTGGAATTCTTAAACACTGCAAGGGTCTTAAGGTTGAAAAAGAAATATTAAAAATTGCAGACATTGACAAAGTCCAACTTATTCTGTTATAATGAATGAGAAATAAAACAATGTGTTTTATCTATTGTTCTTTAAAACTGTCGCAGAGCGACAAAATTTGAAAGGGAATGATCATGAAAACTGATAATGCCCAAAAGCAAATGACAGCTGGCCAACAAAGAGAATTGTATATTAGAGTTCTTGCAGCTTTGCCTCTTGAGATGCCTTGGAAAATAGCACAGAGGTGGATACAAAACCCGAAAGATTTGACACAAGCTTTGTCGGGAATTTTACTTCCAAGGCTATGGGACTGGCAAACCTTCTTCCAAAAGTATTTTAGCATGGAGTTGGATCTATCAGATCTCAAAACTCCCCTAAAGCAAGAAGGCTTCGATCGTCTCATCATCGTGCCTAAGGGAATGACGCCGAATCGGATTTATGAAGCGTGTGCTAAGCATTTTCCTTGTTGGAAATGGACAGAAGATTTGAATGAAGCCGTAACCCATAATGATCGTGAGCCAAAAGAAACTTACGCTATTTGGGTCAGAGACAGGCAAGAAGCTGATAAAGAAAACAAGAATATTTCTGCCGAACAAGCAAAAGAGCAAAAGATGCCAGGAATTACTCTGACCGAACATCTAATCCTTGAACTGAAATACTGGGATGAGACAAAAGAACATTTAGATGTAGAAAACATAACTATCTGTACGGGTTCTCGCTTTTCGGATGGTTCTGTTCCGATCGTGGATTGGCGCGGTGGTGAGTTGGACGTGGATTGGTGTTCTCCGCAGGATGCTTATTCGCGTTGGCGTGTCCGCACCGTAGTTTCTTTCCAGTCATAATTTTGCCGAAGGCAAAATTAAGACCTCTTAGAAAGCAAGAAAAAGCAAGGGTCTTGTTGCAAAGCAAGACCTTTTTTTATATAATAAACGATATGGGATTATATGATTTACCAAAATTTAATTTTTCCGAAAAGATCAAGAAAGTGTTAAGAGGAAGAAGGAAAAACAATATTAAAATTGTTACTTTAGCGGTTTCTCTTTCTATTGTTTTCGGCTTTATATCAGGTGCTGCGACCAGTACTTTCTTTTATTTCCAATTTAGTAATAATATTGATAGAACAGATGTTAAGCCATTTGTAAAAGTTGAAGATATCATGCAGATTGAAGAGATTATAGATGATCCAATAGTTAAGGCAGTTGAAAAAAGTTCACCAGCTGTGGTTAGTGTTGTTGTAGGAGAAAAGGGCGGAGGGACTGGATTTATTGTTTCTGATGATGGCTTAATTCTAACTAACAAACATGTGGTCTTAGATGAAAAAGCAGAATATACGGTTTTTACTAGCAATGGCGAAGAGTTCTCGGCAAAAGTTTTAGCTAGAGATCCTCTCCAGGATTTAGCTATAATAAAAATAAGCCAAGAAGATAAATTATTTCCAGTATTGGAGCTAGGAGATTCAGACGATTTAAGGCCTGGCCAAACCGTAATTGCTATTGGTAACGCTTTAGCAGAATTTAAAAATACTGTTTCAACGGGGGTTGTTTCTGGATTAGGTAGAACAATTACCGCTTCGGGTGGTACTTTCGTTGAAACTTTAGAAGATATTATTCAGACAGATGCAGCAATTAATAGGGGAAATTCGGGTGGCCCGCTTTTGAGCCTAGAAGGAAAAGTTATTGGGATAAACACAGCTATGGCTCTAGATGCTCAAAGTATTGGTTTTGCTATTCCAATCAATAAGGCTAAAAGGGCTATAGAACAAATTCAAACAATAGGCAGAATTGTTTATCCATTTATCGGTATTCGTTATTTGATGGTTAACGAGAAAGTTAAAGAAGAATATGGTCTAACGGCTGATTGCGGTGTTCTAATTGCTGAAATTACTCCTGGCTCGCCGGCAGAAGAAGTAGGGCTGAAAAAGAGAGATGTTGTCTTAGAAATAAATAATGAGAAAATTAATATTGAAAATTCTTTAGCCGAGATTATTTTAAAATACAATCCAGGAGAAGAAGTTACTTTAAAGATTTTACGCGATGATCAAGAATTAGAAATTAAATTAACTTTAACCGAAAGACCAGAATAAATCCAAAAGCAGAGTTCTTTAAAAAAAGGAGATAGTATGCGTGTTTGTAAGATAGGTGTTAAAAATGGAACTTGTTTCGAGTGTAATGGGACGGAGTGCTGTCCCACATGTAAAAATGACGAAAGTAAAAGACCTATTTGTCCGACCTGTAAGGGTACTGGGAAATGCGTATTTTTGCAAAAAAGGGAAAGAGCGGTTCATTAATCGCTCTTTTTGTTTCTTGATTTTATTATTGATTTATGATAAAAAAGAGTATAATAAATAATATTCGCATGTGCCTATTCGTAAGGCTATTCGCATACTATGAATGGTGCTAATTTTACTAGAAAAGCTCAAGAAGCCATATTAAAAGCTCAATCTATTGCCCAGGAAAGAAAGCAACAACAGGTGGATGCATTACACCTGCTTTTAGCTTTACTTCTTCAAGAAGAAAGCGTTGTTTTAACCCTGTTTAGAAAACTTAAAGCGGATGTAGAAACTCTAAAAAGAAGAACCGAAGGAGCTTTAAATAGGTTGCCTAATGTTAATACTCCCCAAGCTTTTGGTCAGTTTTATTTAACCCAAGACATGGCGAAGATTTTAGAAAGGGCTCGTCAAGAATCAATTAAGATGAGCGATGAGTTTATGTCAGTAGAGCATTTGTTTTTAAGTCTTTTAAGTGCTGATACAAAAGCAAAAGATATTTTAGAAACAGCTAAAATAGATTATGAAAATGTCTTAAAATTGTTAGCTGAAATTAGAGGTGGA
>CAZKZC010000004.1:4074-30180 GCA_964557155.1 uncultured Candidatus Saccharibacteria bacterium | reverse complement strand
TCATCAATCCAAGGACGATGAGGAGAATTGCCTTCAAATTTATTCCAGCCGGAAACAGCTCTTTTTTTCAATTCCTCTTTAGATCCGATAACTTCAAAATGACCACAGTCACATTCATATATAGGAAGGGCTAATCCCCAATATCTTTTTTTAGAAATTAGCCAGTCGTGCATATTCTTAAGCCAATCCAATTCTCTATCCAAGCCAAATCCAGGAATCCAATTAATTTGCTTGGCCGTTTTTATTAAATCTTTTCTAATTTTATCCATTGAAATATACCATTCATCAACAACCCTAAAAATTAGCTCTGTTTTACATCGCCAACAAGTTGGATAACGATGAAGATAATCTTCGATCTTGAAAACTCTCTTTCTTTTTTCTAATTCTTCAAATATCCATTCTCTAACTTCTTTGGAACCAACAAACTTCCCAGCTAATTCCCCAAATTCTTCCCTATAATTACTTTCATCATCGCTTAAGTCTACGACCGGCAAATCAAGCTCTTTGCTTAACTTAAAGTCCTCGGCACCACACCCAGGAGCAATATGAACAATCCCCGTCCCCTCTTCTTCTGTTATGTCTTTCCATAAAATAACTTTATGGTCTTTTAATCCAGACAAATCATCAAATAATCCTTCATATTTTAGACCTTCCAGCTTCTTGCCTTTAAATTTTTCTATAATTTCTCCATTTATTATATCTGCTTTCTCTTTTAATAAAATATATATTGATTTATCTTTTTTGATTTTTACATATTCTAACTCAGAATGAACAGCTAAAGCCGTATTGCCCGGCAATGTCCAAGGAGTTGTTGTCCATGCCAAAAAATAGGTATCTTTTTGACCAGCAACTGGAAGTTTAAAATATACTGACTTATGAGTTAACTCCTTATATTCTTCCGTTAATATTTCATGTTGGGAAATAGCCGTTCCACAACGCGGACACCATGGAACACTATCATGTCCTTTATATAATAATTCTTTTTCGTGACAAACCTTAAGAAAGTTCCAAATAGTATAATTATTTTCATCAGACATTGTAAAGTATGATTTATCCCAATCCATAAACTGACCCAGGCGAATTGACTGATCTGTTTGAATTTTTGAATATTTTAAAACACGCTCTTTACAAGCATTAACAAATTTATCAATGCCAAACTTTTCAATATCTTTTTTATTTTTAAATCCTTTTTCTTTTTCAACTTCAACTTCAACCCATAAGCCCTGACAATCAAAACCATTTTGATATCTCTGATCAAAACCCTTCATCGCATTATATCTCTGAAACATATCCTTGTATGTTCTCCCCCAAGCATGATGAACCCCCATTGGATTATTAGCCGTAATCGGTCCATCTAAAAACGACCAATGTTTTTTACCCTTGTTTTTCTTCTGAAGTTTCTCAAATATCTTTTTATCTTTCCAAAACTTCAACACTTTATTCTCATTTTTAACAAAATCATAACTCATTTTATTATAAAATACTGACCGACATCGGGCCAAATGCCTTGAGAATTTCTCTGTTCTAACATTTCATCCTCAGTTAAATTCGTTAAATAGCCTGCTAAAATCCAAAGAGGGTCAGCATGGCTTATAATTAAAACGGTTTTATTTTCGTATTTTTTTTCAATTTTCTGTATCACTTTAACAACTCTTTTTTTAACATCGTTCCAGCTTTCCCCTTCTGGAGTTTTCTTTTGAAATCTCTCTTTTTTATCAGAGAAAAATTCTCTATATTCACTTCCTGACTTCCCAGAAAAAATCCCAAAATTCGTATCAATTAATCTTTCGTCAAAAATAATATCCCTTTCAAGCTCTTCATTAACAATTTTTGCTGTTTGCCTCGTCCGATAATAAGTAGAACAATAAATCAAATCTATATTTAAGGAGCTAAGATCCTTTGCTACTTCTTTTATTTTTTTCTTTCCGTTCTCTGTTATTGAAAGACCTGGATTTTCATCCCTGGCATAAAGAGTATCTAAACCCTCTGCTTGATATCTTGTTTCCCCATGTCTTAATAATATATATTTATTTCTCATACTTATAAATAGTTATTCGCATGTGCCTATTCGTTAAGGCTATTCGCATACTACATTTTTGAGGGACTTGAAATGCCCATTAATTCTAGAGTGTTTTTTAAAACTATTTGAGTTGCTTTGGCTAAAGCCAGTCTTGACGAACTTAACTTCTTATCCTCACCGATAACTTGGCAGGATTGATAAAAGCGGTGGAAACTTTCAGCTAAATCAATCGCGTATTGAGGAATTCTTTGAATCTGATAATCTTTAACAGTATCCTCAACAACCTCTTCAAATCTAACAAGTTGCTTTATTAACTCCAATTCTTCCTCTTTATCCAAATTCTGCGGAGGACGGGCCTCCGCAACTTTTGCTTTCTTTAAAATACTGGATATTCGAGCATAGGCGTATTGGACATAATAAACTGGATTTTTCGATGATTTTTCTTTGGCTAATTTTAAGTCAAAAGTTAAATGAGTATTAATTCCTCGTGATAAAAAGAAGAATCTAGTTGCGTCTAGACCGACTTCATCAATCAGTTCTTTAATAGTCACATACATTCCGGCTCTCTTTGCCATTCTAACTTCTTTTCCATCCTCAAGAAGATGAACTAATTGAAAAACTATAAATTCTAGTTGTTCTTTCTTATAACCCAAAGCCTCTGTCACTGCTTTCATTCTTCTAATATAACCATGGTGATCAGCTCCAAGAAAGATTATATTCTTTTTAAATCCTCTATCAAACTTATTTTTCAAATAAGCTATATCTGAAAGAAGATAAGTCTCTTCTCCTATTCCTTTAATCAAAACCCTATCTTTATCGTCGCCAAATTTAGTTGATTTAAACCATAAAGCCGAATCTTTTTCATAAGTTAGTTTTTTCTTTTTTAATAATGCTAAAACTCTATCAACTTCTTTGCTTTTATACAAACTCTTTTCTGAAAACCAAACATCAAACTTAATTTTCATGTCTTTCGTAATTGTTTTCTGATTAGTTTTTTGGATCTGTGATACTGTTCTTTTTTCTCCTTTATATAGCCCCTTCTTCAAATCCTCTATTTGTTTGCCTCGATCGTTAATATAGAATTCACGAGTAACATCATAACCGGCTTTTTCTAAAATATTAGATAAAACATCTCCTCCGAATCCTCCTCTTCCATTTCCCAAAGTCAAAGGGCCAGTTGGGTTGGCAGAAATAAACTCAAGATTGATTTTTAATCCCTTTCCCGTTTTAGAGCTTCCATACTTTTCTTTTTCTTTTAAAATCTTTTCAACCTGATTTTGTAAATATTCTTTAGAAATAAAAAAATTGATAAAGCCCGGTCCGGCTATTTCAATCTTTTCAAACATCTTGTTGTCTTTAATTTTATCTACTAACTTCTCTGCCACTTCTCTCGGGTTCTTTTTCCCAGCTGAAACTATTGCCGAATTAGTAGAATAATCTCCGTGAGTTTTTTCTCCCGGTTTTTCAACTAAAGCACTCCCATTTCCTATTATTTTTTTAATTTCATTTCTCACCATTATTTTAAGTATATCGTATTTTTCCAAAAATAAAAAGCAAATTTTAAAATCGTAGGTGTGGGCGTGCTGTTTTTTCGAAGAAAAAATAGGGCTAAGCGATTTTAAAATTTGCTTTTTATTTTTGGAAAGAAACTTGTTCTATGATTTTTTGAAATATTTCGGGATTGTTTTCAGCTAAATCGGCTAATATCTTTCTGTCTAATTCAATCTTGTTATCCTTCAATGCTTTTATAAACTTACTATATGATATTCCTTGAGCATTAGAAGCCGAACTGATATGAGTTTGCCAAAGCTGGCGAAAGGTTCTTTTTCTAACTTTTCTGTCTCTATATGAATATGTCCAAGCATGCAATAAAGCATCTTTAGCTGCCTTATACTTTGACTTTCTTCCCCAACGAAAACCCTTAGTATGTTTTAATACATTTTTCCTTCTTTTATGGGCTGATACTCCTCTTTTTATACGAACCATATTATCTAGCTAACTTTTTAATTTTTTTAGCCATAAACCTAGTGACAAGAACCAACTTTCTGGTTTTTCTTACAAAATGCCCTGATTTCTTCGCTCTTAAATGATCTTGACCGACAGCTCGGCGAAGAACCTTTCCTGTTTTTGTTATCTTAAATCTTTTTGTTATTGATTTTCTTGTTTTCATGTTACTTCTTTGTAATTATCATTGAAAACCCCCTGGGTTGTCTTTTTAAATCTCTTTCCGTTTTTACTGGTAATATCTTATTAAGAGTTTCAACAAATTTCATTATCTTGTCTCTAGCAAAATCTCCATGAGCTTTCTCCCTTCCTTTTAATCTTAACTCTATCATTACCTTATCTCCAATTTTTAAAAACTTTTCGGCTTGCTTAGCTCTTGTTTCAGCATCATGATCTGAAATACCAAAAGTTAATCTTATATGTTTCAGTTCTCCTCCTTTGTTATGCTTAGCTGATTTTTCTTTCTTCTTTAAAGCATATATATACTTTCCGTAATCCATTATCCGACAAACCGGTGGAATTACCTTTTCTGTTACTTGAATCAAGTCAAATCCCTTTTCTTTAGCTTTAGCAATAGCTTCTTCTAACGGCAAAAGTCCAAGCTGTTCTCCAGTTTCATCTATCAATCTGACTTCTTCGGCTCTTATTCTTTCGTTTATTAATGTTTTTTTTGTTTGTGGTTGTTTTTTCTTATACATTAGTGGAGATGGAGAGATTTGAACTCTCGTCAAAAAGTTTAATTAAAATAGATCTACAAGCTTAGTTCGTAAGAACAGTTTTTTGCTTCAAATTTTTAAATAGTTTTTTGAAGCGGGAAAAACTATCGATCTCGATGATATGACACCCAATCTCATCTATCGAGCATGCGATGAGATGGATGGCTCGGCTTTACGCGAAAGCTAGAGCGGGTTTCTTAAATAAGTTGGCACCTATAAAAGATTGTAAAAGTTTAACGAGATTTAAGCTCGACTTGCACTATTTTAAATAATTCTTCCTTCGAAGCCTGTCATCCCCTAGTATTTATCTCTCTCTTTATGTCTCTATCAATATCTCTTTTTTTGATTACTTCTCTTTTGTCTATTTTCTTCTTTCCTTTACCTATTCCGAACTCGAGTTTTATTCTAGCATATTTAGTATAAACTTTCAAGGGCACTAAAGTCAATCCTCTTTCCCGTGTCTTCCCAATAAGATAATTTATTTCTTTTTTATTTAAGAGAAGCTTTCTCATTCTCTCGGGATCATATTCAGGGGAAGTGTTTTTAGGTTGGTAGGGGGGTATATTAGAACCAACTAAATATGGTTCTTCCCCTCTTATTATAACATAAGACCCCTTTAAGCTAATATTTCCATTTCTAATTGATTTCACTTCTTGACCATTCAAAACGATCCCTGCTTCAAATTTTTCAAGGATCTCATAATCAAACCCTGCTTTTTTATTACTAGCTAATACTTTCATTATTTTTATCTTACCTCTTTATATATTTCCCCGCAAGCTAAAAAGCCTGCGTTTAAAAAACGCAGGCATTGCTTGTTTAAAAATCAAATTTTCTAATAATAAATGTTCCCAAATTCTTTTTTGGACATAATTCATTCCAATTGAAAAGTGCAAACCCTTTTTCATCAAAGCAACTAGCACATCTTACCCCATTAGCACCTGATTCAGGTCCCCAATGATAACAGGTTTTCTGGAGATAGACTCCTTTGGATAAAAACCATGCAATACTTAAACTAATCATTAAGCGCGTAGAAGCTCTTTGAAATTCCTGCCCGCTATTGGCAATTTCTTTTTCTTGTTCTTTCCATCCCTTGCCCTTATAATCTCCTGTTACTTCTAACAGATAATAATTTGGTTCTTCGTCATAGTTAGCCCATTGATTTTCAACAAAATTCCACCAGCCATTATTTCTATAATGGCGAGGCTCTTGTTCAGGATTAAAGTTCAAAAAAACAGACATGTCTTTTAGAGAAAAACCTGTATCGTAAATTAAGAACCACATCGGACTTACTAAAAAATCTTTCAATGTTTTTATAGAATATCTAAGATTAACTCTTTTTGGTACTTTTATAGGGCAAAGATTGTGATCAGTTCTATGCTCCTTAATAATCTTATTCCATCTATCAACAGTAGTTCTCGCAAAAATAATCTTATTTTTTTTGCAATTTTAATAATTTCTTTATTCGTAATAATCCTCACAAACATTCTTTCCTCCTTTTTTGAAGCGTTCTTTTTTCAATTTTAGTTGTCAACGAACAACATCTATCTTTCTTACTAACATGGAGCCACAAAAAAAACAAGAACTAAAAAAGTGACCGAGTCACTTTCGGCTTAAAGTGACTCGGTCACTTTTTCTTTTTTGAAATATTTTAGGAGTTTTGAGAGAGGTTGAGTGTTTATGATGTCTTCTTTTTCGGCCCAGCCACGACGGGCTTGGGAAACTCCAAAACTCATAAGGTCTAACTGGCTTATCTGATGGGCATCAGTTCCGATCACCATTTTCACTCCCGCTTTTTTAGCTTTTCGGATATTAGAATCTTTAAGATCTAAGCGAGTCGGAGAAGAATTGATTTCTAAAATTGTTCCTGTCTTTTTAGCCGTTTCTAATATTTTATTAAAATCAAAATGATATTCATCACGATATTGAAGAATTCTTCCTGAAGGATGAGCAATAATATCAACATTGGGATTCTCCATCGCCCTAATAATTCTTTGAGTCATTTTTTCTTTGTCTATTTTTAGGGCCGAATGAACTCCAGCAATAACATAATCCATCTGTTCTAAAACCTTATCTGAAATATCAATAGAGCCATCTGTTAGAATATTTGCCTCGCATCCCCATAAAATTCTGATTTTTAATTTCTTATTTAATTTGTCTATTTCTTTTTTTTGTTTAAGCAACTGCTTCTCGTTTAAGCCATGCTCTATTGCCAAAAATTGAGTATGATCTGAAATACCAATATATTCATACCCCATTTTTATTGCTTTTTTAGCGATGGTCTCTATTGAATTCTTTCCTCCGTTCCAGTTAGAATGACAATGCAAATCTCCCCTTATATCTTTCAACTCAATAACCTTAGGAAGTTTTTTTAAATCTAATTCACTCTCTCTTAATTCCGGTGAAACCCAGTCAAGTCCAATTGCCCTATAAACCTCTTTTTCTGTTTTTCCAGCTATCATTTTAGCTCCCCTAAAGACACCGTATTCATTTAGTTTTAATCCTTTACTAATGGCAATCCTACGAGTAATAATATTATGTTCTTTAGATCCAGTAAAATATTGCAAAGCTGAGCCATAACTTTTAGCTGACACCACTCTCAAATCAATGTCTATTCCCTCTTTAATTCTTACCGATGACTTAGTTGTTCCATGACCCCAGACCTTAACAACATCGGGTAAAGAAACAAAGGAAGCCATAACTTTTTCTGGCTTTTTAGAAACGACCAAAATATCAACATCGCCAATTGTTTCTTTTCTTCTTCTAAAAGATCCAGCCGTGCTTATTTTTTCAACTTCTTTTAAGCTACTTAATTTATCTAAAATATCTTCAACAACTGGTGTTATTTTCCCAAGTAAAAATCTTCCGCTACTTCTTTCCAAGAAAGCAATCCCCTCTAAAATATTCTTTTCGGTTTTTTCTCCAAACCCTTCTAATTTGGCAATCTTGTTTTTCTTAGCTGCTTTCTCTAAATCTTTGAGATTTTTAATTTTTAACTTATCGTAAAGAACTTTGGCTTTTTTAACACCCATTCCTTCAACGGCAATAATTTCTTCTAGTTTTATTGGTGTTTCTTTTTTAAGTTTTTCGTAATCCCTGATAAAGCCCGTCTTCAAATATTCTTCTATTTTTTCAGCAATATGTTTACCCACTCCTGGAATATTTTCTAGGTCTTCTATATCTTCAACACTCTCTTGTAAGGTTTCTAAAACTTCGGCCACTTTTCGATAGGCCTTAGACCTAAAAGAACTATCTTCCATTTCAAGATAGTTCGCCATACTATTAAATATTTTTGCCAATTCTTGGTTTATGTTCATATTTGTAGAAACCTACGATTTAGGCATAGGATAAACTCTTTTTTGAGGAACCTTAGGTAAGATATCTTTTATTATAAGTAAAAATAATAGAGCAGCTAGTATATTTAAGACAATCACTCCGATAAACAACGGCGTAAAACCAAATTGACTAGCTATTGTTCCACCGACAATTCCAGCTATTCCGCCTCCAAGTCCCATGGCTGAGCTATCTAGACCCCAACATAGGGCTTCTCTTTTTTTAGGAATATGGCGACCGAAAATTGCATACCAAGATGGAACTGCCATAGCCATTCCCAACGCGTGAATTGCTTGACCAGCATATATGTGCCAAGCTTCCGTAGAGAAAAGAAAGATGACAGGGCTAACTGCTGTTAAAAGAGTTCCTAAGAATAAAGCTAGGTGGTCATCTTTTTCTCCATGGTTTTTATCTAAGAAACTAGCTATTGGTATTTGTAAAACGGACTTTAATACTAAATAGATTCCAACGGCTATTCCAGCCACCCGAACATCCCCTCCTGGAACATTCTTGACAATAAAGATAGCAAGAATTGGACTGATTAGTCCCCACCCAGAATTCATAAATAAATCCGAGTAGATCATTACCTTGATCACCTTATTTATTTTATTTTTCTTTTTCCTCACCATATTTATATATTATACACCACTTAAAAATAAAACAAAAGCGACCGAGTCACTTTCGCTAAAGTGAATCGGTCACCTTTTTAACTCTAATTATATTTTATATTCTTTATTCTATAGACCGCTTTCATCGGCGATAAAACAGTAACCTCGTCACCAACCTTGTGACCTAATAAAGCACTGCCCACCGGCGACTCATCACTAATTCTTCTTAGCATTGGGTTAGCTTCTAGAGTCCCAACAATTGTAAATTCATCTTTCTGACCACCAACTTGGACAGCAATTGTTGCCCCCAAACCAATAGCATCTTTTCTGGGTGGTTTCTTAATGATAACTGCTTTCTCTATAATAACTTCCAGTTCGGCCAACCTTGTTTCAAGAAAATTCAAATCTTCTTGAAAAGCCAGGTAATCAGGATTCAAATCTTCTGACTCCCAAATACTAGGAACATCTCCCTTGATCTTATTAGATCTAAGAATTTTTAAAGTTTCGTATTCTTTCTCTAATTTATTCAATCCCTCTTTTGTTAAATAAAAATTGTTTCTTTCTTCCATAATGCTTGTTTCTCCACCTTCATTTTAGTCCGCCAAGAAACTTTGTCAAGCATCTTATTTCTAGTAGCCCATTGGAGGCATTTGAGGCATTCCACCAGCTGGCGAATTCTTTTCTTCTGGTTGATTTGCAACCACAACTTCTGTGGTTAAGAACATACTGGCAGCAGAGGCTGCGTTTTGCAAAGACGATCTAACAACTTTAACTGGATCAATAATTCCTAGCTCTGTTAAATTTCCCTCTCTTAGTTTTTCAGCATCATAACCATAACCCTCTCCCTTTTCTTTAATTTCTGTAATAATAACTTCTGCCCTATCCACTCCGGCATTTACAAGAATTTGCCTGATTGGTTCTTCTAGAGCCTTCTTAAGAATATTTATTCCTATTTTTTCATCGCCTTCTACTTCAACACTGCCCAGACCTAAAAATGCTGCTCTGAGTAAAGCTGTTCCGCCACCAGAAACAATTCCTTCTTCAACAGCTGCCTTTGTCGCAGCTAGAGCATCTTCAACTTTATGCAATTTTGCTTTTTGTTCTACTTCAGTAGCAGCTCCAACTTTAATTACTCCAACACCTCCCGAAAGTTTAGCCAATCTTTCTTGAAGTTTTTCTTTTTCAAAATCAGAAGCTGAGTTAATTTGAGTTTTGATTTGAGCTAATCTGCTATTAATTTTTTCTTGATCTCCCTTGCCTTCAACAATGGTAGTATTTTCTTTAGTTGAAACAATTCTTCGGCAAGAACCAAGCACGCTTAATTCAACATTTTCTAATTTCAACCCCTTTTCTTCAGAAATAACTTCCGTTCCAGTAACAACAGCTATATCATTAAGCATCTCTTTCTTTCTGTCTCCAAATCCGGGAGCTTTTATTGCCAAAACATTAAAGACACCTCTCAATTTATTAACTACCAAAGTAGCTAAGGCCTCTCCAGTAATATCTTCGGCGACAAGAACTAATTCTTTTTTACCAGCTTGAGCTATTTTTTCTAAGACAGGAAGAATTTCGCTCAAGGCAGAAATCTTTTTGTCGGTTATCAAGATCATTGGTTCTTCATAAACAGCCTCCATTCTTTCAGCGTTCGTAATCATATATGGAGAAATATATCCTTGATCAAATTGAAGACCCTTAACAATATCTTTCTCAATTCCAAATGTTTTTGATTCTTCAACCGTAACCACTCCATTCTTTCCAACCTCATCAATAACTTCAGCAATTAAACTTCCTAACTCTTTATCTTCAGCAGAGATAGTGGCTACTTGAGCCATCTCTTCTTTGGTAGTAATTTGTTTGGCCATTCCTTTTAATGTCTTAACAACCTGTTTCACTCCTTTTTCAATCCCTCTCTTTATAGCTAAAGGATTTGCTCCAGCGGCAACATTTTTTAGTCCTTCGTTAATCATTGCTTGAGCCAAAACAACGGCAGTGGTTGTTCCATCTCCAACCATATCATTAGTTTTTTCAGCCACCTCTTTAACAATTTCGGCTCCTAAATTTTCTATTTTATCTTCTAGCTCAATTTCTTTAGCAATAGTTACTCCGTCATTAGTAATCATTGGCGAACCATAACCTTTGTCTAAAACAACATTTCTACCTTTTGGGCCAAGAGTAACCTTAACAGCGTTAGCTAATTTATCAACTCCGGCTTTTAATTGTCTTCTTGCTTCCTCCTGAAACTTAATTTGTTTTGCCATATTATTCTACAATAGCAAGAATATCTCCTTGCTTTGCTATTAAATATTCTTTATCTTCTATTTTTAATTCTGTTAAACTATATTTTGAAAATAGTACTCTATCGCCTATTTTTACTTTCATCGCAATAATCTTCCCCGCCTTTTCATGCCCAGGACCAACAGCAACAACCATACCTTCTTCAGGTCTTTCTTTTTCGGCAGTATCGGGTAAATAGATACCGCTTTTAGTTTTTTCTTCGGATTTGATCGGTTCAATTAAAACATGATCAAATAATGGTTTTATATTCATAATTGTTATAATGCAAATCTACGAATGATATACGAATGCTACGAATAAATTATTCGCGGTATTCGGATTTAATTCGCAGTATTCGGATTATATTTATTTTTAATATCTTATAGTTTACTCAAAACAAAAACAATGTCAACCCCGTAGAAGAAATTTGACAAAGATTTTTCTGTTGAAAAATCTAAACGCTGAAAGCAGTCAAATTTTCTCTACGGGGTCAACCCCCGAAAAGGAACCGAGTCACTTTTAGCTAAAAGCGACTCGGTTCCTTTTTATTCTTAAATTTATTTTTAAATTATTATTCTGAAACTAAATTATGTTCCTCCAATCCTTCAGCATACAACTGCCCAATCTGTGCTTCCGATAATGCTTGTTCATAGATTTTAGCTCGGTCGATTAAACCATTAAAATTCGGAGACCAGCTATAGTGAGGATATATTGGATCTTCACCAATACGAACCGGATAATTAGCTTTATCCCTATCGCCAGAAACTGCTGTGCTCGTTTTTTCTAATTTTCCATTTACATATATCTTTAAATTATTTCCGTCAAAGGTTATCGCTACATGCGTCCATTCGTTTAAAGAAAAAATGCCGGGACCCGCAATAACTGCTGTGGCATCACCAAACCATGGATGTAATTTACTGTTTATTCTTCCATCTGTAAAAGCCATTACATTAAATTCTACAGCATATCCTTTTGATATTATATGCCCTCCACTTCCTCCTTTCATATAGAACCAAGCCTCTAGAGTAAAAATATTACTATTAGATAAAAGTGCTGTACTATTCGGAATATTAACATTATCATTAATTCCATCAAATTCTAAAGAACATCCTTTTCCAGAAGGAGTGTAATCTTTATCCGTAGAAGCACATCTCCAGACGGGACCATTAGTTAAGGTTCCGTTATTATTGTTTCCTGAAGTATCATTGGCAATAGTTCCTGAGCCCTCGTCAAAATCCCAGATGCCGACGGCGTAGGCACCCAGACCATGATAGATATTAGATTCAAACTGAAGACCAGCTGCTATTTTGGCTTTATCTCTAGCTCCACTTAAAGAGACAAAAACTATACTAGCCAATAAGCCCAGTATGGCTATTACTACTAATAATTCTATTAATGTGAAAGCTTTGTTTTTCATTGTGTTATTATACCATACTGCATAGAAATGGGAGTTGTGGATAACATTTTATTCATATCTTAAGGCATCTACGGGTTTTAATTTGAGGATTTTTTTATTAAGTCATTTAGGTCATCTAGAATTTTCAACTTTCCAGCTTGTCGTATAAGATAATCCATATCTAATTTTTTGCCAGAGATAGCTAAAACTGATTCGGCATCTTCTAAATGCTTAGTGGAATAAGTTTCTTTCTGCCATTGCAACTTATTTAAAATCAAATCTTCTGGTGATACAAAATAAATATTTTGATTTCTGAATTTCTTTAATTTCCTATTTTTAAATTCAAATAACTTTTCTTTTTTAGTTACCCAAAAATCAACCTTTAAACCGCTATCCGGATCAATAAAATTGAACTCACTTTTATGCCGAATTGCGTCTTTTACCATCTCCTCATCCGCATAGCCCGCTTTACGGATATTTCTGAAAGCCCTTACCAATAAACTTGCTTGTGATTCAATAATTTTAACTACGATATCTATATCAAAAGTTGCTCTTGGCCTTCCCCAAACCGAAACCGCCATACCTCCAGTAATAACATATTTTATTTTGAGATCACTAAGAATTTTAGCAATATCAATAAGAAGTTTTTCTTGACTTGATATTTCCATTGAAAGAATTAAGTTTTAAACAAAAAGATGTCAGCTCCAAAGCAAGTCTAATTTTTTTCTCAGCAGGCATTTTTCTAAAAATTTCATCTTGCATATCCTGAGCTGTCTTTTTTGTTTTAATATTTTTCTTTTTATTCTTCCAAATCCCTTGAGCTTTCTCCCAGATCCTAAGAATCTCTTGAGGGTGTTCCCTCAAGGACAGTTTTAGTTTAGTTTTTGGATAAGTAACAACTTGTTGCATAATTCTAATTTTAGTTTATCATTCTTGAAAATCTATGTCAAATTTTTAAAAATTGGCCGGTGTAGGAATTTTTGGTTTTGGCTATATCTTTGGGAGTACCTTGGGCGACAATATATCCGCCTTTGTCGCCTCCTTCGGGACCAAGATCTATTACCCAGTCCGTGCACTTAATAAATTCGGGGTTGTGCTCAATAGAAACAACCGTGTTGCCTTTATTAGATAATTCTCTTAAGACCTTTATCAGTTTATTAATATCGTCTAAGTGAAGGCCCGTTGTTGGTTCATCAAGAATGTATAATGTTTTCCCAGATGATTTTCTGGAAAGCTCTGTCGCTAATTTTATTCTCTGAGCTTCTCCACCAGATAAAGATGGTGCTGGCTGACCAAGCTGAATATACGGAAGCCCAACCTCTTTCAATATTTTAAGTTTTTGACTAAGACCCGGCACTTGTTTAAAGAATCCTAAGGCCTCCTCAATAGTCATATCTAAAACTTCTGAAATATTCTTTCCATTATAACTAACTGCTAAGGCCTCTTCATTATATCTCTTACCATTACACTCTTTACATTCTGTATATATGTCCGGCATAAAATACATTTCAATTTTAACTTGACCTTGACCTTCACAGGCCTCACACCTTCCTCCTTTAACATTAAAACTAAACAATCCTGATGTATAATTTCTCGCCTTAGCTTCTCTGGTTTGAGAGAATAAATCCCTAATATACGAAAAAGCTCCAGTATATGTTGCCGGATTAGAACGAGGCGTCCTTCCAATCGGAGATTGATCAACCAAAACAACTTTATTCAAAAATTCTATACCTAATATCTCTTTATGCTGACCTGGCTCATCTTTGGCACGATAGAATTTCTTAAGCAGTGCCTTGGCTAAAATATCATTCATTAAGGAACTTTTGCCAGATCCCGAAACTCCTGTTATACAGACAAATTTAGCTAGAGGAATTTTAACATTTATATTCTTTAAATTATTCTCTGTAGCGCTTTTAATCGTCAAATACTTTTGGGTTTGACATAAGTCCGACTTATGCAAGCCTGCATAAGTCGGACTTATGCAGAATTTCTTATTTAAATAATTTCCTGTTAAAGTTTTCGCCTTTGCCAATTGTTTTGCCGTTCCTTCAAAGATTATCTCTCCCCCGTACTTACCAGCTCCAGGCCCAACATCAATTATCCAATCAGCTTCTTTAATAGTTTGCATATCATGTTCAACAACAATAACAGTATTTCCAAAATCTCTTAATGTTTTTAAAGTGCCAATGAGTTTTTTTTGATCTCTCGGATGAAGGCCAATAGACGGTTCATCTAGAACATACAACACCCCTGTTAATTTTGAACCAATTTGAATAGACAGCTTTATTCTTTGCTCTTCCCCGCCGGACAGAGTAGAGGCCTTTCTATCTAAGGTTAAATAATCAAGCCCGACATCAATCAAAAGTTGACAACGATTTAAAATCTCTTCTTTTATTGGTTTAGAGATTTTTGAATCTGGAAACTTTTCAAAGAAATTTTTAAGTTTACCTATGCTTGTCTCGGTAAGCTGATCTATGGAACAATTATTTACTTTCACCGCCAGAACCTCTGGTTTCAATCGCTTGCCGTGACATTCGGGACATTGCCGTACTACCATATATTGTTCAATTTCTTTACGAGTCCAGTCAGAATCAGTTGTATGATATCTTCTTTCTAAATTATGAACAACTCCTTCAAATTTTCCGTTGCCATATAAGATTTTATCTATTATTTCTTCTGACAAAGTCCCTACTGGCACATCTAATGAAAAATCATATCTTTCGGCTAGTTCGGAAAGCTGTTGATAAACATAGCTTTGACGACCGACTCTATTGAAAGCTTTCATCCAAGGAATAATAGCTCCTTCGGCAAGAGTAAGATTAGGATTAGGCATAACTAATTCAGGATCAACTTCTAACTTTTCACCCAAGCCAGTACATTTAGAACAGGCCCCATAAGGATTATTAAAAGAGAACAGGCGAGGTTCTAACTCTGGCAAAGAAATTCCACATTTATCACAGGCGAAGCGAACACTGAACATAAAATCATTAACCATAACTAGCCCTTTGCCTATTCTTAGCCCTATTTCTAACGAGTCACTTAACCTTTCTTTGCTTAGCTCGTTGTTAATAATTAAGTCATCTACAACAATTTCAATATCATGTACCTTGTTCTTATCTAAAACTCTTTCCAAAGATTGCTCAACTGTATAAACAATTCCGTCCACCCTCACCCGGACATAACCACCTCTTTTAATTTCTTCTAAAACCGCTTTATGTTCTCCTTTTTGAGAGCGAACAACCGGACCTAGAATAACAATTTCTGAATCGCTAGGAAGTTTTAATATTTGTTTTAATATTTGTCCACTTTCTTGACGAGAAATTAACTTTCCGCATTGAGGACAATGAGGTTTACCGATTTTGGCAAATAAAAGACGAAGATAATCATAAATCTCCGTAACTGTACCCACTGTAGATCGTGGATTATGAATCGCTTTTCTTTGGTCAATAGAAATGGCTGGACTTATCCCTTCTATTTTTTCGACATCTGGCTTATCCATTATTCCTAAAAATTGACGAGCGTAAGCTGATAAACTTTCTACATATCTTCTCTGACCTTCAGCATATAGAGTATCAAAAGCTAAAGACGATTTTCCAGATCCAGAAACACCAGTAATAACTACTAACTTATTTCTCGGAATCTTAACGCTAACATTTTTCAAATTATGAACCTTGGCATTTTTAATTGTTATGTAATCGTTTTTCATAAAACATAGGCAGGTCTTCCATTATACAAAATTATCAAAACAAAATCAAGTATAACTCTTTAGATATTGACAGATTCAAATGCTTTTGATAACATAATAGTAATGAATGCCGCAAAATTACTCTTTCATATTATTTCTGGGGCTTTAGGTATTTTTGTCGCAGCTAAGATAGTTCCGGGAGTAGAATTTTATGGAACTTACTTCTCCCTTTTAATAATTGGTGTTGTTTTAGGGATAATTAATTTCTATATCAAACCATTGCTAAAAGCGATATCGTTCCCTATTATGATATTAACTTTAGGCCTGTCCAGTTTAGTAATAAATTTGGCTATTATCTGGCTTATTGAAATTATATTCCCTAGAGAATTAGAAATTATTGGTTTGATTCCTCTATTCTGGACAACTTTAATAGTTTGGATCTTAAATTCATTCTTCGGATTACAAGGTAAAAAATAAATTATGACAATTTTATCAATTCTTCAATCGGTAATTGCTATCTTATTAATTATCTTCATTATGCTTCAACAAAGAGGAACTGCTCTAGGTTCTTCTTTCGGCGGGGGTGATAGTGGAGGAGGAGGCTTTTATTCTACTAGAAGAGGTATTCAAAAGAAACTGCTTTGGGCAACCATAGTTCTAGGAACTATATTTCTTGCTCTAGCAGTACTAAGACTTATCATTTAATCCTAATGATCAAAGAAAAAAAATCCAAGTGGCCTAATCGCAAACAATGGGCTCAGTTTTTCAAAATATTAAGCGGAAAAGAAAAGATTATTTTCCTTGCTCTTTTTGTCTTATTCTTATTTTCATTTGTTTCTATCTGTCTTAATTTTTATTACAGCAACACAAAACCCATATCAACAACCGGTGGCACTTATACGGAGGGAATTATTGGCCAACCAAGATTCATTAATCCCATTTATGCTAATTCTGACGCCGACAGAGATTTGACTCAACTTGTTTTTTCTGGATTAATGAAATTTGACGAAAATTTAAATATTGTCCCCAACCTAGCTGAAAGTTTTGAGATGGAAGATGAAGGTAAGGTCTATATTTTTAATTTGAAAGAAAATCTCAAATGGGAAGATGGTGAACCAATTACTGTTGACGACATAATATTTACTATCCATACGATTCAAAACCCTGACTTTAAGAGCCCCATTCAAGCAAATTGGGTAGGAGTGGAGACAGAAAAAGTAAATGATTCAACTATTAGATTTATCCTAAAAAGACCATACGCTGCCTTTTTAGAAAATTCCATTCTCGGCATATTACCACAACATATCTGGCAAAGTATTTCTGCTGAAGAATTTGCTTTTGAGCCACACAACCTAGAACCCGTTGGCTCTGGTCCATTTAAAATCAAAAAGGTTAAGCAAAAAATTAATCAAGTAACATCCATTATTTTGGAGCAAAATTCTTTTTATCATGGTAAGAAACCGAACATTTCCGAAGTTAAATTTCTTTTCTTTGAAGACGAAGATGAATTAATCAGAGCAGCTAAGAAAAAAAACATACAGGCCTTATCCTTAAGTTCAGCGGTAACCATTGATGAAAACTGGGAAAATCACTTAATGTCTTTGCCAAGATATTTTGCTGTTTTCTTTAATCAAGAGCAATCAAAAGTGCTTGGAGATCAAAATGTTAGATTGGCTTTAAACTATGCTACTAATAAAGAAGAAATCCATCAGAAAACCGTTGATTCCCCCATCTTGCCAGAAATATATGGATTTGATGAACCTGAAACAATCTATGAATTTAATATTAAAAAAGCTAAAGAAATTTTAGATGAAAATGGATACCAAGATACCAATGGGGATGGCATAAGAGAAAAAATCACTAGTAAAAAACCTGCCTTTGAATTTAAAAGTCAACTAACAAAAGGGTCTCAAGGAACAGAAGTAACTGAGCTCCAAAAGTGTCTGGGAGGGACAACAAGTGGCTATTTTGGAACTGAAACAGAACAATTGGTAAAAGATTTTCAAGAAAAAAACGGCATTGATACTCTTGGTTTTGTCGGCAAAGGCACAAGAGCAGCATTAAACGAATTTTGTTTTGAGCAACTAGACGAAATAACAGAATTAAAAATAACCATGGTAACTGTTGATCAACTTCAAATGACTAAGGTTTCTGAGATATTAAAGGAACAATGGAAACAAGTCGGCATAGAATTAGAAATTCAACAATACTCACTTCTTCAACTAGAGAAGAATTTTATTAAACCAAGGAATTATGACGCTTTATTATTCGGAGAAGTATTGGGAGCAATACCAGATCCATTTCCTTTCTGGCATTCATCTCAAAAGAAAGATCCTGGTTTAAATTTAGCCATATATGATAACAGCAAAGCCGATAAATATTTAGAAGAAAATAGAAAGGCCTCTGACTTAGAAACAAGATCTAGCAAATTAAACTCTTTCCAAAATATATTAATAAAAGATATGCCCGCTATATTCCTCTATAGCCCAGATTTTATTTATGCCACCTCAAAAGATCTAAAGGGAGTAAGTGTAAAGAAAATCACTGATCCTTCAAAACGATTTATCGACATTGAAGATTGGTTTATAAACACAAAAAGAATATGGAATTAAAAAACAAAACTCCGGATGTTCGTTATTTAAACGACATGAAGGATATTCTCTATGACAAACAATGGGCCGAAACAGCTGGCAATCTTGAACTATATTATATGTATCGCCAACTTACCGAAAAAGACGGGATAAAATATGATATTACTATTATCCCTGCTCAAATGCTTGGTAAAGAATTTACTAAAACAAAAGGGCACGAACATGTTGGGAATTATCCAGAAATATATACTGTTTTAGAAGGCGAAGCTATTTACTTTATGCAAAAACAAAAAGCTGATATTATTGAAGATGTTTATGCAGTTAAAGCCAGAAAGGGCGATGTTGTTATAATCCCTTCCCATTATGCTCATGTGACAATTAATCCATCTAATCAAGATTTAAAAATGGCCAATTGGATGGCTATAGAAGCTAAGAGCGACTATTCCCCTATCCAAAAAATGGGGGGGGTCTGCTACTTCTATACAACAGACGGTTGGATTAAAAATGAAAATTATAAAGAAGTTCCAGAATTAAGATTTGAAGAACCAAAAAAAGAAGTTCCAGAAAATTTAGAATTCCTAAAAGCAACATAAGGATAAAAGTGACCGAGTCACTTTCGGCTTAAAGTGACTCGGTCACTTTTAAAGACAAAGATTATGAGGAAAATTCAATTTGCAAATAACGAATATTATCACGTTTTTAATAAATGCATTGGGGAGTCTAAATTATTCCGAGAACGCAATGATTATTTAAAATTTTTAAGAGATCTAAGAGACCTAAACAATGAATCGCTTTATGGAGTACGACAGAAAATAATTGAATCGCAAGGATTTGAAAGATTTG
Source organism: uncultured Candidatus Saccharibacteria bacterium (assembly GCA_964557155.1). Taxonomy (GTDB): domain Bacteria; phylum Patescibacteriota; class Minisyncoccia; order Minisyncoccales; family GWA2-38-27; genus JAHJSY01. Next base: position 10,713 of record CAZKZC010000004.1, on the reverse strand, counting down.
GCTCCTTCTTGGAGGACAAAGAAAAAATGGTTGACATTATTAGTTATTCCCTATCGCCTAATCATTATCACCTCATCTTAAGACAATTAAAAGATAGTGGAATAAGTCAATTCATGCATAAAACAGGAATTGGTTGCACGGGTTATTTAAATAAAAAATATAAACGATCAGGATCTATTTTCCAGGGCCCTTATAAAATAATTCACATAAATAGCAATGAATACTTATTATGGCTATCTGGCTATGTAAATGGAAATATTGAAATTCACAAAACTTCTGATGCTGAGACCTACGAATGGTCTAGTTATCAATACTTCTTAGGCTTAAAAAATTCTGAAATTATGGGAGATATAAACATGATACTTTCCCAATTTAGTAGTCGAGATAGTTTTAAAGATTTCACAAAGAGAGTAATTAGAGAAAGCCAAGAAAGAAAAGACTTAAAAAAATATTTATTAGAAAGTGACTCGGTCACTTTCGAAGAAAAGTGACCGAGTCACTTTTAAGGAAAAACTATTATGATTAAAAATATTGTATTTGATTGGTCAGGGGTTATAAACGATAACTTTGAACTAGTATATAATGTAGCAATGGCTATGTTTATTGAATTCGGAACTGAAAAGATATCCGTAGAGGAATTTAGAGAAGAATTTGTTCTTCCCTATATGATCTTTTACAATAAATATATGCCTAACCTATCTCTTAAAGATGAACAAGAAGCATATGTGCGACTTTATAAAAAGCTAAGCCTTCAATATCCATCCGATGCTTATCCGAATATCAAAGAGACTTTAATTAAATTCAAAGACTCTGGAATTAATATGAATATAATAAGCTCTGATCATAAAATTACTGCGTTAAAAGAAATGGAACGCTTTGAGATGCAAGACATGTTCAAAAGTATCATCATCGGAGTTCTTGACAAATCAGAATCAATTAAAAAAGTGATTAGAGATAATAGTTACAACCCCAAAGAAACCATTTTTATTGGAGACATGGAACACGAAATTGAAGCAGGGAAAAAAGCTGGCACCTTAACCGCTGGGGTTACATGGGGCTTTAACACAGAAGATAAATTAAGATCTGCTAATCCAGATTACATAATCCACAACTTAGAAGAACTAGAACAAATAATATTAGGAAAGTGACCGAGTCACTTTTAGCTAAAAGTGACTCGGTCACTTAGTCGCTACTAAGGAAAATAAAAAATATGATTAAAGAAAAAGAATTAGATACATTAAAGATTATTCCTCTTGGAGGATGTGAAGAAGTCGGTAGAAACATGACTGTTTTTGAGTATGGAAAAGATATTGTTATTTTAGACATGGGTCTTCAATTTCCCGAAGAAAATATGCCTGGAATTAATTATGTTATTCCTAATGTTGAGTATCTCAAGGGCAAAGAAAAACAAATTAGAGGTGTTGTTTTTTCTCATGGTCATATGGATCATATAGGAGCTGCTCCAATACTTTTGGAAAAACTTCATAATCCAACCATTATCGGTAGACCATTTACTTTAGATATGGTTAAATTTCGTATGGAAGATTATGCTAAAGGAAGCACTAAAAAAGTTAAGTGTGTTTATATAAAAAATGTCGAAGAAACCGTAAAGCTTGGTGCTTTCACTCTTAAGTTCTTTCCCGTTGATCATGCCATAATGGATGCTGTTGGCGTTATTCTTGAAACACCTTCGGGAACTGTTATTCATCCCGGCGACTGGATGATGGAGCATGACCCACTAGGAAAAAATAAGATAAACTATGCTCAATTAGGCAAGCTTCCAAAACCAACCATTCTAATGCTTGAGAGCTTAGGGTCAACAAACACCAAGACCCCTGTTACTGAAAAAGAAATGTTTGACAATTTAAGAAGGATTATTGAAGAGGCTCCGGGAAGAGTTATTATTGCAACTTTTTCATCCCAAATAGAAAGAATAAAACAGATAATAGAATATGCTACTAAAAACAACAAGAAAGTTGCCTTAGATGGTTTTTCTATAAAAATGGGCATGGAATTGGCTAAAAACTTGGGCTATGTTAACCCCAAACCAGGAACCTTAATACCAATAGACGGGGCTAATGACCACCCAGACAATAAGGTAATCATTTTAGTTACCGGTGCTCAAGGAGAAGAAAACGCCGCCCTATCAAGAATTGTTAACAATGATCACCGATTTATTAAGATAAAAAAGAAGGATACTGTTGTTTTCTCTTCTTCGGTTGTTCCCGGAAATGAAAGGAGTGTTCAGCGTCTCAAAGATGAAATATATAGATTGTCTGATAATGTTATTCATAGTGAAATTATGAATGTTCATATTTCAGGGCATAGCAATCGAGAAGATATTAAGAAGATCATTAAAGAAATAAAGCCGACTTACTTTATTCCTGTTTACGCTAATCATTTCTTCTTAAAAGAGGCGGCTAAAATAGCTTACGAGGCAGGAATGTCAGAAAATAAAGTTGTCGTGCCAGATAATGGATCGGTGATTAGCATTAATAAAGATAATCTTTCTATCGCCGATAAGAAAGTGAATACTGATTATGTCTTTGTTGATGGTTCTGGGATTGGAGATATCGGAGAGATAGTTTTGAACGACCGCAAAAAATTAGCTGACAATGGAATATTTGTTGTTGTTACTGTTGTGGATAAAAAGACTGGTCAGGTTAAGGGTTCTCCTGATATAATATCAAGAGGGTTTATATATCTAAGGGAATCCAAAGAATTACTTGCTCAAACCAGAAAAAAGGTGGTCAGAATTATCAATGAAGCCACTGGAAATGGAGGAGCTGTTAACTGGGTTAATGTTAAAAACGACATAAAAAGCAAAGTTGGCCAATTCCTTTTTTCAAAAACAGAGAGAAGACCAATAATATTAGTTGTTCTAATAGAAGTATGAGCCCCATTAGAAATATATTTAAATTTAGCTAATAAGAAATATATTTCTACGGGCATAAAAATATGAAAATTTCTAACGGGGTGAGAATAGTATCTGGCATTCAGCCAACAGGATCAATTCATATAGGAAATTATCTAGGTGCTATCAAGCAATGGCTAGATCTTCAGAAACAAGAAGATTGTATTTTCTTTATCGCCGATCTTCATTCTCTCACTATTCCCTACAATAAAGATGAACTTCAGAAAAACATACTGGAAACTGCTATTACTTATCTAGCGTTGGGCATTGATCCTCAAAAAAGTATTTTCTTTGTTCAATCACATATCAAAGAACATAGTGAGCTATGTTGGCTTTTAAATACTGTTACTCCTTTAGGAGAACTAGAAAGAATGACTCAATTCAAAGAAAAATCAAAACAATTCAAAAAAGATATTAATGCTGGTCTCCTAACTTACCCTGTTCTCCAAGCAGCTGATATATTACTATACAAAGGAATAGCTGTGCCTGTTGGCAAAGATCAAGTTCAACATATTGAGCTGACAAGAACTATCGCTAGAAGATTTAACAATAAATTCGGCGAAGTATTTCCTGAGCCAAAAGATCTTCTATCAAAAACTGGAGCTAGAATTATGTCTTTGAATGATCCGAAGAAAAAGATGTCTAAATCACTTGGAACTCAAAGCTATATTTCTTTATTTGAAGATCCAAAAAGTATTGAGAAAAAAATAATGTCAGCCGTAACTGACACTGGGAAGAAAATAAAGTTTGATGAAAAGAAAAAACCAGGCATCTCTAATCTATTAACTATTTATAGCTTGTTTAGTGAAAAAACAATAAAAGAAATAGAAAAGAAATTTGAAAAGAAAGGCTATGCTGATTTTAAGAAATCCCTAGCTGAATTATTAATAGAAGAATTAAGCGAATTTAGAAAAAAGAGAGATGAATTTTTATCAAGAAAAGTATATGTTCGCGAAACTCTTAAACTCGGTGCTCAAAGAGCTCAAAACATCGCCAATACTACCATGTCTGAAGTTCACCAAAAAATGGGCCTAAAATAAGGATGTGAGCTCCTTGATTTTTTGTTGAAGAAGTTCTTCGGTATCAGCTTCTATGGTTAGGCGTAATAATGGTTCTGTATTTGAAGAACGAACATTAAACCACCAATCCTCATATTCAATAGTTGCTCCATCTAAATAATCTTGTTTCCCATCTGAATATTTCTTTTTAAATTTCTCTATTGTTTTCTCTTTATCTTTAACTTCAAAATTAAGCTCTGATGATTTGAAATAAGGAGATAGTTCTTGAGTTATTTCTGAAACTTTTTTATCTGAATTTGAAATTACTTGAAGCAAAACTAAAAATGCAATAAATCCAGAATCTAAATAATCATTATCTTTAAAACTAAAATGTCCCGATATTTCTCCCCCCATAGCACCCTTGTTTTCTTGTATTGCCCTTTGAACATTAATGAAACCGACTTTCGTTCGAATAGGCTTACCTCCCCACTTCTCTATAAATTCTGGGGTTGCCTTAGAACAAATCGCATTGTAGGCAATTGCTGTGCCTGGATTTTTTTCTAAAAAATACTTAGCCAAGAGCAAGAGAGAAACATCAGATCTTATAAAACCACCTTTTTCATCTATCAAATAAATTCTATCTGCATCACCATCAAAAATAAAGCCGAGGTCAGCTTTCTGTTTTTTGACTTCTTCGCCAATTTGGTTAGAGGCTCCTTCTTCTAATGGATTTGAAGGATGAGCTGGAAAATTTCCATCTAAATTAAAGTTTAGGTTAATAATTTCTATAGGTAGTCTTTCTTTTATTAGAGGCATAACCTTGCCCGCCATTCCATTGCCAGCGTCAATAACAACCTTTAATGGTCTAATATTCTCTACATCAATAAAAGAAAAGATATGATTGATATAATCTTGCCAGATGTTTTTTTCTTCAACCCTGCCCATCTTCTCACTTTCTTGGAAATTATCCTTTTCAATTATTTCTATTAAATCCTTCCCTTGAACTACTTCTGGAAACTGAGTTTCTTTATTATGGACTAGCTTGAAGCCATTGTATTCTTTGGGGTTGTGTGAAGCGGTTACCATAATACCAGCGTTATAATCATAATGACTAACAGCAAAATAGACACCCTCTGTTGGCACTAAACCAATATTGTAAACATTAGCTCCCTGCGAAGTGATTCCTCTTACAAGTGATTCAAATAACTCGGGAGATGAAATACGCATATCCCTGCCGACTACTATATGTTCTGCCTTAGTATATTCAACAAAAGCCTGACCTATTTTGAAGGCAGTTTCTTTATTTAATTCTTCAGGATATATTCCTCTGATATCATATGATCTGAATATGGATGTATTGACTTTCATGATGTTTTATTATAGCATACTATATATGAATACAAAAAGTTATGAATTAACATATATAGTTTCTCCGAATCTTTCTGAACAAGAATTAGGGATTTTAATAGCTGAAATAACTAGTTATATCAGAGAAGAAACTGGAAGCGTCGAAAAGACATCAATGCCGTCTAAAATAAAGTTGGGCTATTTGATTAAGAAAAACGCTGAAGCATTTTTAGTTTCCACCTATTTTTCGTTAAGCCCAGAAAGATTAATAAATCTAGAAAAGGTCCTCAAAGAACAACATGATATTTTAAGATATATAGTTATAGCTAAAATAAAACGCAAAGAAAAGCCGGAAAAACCTAGAAAACCTCAACCGATTAAAACACCTCAAACGCTTGAACAAAAGGTCGATTTAAATGAAATTGACCAAAAAATAGAAGACATACTTAAGTAATGCCAATATACAAATAACATGCCAATGATACGAATAATTGTATGCGAAAGGTCTCACGAAAAGACACATGCGAATAATATTTATAATTCGTAGCATTTGTATAAATTCGCAAATTTGCATTATATCAATATGAATATAAATAAAGTTGTCCTTATCGGACGATTAACAAGTGATCCCGAATCAAGAACCATTCCCTCAGGCCAAAATGTTTGCTCTTTTGGCTTAGCCACCAACAGGACTTGGACAAACAAACAAACTAATCAAAAAGAAGAAAAAACAGAATTTCATAATATTGTTTTATGGGGAAAATTAGCTGAAATTGCTTCTCAATATTTAAATAAAGGCAGTTTAACCTATATTGAAGGAAGATTACAGACAAGAAGCTGGCAAGATCAATCAGGAGTTAAAAAATATAGAACAGAAATCGTTGGAGAAAATATTCAGATGGGACCAAGAAGAAGCACCCAACCTCAAACTAATTTCGCTCCTCCAACCCATCAAGCTCAACAAGCTTCAACAGAAATACCAGTTATAGAAGAACCTGTTAAAGAAATAAAAGATAATAAGGATGATCAAGAAATACGCGTAGAAGACATCCCGTTCTAAAATTATGGATTGTTACTTTTGTAAGAAAAATATAAAAGATATAGATTTTAAAGATACTGAGCTTCTTAAGAGGTTTATTTCTGGTTTGGGAAAAATCAAAGCTAAAAAAAGAAGTAATGCTTGTTCTAAGCATCAGCGTCAAATTGCCCAAGCAGTAAAAAGAGCCCGACATCTCGGACTCTTATCTGCTTGCACCAAATAATTTATATTTTATTCTCTATTAACTATTAAAAAAGACCTCACATTGTAAGGTCTTTTGGTTTCTCTTTTATCTTTTCTTTTCTATCTGCTTAAAGCAGAAATTCCTGCTTGGCAGACAT
>CAZKZC010000004.1:0-3974 GCA_964557155.1 uncultured Candidatus Saccharibacteria bacterium | reverse complement strand
TTCAGCAATGGAATTCCTGCTTGGCAGACATCACTATCATAACCAGACTTTTCCATTATAGAAAGAATCTGCTCTTCTGTTTTCAGCAATGGAATTCCTGCTTGGCAGACATCACTATCATAACCAAACTTTTCCATTATAGAAAGAATCTGCTCTTCTGTTTTCAGCAATGGAATAATTTTTAAAGCTAATTCTGCGTCCATAATACTCTCCTTGTCATTATTTTGTTGTTAAATAACTATCACTTTCGTAGATGATAAATGTTAGCATTTTTTATTATCCCCGTCAAATTTTCACATGGTAAAAAGAGCCCGACATCTCGGACTCTTATCTGCTTGCACCAAGTAATCTATCTAAATTAGGATTGTTCTATGACGGCTTTTTTTAGTTCCTTTAGAATCTGGGGGTTCTCGCCTAAGAATAATTTAGCTCCTTCCACCCCTTGCCCAAGCTTGTGTTCATTATACTGATACCAGCTTCCTGACTTCTTAACCACTCCCCCCTTTAGTCCAATATTAATAAGCTCAGCGACATGAGAAATTCCTTCGTTATAATAAATATCAAATTCGGCAATCTTGAATGGAGCCGCTACTTTATTCTTAACTATCTTTGCCTTAACTCTATTTCCAATAACCGCCTCTCCCTGTTTTATTTGAGCAATCTTTCTTAAGTTAATTCTAACCGAGGAATAAAACTTAAGAGCCATCCCCCCCGGTGTTGTTTCTGGATTACCAAACATCACACCAATTTTCATTCTTGTTTGATTAAGAAAAACGACAACTGTTTTGTTACTTTTGGAAACTATTGAGGCAAGCTTTCTTAAGGCAGATGACATTAGTCGTGCTTGAAGTCCAATCGTGGTATCACCTATTTCTCCAGCAATCTCTGCCCTAGGGGTTAAAGCAGCCACTGAATCAACAACAATAACATCAACCTCTCCTGATCTAACCAATGTCTCAACGATTTGTAAGGCCTGCTCTCCCGAATCGGGCTGAGATATCAAAAGATTATTAATATCAACACCAATCTTTCCAGCATAATCAGGATCCATAGCATGCTCAGCGTCAATAAATGCAGCCACCCCTCCTTTCTTTTGAGCTTCGGCACATATATGCAAAGCAACTGTCGTCTTGCCAGAACTTTCGGGTCCATATACCTCAATCACTCTTCCTCTTGGGACTCCTCCTATTCCCAAAACAGAATCCAAAGAAATAGAACCAGTTGGAATAGAATCAACATCAACCTTTCTGGTTTCGCTTAAATTCATAATAGCACCTTCGCCAAAACGCTGTCTTATCTCATCTAATGCTTCTTGTAAATCTTTTAGGTCTTTTTTGGGTTCTTTCTTCGCCATAGTTTTTGTTTGTTAAAATATTAATATGTTAAAATGATTTATACTTTTTCCCATTGTTCGTCTTCATCATCTGCTTCTCCGTCAGCCGGCGGATCTGGAGGGAGTGGAACCTGCGAAGTGTCTAAATTGCCGAAGATTTCTCTCGGCTTGGCTCCATTGGCCGGACCAACAATGCCCTGATCTTCTAACATGTCTATTAATCTCGCTGCTCTTGCGTAGCCAACACGCAATCTTCTTTGCAAGAAAGAAGCTGATGCTTTATTATATTCAACAACTAAGTTTTTAGCATCTTCGAATAATGTATCATTGCCCATATCTTCAAAGCCCGACTCTCCCCTGATTGTAACTGATTCTTCTCCACTCCTTTGAACAGATTGTATCAACTCTTCATTCATATCCAATTCTCCTTCGGCTTCTGCTTTGTCAGCAATATGCTTAATAACTCTTTTTACTTCTTTTTCCGTCACATAGGAACCTTGTATTCTTTTTGGCTTTGGAGTATAAGAAGAAATGTATAATAAATCTCCTGCTCCCAAAAGTTTTTCGGCTCCCGCTGCATCAATAACGGTTCTAGAATCAACTTGAGAGGCAACCTGAAAGGTCACTCGAGAAGTGATATTGGCTTTAATAAGACCCGTAATAACTTCTACTGACGGTCTTTGGGTAGCAACAACCAAGTGAATACCAACGGCTCTAGCCATTTGAGCCAATCGCACAATTCCGGCCTCAATTTCTCTTCCCTTGGCAGCCATCAAATCAGCCAATTCATCTATAATTACAACAATAAACGGCAAAGAAGATATTCCATTTTTTAAAGCTTTTTCATTAAATGATCCTATATTCCTTGACTTAGCTTCTGCCAATACCTCAAACCTTCTTTCCATTTCTCCAGTCAACCACCTTAAAGCTCCAATTGTTTGATCAGCATTATAGAGAATAGGACATAACAAATGAGGTATATTACTATACACTGGAAACTCTACTCTTTTCGGATCAATTAGAATAAGACGCAGCGTTTCTGGTCCAGCACTTTTAAAAGGCGTGCTTGGCTGATAAAGCAAGCTTAAGATTAATGTGTTTAGAAATATTGTTTTTCCAGTACCAGTGGCTCCAGCGACTAACAAGTGAGGCATCCTCGTAAGATCAGTATATACTGCTACTCCCGAAACATCTCGACCTAAAGCAATATTTAAATTAGAGTCGGATTTTTGGAAAGCATCATTCTCAATTAGGTTTCTTAGACGAACTTGAGCTCTCACTTTGTTGGGGATTTCAACGCCCACTAATGCCCTGCCAGGAATGGGAGCCTCAATTCTAATTGGGTGAGCCGCCAGAGACAAAGCTAAATCATTAGAAAGTCCGGTTATTTTAGAAAGTTTTACTCCTTCGGCCGGCTTAAAAGTATATTGGGTAACAGTTGGCCCAATGTTTACCTCTGACATCTCAACATTAATATTAAAATTCTCTAGCGTTTTTTTAATAATAGAGGCATTTGCTTTTGTGTCTCCACTCATTGGTACTCCCTTCTCTTCGTCAAGTAAATCTAGAGGCGGTGGCTGATAAGTAAAAATTTTGGATCCCGATACTGGCCTCGCTTCAAGCTTTACTGGAGAGCTTGGCTCCTTTCCGCCAGCCAGCGGATTTCCTTGAGAATCAAAATGAGGAACTTCTTTTATTCTAAATTTAGGTGCAAAGATTCTTCTAATAATAGAAGGGTTGTCCACCGAAGCCTCAGCAGAGATAGGATTTTCTTCTTCTTTTTCTTTTTTTTCTTCTTCTTTAGCTGGTCTCTTAAGAAAATGACGGAACATTAATCCACCTATAATAATTAGGGCTATAAAAATTAATTGAGTCGCCCAAAATCCAAGATATTTCAAGAATGGCCAAGATAGAAGATAGCCCATCCAGCCACCCCTTTTAGCTTCAATATTAAAAGTCGCCAAAGAACCTGTTACTCCAATCACCAGAAGAAGACCTGTTAAAACAACTGGCCAAAAAACCTTCTTTCCTCTATCCAATAATTCTTGATTGCCCTTAGAGTTTAAAAATACTAATCCTCCAAGAATAAGGATAAGAGGAATTAAAAAAATTGTTTCTCCTATTAAAAATCTTGAAGTATTTATAAAATATTTTCCAGCACTACCAGCTAAATTAAAAAAGCTTAGCCCAATAATTAAGGCTAAAACAATTAAAACAACACCAAAAATAGTTTGTTTTATTTCACTCGGCAAAGCAAATCTACTTTCCTTTTTTTCTTTCTCGTATTTATATTTAAATTTTTTCTTTTTTTTTGCCATTCTATTAATATTCTAATTTTACATTAAGTTTATCAGCAAGTTGCTGAATCCATTTTTCGTTACGATCTACTTTATGAGTTAGCATAACCATTTCTTGAAAATAAGAATCGGCTCGTTTTGCATAAGAATCAACAGCACCATAAAGATTATTAACATCTTCTTTGGTAGAAAGATTTTCTATTGCTTGTTTTAAATCATCTTTCGTAACAAATACCTCTATAAGTTTTTGGATGTCTTCATTTGTAAGCATATTTATATATTCTTATATATTTATATTGTCCTTTATACAATTTAATTATAAACTCTATAAACTAAAAAAACAA
>CAZKZC010000003.1:17194-31699 GCA_964557155.1 uncultured Candidatus Saccharibacteria bacterium | reverse complement strand
GAGAAAATGTTAAGAAAGAGGATGCCGAAGAAATGAAAAAGAAATTTGAAACCGCCGGCGCAACTGTAGAATTGAAATAAACCAAATAAAAAATCCGCCGAAGTCCGACTTCGGCGGATTTTTTTTGTCCGAGGCCTGTCCTCGAACAGTTTTGTTTAATGTTGTTATTGAAGAATTCAAAATATAATCCGTCGCAAAGCCGTCCGTCGTCAAGATGTTCATCCGTCGTCGGACCTCTACGCAACTTTTCATAAAATGACTAAAACCCCGACTAAAAGGGAAACGTCCCCCCTCATCGCCCCTCATCTATATCAACCTTCCACGTTAAACCTGGCTTTATGCCAGAAATGGCTGGTAACAGATGATTAAGAAGTTGTTCTGCTGTCATTCGAAACTTATTACCCTTTGCAGAAACTTTAATCCAACCATCCTTATCACGAAAGTATTTTTCAGTGAAGTTCTTTGTGCCGATTGATATTATATAACTGTTATTTGTTAACTTCATATTTTAATATTATATCAAAAATCAGAAATAAAAAACATACTATTGAATAACTATTAAACACCCGGTGTTTAATACTTCCGTCGTCGAGAGGTCCGTCCGTCGTCGAGAGGTCCGACCTCGGATAGCAATCCGAGGTCGGACCTCTACGCAACTCTTCCGTCATTCCTTGAGGAGAAGCGGAGAAGTGTTCAAAGCCGAGCTTTGAACACTTAGGGAAAATCACGGAAAAGATCTCTCCTCAAGGAGGAGCGAAGAAGTGAGCAAAGCTTAGCTTTGCTCACTTCCATCGTGGTCGTCGAGAGACCCGACCTCTAATCTCTTTTATATAGTTAATTCATTTTGGAGAGGTCGGGCCTCTTTTTAGCTTGATTTTAAAGTAAAAAGAGAGTAAATTAGATATAAAGACAATAAAAATTTAATTTGTGAAATATGTCAGAAGAACAAAAGAAATTATTAGAAAAACAATTGTGGGGTGTAGCGAATGTACTTCGTGGAAAAATGAATGCTGATGAGTATAAAAACTATATTCTGGCTTTTATATTCTATAAATATCTTTCCGAAAAATTAGAGTATTATGTTGACGAAAAACTTCTTGCTAAAGACGATTTTAAATTTTCAGAAATAAAAGAAAATACTAATGATGGTAAAAAATATTTGGATCATATAAAATCTGGATGCGTTGAGCATCTTGGATTTTTTTTAAAACCAACAGAGCTTTTTTCATATATCGTTAAAAAGGGAAAGGGAGAGATAAAAGACCAAAATAATTTTATTTTAGAAGACCTTAAAAATATTCTTAATACCATTGAACAAACTTCAATGGGCACCGAAAGTGAAGACGATTTTAAAGGATTATTCGATGATGTTGATTTAACTTCAACAAAACTTGGTTCTCGAGAAAATCAGAAAAACGAAGTTATAATAGAAGTTCTTAAACATTTAAGCGGTATAGATTTTAAACTTGAAGATACAAAAAGCGACCTTCTTGGTGATGCCTATGAATATTTAATTGGCGAATTCGCAGCGGGAGCTGGTAAAAAAGGAGGTGATTTTTACACCCCGTCTCAAGTGTCACGACTTCTTGCTCAAATTGTGTCTCAAGATAAGAAACGAGTTCGGTCGGTTTATGATCCCACTTGTGGCTCCGGGTCATTATTACTTCGTATTGGTGATTTTACGGAGGTGGCAGATTATTATGGGCAAGAACTCAATCCGACTACTTATAATTTAGCCAGAATGAATATGATTCTACACGGAATACATTTTGATCGTTTTGATATTCTTCATGGAGATACTTTAACCGAAGACATGCATCCCGATCTTAGGGCAGAAGTAATTGTTGCCAATCCGCCTTTTTCAGTAAAATGGAAGGGCGAAGATGATCCCCAATTAGTTCACGATGATCGTTTTTCTCAATATGGTCGTTTAGCTCCCAAAAGTGTTGCTGATTATGGTTTTGTAACCCACATGCTTTATCATCTTGCTGATAATGGAACAATGGCGATTATTTTACCCCACGGAGCGTTGTTCAGGAGTGGAGCCGAGGGTCAAATACGAAAATATATTATTGAGAAACAAAATTATTTAGATGCTGTTATCGGACTGCCATCAAATCTTTTTTACGGAACTTCTATTCCAGCAACAATTTTAGTATTTAAAAAATGTCGTAAAGATGACGAAGACATTTTATTTATAGATGCCTCAAAAGAATTTGAAAAAGGAAAAAATCAAAACAAGTTAACTGACGAAAATATCAAAAAGATTTTTGATATTTATAAAGACAGAAAAGAATTTGAAAAATATTCTCACCGAGCGACCGTTGAAGAAATAAAAGAAAACGAATATAATCTCAACATTCCTCGCTACGTAGATACTTTTGAGGAAGAGGAGCCAATAGATATTAATACCGTCGCAAAAAAAATCAAAGACCTCCAAAAAGCCGAAAAATCCCTAGAGTCCGAAATAAGTAGTTCCTGCTCCGAATTAAAAATCCCTAAACCATTTTAATTATGGTAAAAAGAGACTTTATTTTTATAGATGAATCGGGGGAGCCGGGAGAAGAAACCCCCTACTATATTCAAGGATTATTGCATATTACAGATGATTCTTTAAAAAAAATTAACATACATTTGGGTGCTTTTAGATATTTTGGAAATATTAAGTCAGAATTGAAGTCAACGAAATTGAATCCTCTACAAAGAGAAAAATTATTAGCAATTTTAAAATGCACCATTAGGGACACTGCTTTTGTTAAGGCAAGTTCGGTTTTTGCAAACAAACAAAACTATAAGGGACATTACTTAACGGACAAAATAGGCATCCCTAAAGATGGTACTCGTTTTAGGCATCTTATGATAAGAAGATTATTGGAATTTCATTTTCAAAATTATCCTCAGCAATCAAATGAAATTGAAATAATAATTGATAGATTTCATTCTAATGACACAAAGGAACAGCAAATGAAAAACTATTTGAAAAAGTTAGGTTCTCCCGAACTAGCATTTTTACCAAATTTTTTACATATAATTCAAGCGGATTCTCGTTATTTAGAATTACTACAAGTTGTTGATTGGATTGCAGGAAGTGTTAAAGAAAAATTTTTTACTCATCCTGATCGTAACTATGATGATTTATTTGAATATATTAATGTTAAAGAAGTAATAGTTTAAAATAAAAAGGAACCGGTGCCCTTACGAGCCCAGTTCCTCTAATTTGAATTCGTTCGTATTTTCATTGTAGCAAATCAGACAAGGATGTCAAGAGGATAAGTATATTATGGCTTTACTATGATGCCTCTTTGAGGCATCATAGTAAAAGAAATAGAAATTGTCAATAGCAAAACCACTATTTGGAAAGATAGAACGAACCAAGAAAATATTTCTGTAAATGATTTATTAGAAAACATAAAAGTAATTCTTAACTATATTATATCAAAAAAGAAGTCAAAAATCAAGATGAAAAACAGTAAAAATAGAGCTAAAAATCAACAAAAAGAAAATATTCCGGAGCTTCGGGTTCCAGGGTTTTCTGATGAATGGAAAGAAAAGAAACTAGGGAAATTATATGATATTACTTCCAGTAAAAGAGTCTTTCAAGACGAATGGACAAAAGAAGGAGTCCCTTTTTATAGAGCTCGAGAAATAGTGAAATTGAGTAAAAATAATTATGTAGACAATCAATTATTTATTTCTTTAGAAATGTATAATTCTTATAAAGAAAAATATGGCGCTCCATGCAAAAATGATCTTTTGGTAACAGGCGTTGGAACTATTGGGCGTTTGTATTTAGTAGGAGATGATAATAAATTTTATTTTAAAGATGGTAATATTGTATGGTTTAAAAATAAAAACTTAGTTTTGAGCCAATTTATAAAATATCAATTCGAGACAAGAAAAATAAGAAAGCAAATATCAGACAGTGCGGCTATAACAACTGTGGCAACATATACAATAGATGCTGCAAAGAAAACATTCGTGTATGTTCCTGCTGAAAAAGAACAAAAAAAGATTGCAGGGTTTTTGGGGGCAGTGGATGAGTGGGTTGAAAATTTAAAAGAACAAAAAGAATTTATTGAATTATATAAGAAAGGAATAATGCAAAAAATCTTCTCTCAAAAAATTCGTTTCCCCGAATTTTCCGATAACTGGCAAGAAAAAAAGTTAGGAGAAATTTTTAAAGCAGAAAGAGGAAGAGCCCTATCTAAAGAAAAAATTTCTGAAAAGGGGGAAAATGAATGCATTCTATATGGAGAGCTATATACAACTTATGATGAAGTGATATTTAAAATTAAAAGTAAAACGAATATTGAAGAAGGATTAATTTCGAAAAAAGGTGATTTATTAATACCTTCCTCGACAACAACCACTGGCATTGATTTGGCTAATATTACAGCATTAAACAAGGAAAATGTTTTGTTAGGCGGAGATATAATAATTTTAAGATCAAGAGAAAAAATAGATAATATTTTTTATGCCTATTATCTTTCGGATTATAGAAAACACGATATTGCTAAATATGCTCAAGGAGTGACAATTATTCATCTTTATTATAATCATTTCAAAAATGTGATAATTGACCTACCTTCTCTTGAGGAACAAAAAAAGATTGCGAATTTTTTGACTTCGTTGGATAAGATGATAGAATCAAAACAACAACAAATAACCCAAGCCCAAACCTGGAAAAAAGGTTTAATGCAAAGGATGTTTGTGTAAAGTATGAAAGTAGTAAAATTAATTGTTTTAATAGTTTGTGTTCTAGGTTTGATTTTTCTTGCCTACTCCGAAATTTTAAAAGTAGAATTAATCGCAATTATTTCAGCTCTTGTTTTGGGGGTCGCGGGTTTATTTCAAGACTGGATAAAATCACAATTTTATTATCCAGAATTAGAAATTAATTTTAAAGTAGAACAACCCGACTGTCATAAGACCATTATTACCTATAAGCACGAAAATGGATTAATTATTTCTAAGGATTGTTATTATTATCGTCTTAAAATTTTGAACAAAGGAAATATTAGAGCAAATAAAGTGGAAGTTATTATTAGAAAGAAATATACAGAAGATGAAATGGGAAAGTTTGTAGAAGATAAGAATTTTTTACCTTTAAATTTAAAATGGTCTCACGATGGAGTAATTATTAGAGAGAGCATAGCGCCTTCTCTATCAAGATATTGTGATTTTGGACATATTGATAAACCAGATTTAATTGACTTACTTAAACTAGACCTGGATCTAGAAGTAAAGCCCAACACAGGAAGTAATTTTATTAATCCTAACAAACATCGTTTTGAAATTACGGCTGTTGCTGATAATAGTAATCCCGTCACCAAGATATTTGAGATAGAATTCGATTATTTTTGGGACGATAATGAGAAATACATGTTAGAAAAGGGATTAAACTCAAAAGAAGTTAAAAATTTTTGAATAATAATTATGGCACATCAAAGTGAGGGGGAATTGGAGAAGACATTTATAAAACAATTGGAGAAGTTGGGGTTTTTGAGTGTGGTGATTGATGATGAAGGGAAGGGGGTAAATTCGCTGGAAGCGAATTTGCGAACCCAGCTCGAAAAGTTTAATAAAATAACTTTTTCTGATGCAGAGTTTAAAAAGATATTAAATCACTTAAATAAAGGCGATCGATTTTTTAAAGCAAAGACATTGCGAGATAAATTTGTTTTAAAGCGAGACGACAATAATACAAAATACATCCAATTTTTTAATATGGATCAATGGTGTAAAAACGAATATCAAGTAACCCATCAAATCACTCAAAAAGGGCGATATGAAAATCGTTACGATGTAACATTATTGATTAACGGACTTCCATTGGTTCATATAGAGCTTAAACGAAGGGGAGTAGAAATGAAGGAGGCCTTTAATCAGATTAAAAGATATCACAAACATTCTTTCGCCGGAACATTATTTGAATACGTGCAGATATTTATAATTTCTAATGGAGTAGATACAAAATATTTTTCTAATAATCCAGACCAATCGTTTGAGCAAACATTTTATTGGACCGATGAAGAGAATAATAAAATTACTCAACTTGATAAATTTACTGATGTCTTTTTAGAAAAATGTGCTTTATCAGAAATGATTGCCGAATATATTGTATTAGCAGAATCATATAAGATTCCAATGACACTTCGTCCATATCAGTATTGTGCAGTTAAAGCCATTGAAGATCGGGTTTCTAATTCCGATAAAAATGGCTATATCTGGCATACCACAGGTTCAGGAAAAACTCTTACTTCGTATAAAGCAAGTCAAATACTTTCTCGAATGCCGGAAATAAAAAAAGTGCTTTTTGTAGTAGATAGAAAGGATTTAGATATTCAAACAACGAATGAATTTAATTCTTTTTCCGATGGATCGGTTGATGGCACCAATAACACTCGGAACCTTGTTAAACAATTAAAAGATAAAAACAGGAAGTTAATCGTGACGACTATTCAAAAGCTTGATATTGCCATTGGACGAGATTCTTATCTTAAACAATTTAATTATTTAGCAGATGAAAAGGTGGTAATAATTTTTGACGAATGCCATCGTAGCCAATTCGGTCAAACTCATGCTCGGATTAAGGGATTTTTCAAAAAAGCTCAATTATTTGGTTTTACCGGAACGCCAATTTTTGCTGACAACAATATTAAAGGAGTAACAACAGCAGATGTGTTTGGTGAATGTTTGCATAAATATATTATTACTCACGCAATCTCTGACAATAATGTGCTTGGTTTTGCCGTAGAATATGTTGGAAAATATAAACAAAAAGACCCAGATACCTTAGATGCTGATATTTTTGCCGAAACGCTGATGGAAGGCATTGATAAAAGAGAAATTCTTGAAAGTAGCGATCGTCTTAATAAGATTACCGATTATATTTTAGCTGATTGGAAGAGAAAAACTAAAAATGGTAAATTCAATGCCTTATTTGCGACTTCGAATATAGATGTTTTAAAAAAATATTATACCTTATTTAAAAAGAAAAAAGCAGATAATTTTAAAATTGCTACAATTTTTACTTATCACATAAACGAAGATGAGAGTCCTGACATGCTTGATGTGGATATATTTGCTGATGAAGGCGTAGCCGAAAACCAACATTCACGAGATTTTTTAGAGAATTGTATTAAAGATTATAATAGAGAATATTCAACAAATTTTTCAACAGAACGTTTTTATGAATATTATAGAGATTTACAACAAAGAATAAAAGATAAAGAAGTCGATCTTGTTCTTGTGGTTAATATGTTTTTGACTGGATTTGATAGCCCAAAATTAAATACCTTATATGTAGATAAAAATTTAAGATATCATGGATTAATTCAAGCTTATTCACGAACAAACAGACTCCTTGATTCCAGTAAACCTCATGGAAACATTATTTCTTTTAGAAACTTAAAAGAAGCAACCGACAAAGCTCTTGCACTTTTTGGGGATGAAAATGCGAAAGAAATTGTTTTCAAAAGGCCATACGAAGAGCAGAAAAAAGAATTTGAAATTAGATTAAGTGAGTTGCGAGAAAAAGTACCAACAGTGGCTTCTGTTGATTCTCTGCGGGGCGAGGAAGAAAAAGCTATATTTGTAAAATCTTTTCGTAATTTGCTTCGTATTAAGTCGTCATTAGAGACATTTTCAGAATTTTCTTTTGATGAGCTTGGGATATCCGAACAAGAATTTTATGACTATCAAAGTAAATATTTGGACATTTATGAAGAAAGAAAAAATCGTGAAGGAGAAGTTGAATCCATCCTTGATGAAATTGATTTTGAACTTGAATTAATGATTAGAGATATTATAAATTTTGATTATATAATTCAACTAATTGCCGGACTTAAAAATCTTAGCTCTAAGGTTGTGCGAGAGAAGAAGACCGAAGAAATTTTACACATATTTGATCGTGATGTGAAGCTTCGAAAGAAAAAGGATTTAATCAAGAAATTTATTGAAGAAAATTTACCAAAAATTGATAAAGCCGAGGATGTTGAAAAAGCATTTAGTAATTTTTGGGATAGCGAACGCTCAAACAATTTAAAGAAAATTGCGGAAGAGGAGAATATTCCGCTTGATAAATTTGAGGAATTAATTAGTGAATATTTATATACTCAAAAATTGCCTCGTGGAGAAGATATAGTTGAATCACTAACAGAACGACCAAAAATTTTAGAAAGACAAAGTATTGTCGATCGTATAAAGAAAGCAATTGAAAACATTGTTGATATTTTTGAATGGTAAAGAAAAATTATTAAAGGTTATTAGCGTCTCAAACCGAGTTTGAGACAGAATAAAAAGAGACGCATCACTCCTTAAGAGACGACAAAAAGTTGTGGAGAGGTCCGACCTCGGATTGCTATCCGAGGTCGGACCTCCGACGACCTCCGACGACGGGTTTTCGGTGGTGAAGGATTTTGGAAATTAAAAATAAATAAAAAATAATAAAATCAGGAAAATATTTAAAAAGATATGGAGAGGAAATTAAAGAAAAAAATTCAAGAAGCAGATCGTTTGTTGAGGAAAAATAAATCAATAGAGGCGGTTTTACTTTTAAAGAAGTTAGTAAGGAATTTTCCAGATTTTCCTTATGCTCATTATCTCTTGGGCGTTGCCAGAATGAAATGCGGTTTATTTTCATTAGCCAAAATATCTTTTGAATTAGCAAATGAAAAAAATCCTGGCAATCCGGAGAATATAAGAAGTCTGGGCTGGACTAAATTTATGTTGGGCGACATAGAGAAAGCAAGAAGTGATTTAAGAGATGCTATAAATTTAGATTTAACAAACGCAACGATTTATCTTGATTTAGCAAAAACCTTTTTTGATCGTCTTAATTTTGATGAAGGATTTGCCTGGATAGACAGAGCAAGAAATTTAGATCCAAGAAATAAATTTATTTCAGATAATTACGAAATTGCCAAAAGAATGAAAGAAGACTTTTTTAAACTATCGGAGGCCGAAAAAGAAAAAATTAAAAAAGAAAAAATGACTTCTGAAATGCAGGAACAAGCCCATCTTTATATTTTAAAAAAGGTTTTTAGTAACAGAGGTTTTAGGGAAGAAGAGATGAAAGAATTAAAAAATGAATTAGATTCAAGCGGACTTTCTGAAAAAATGCTTATTTATAAAGATCATTTTGAAAATGAAACCAAAGAAACTATTTTAGAAAAACGAGAAGAAATAGAAAAATCTCTTTCAGAGCTGATAGAGCAAAAGAAAATTAACATATCAGTAGCTAGGATTAAAGGAATTATTTATAATGAAAAAGATCATAATGATATAGAAAAGATTGTAAAAGAGTTTGATCAGAACCAAGAATTAGAAGAGTTCAAGAAAATTTTAGAATTGATAAATAAAGCTTGGAATTATTTTCCGCATAGGTCATTGAAGGGGCTTTCGCCTGCGGAAAAAGTTTTAGAAATTAAAAAATAAAAAATCTGCCGAAGTCGGACTTCGGCAGATTTTTTTACAGATTTATTTTATAGATAGTGGTGTTGTTTAAGAGATAAATTGTTTGACCTGTGGGGGAGATATCTATATCTTTTAGATTGTTGAATTTAGAGCTTTGGATTTGTTTTATAATCTCCCCATCTTTTTTATCAATAACAATAACTCTGTTATTGGTTGGTTCTAAGAGGTAGATGTTAGAAGTATTCTTTGTTGTTTTTATTAATGTTATGTTCTTTATATTCGGATAAATATCTATTATTATAATTCTCTGATATAGTCCAGAGTGATAAACAGAGATTGAATTATCTGAATTTAAAATATAAACAGATCCATCAACAGCTATGGACTTCGGATTTTCGCAGTCCATTTTATCTTTTAACCACTTCTCGGCAGAGCCCCAATTATTTTTACTTAAATACGAATACTTAATAATTTGGCAATTTTCTTTATCTAAAAAGTAAAGATTAGAAAGATACGAAGTAAATATATCAGATGGAGAATCAAAACCTTCTGGCAAAGTGGAGGAGGAAAATAATTCCGAGTCGGGAACAGCAATTTCAGGATTTTCAATAGTTTCTAATTTATCTGCTTCTCTTAGATCTTGCTCAATAAAATCTTCAGAAACCCCAGCGTTATCATTTATTTTTTCAGGAGCTCTTTTAAATAAATAAAATCCGACGAGTAAAACTAAGATAAATCCAATAATTGGAACTATTTTATTTTTATTATAAACATTATTTTTGAAACTCTCTACTATTTGATTGTTGGTCTTAATCGGAATTTTAATTTTAGGTAATTTGGGCGTTTTTGGTAGCTTCGGTAGTTTTGGCAACCTTAACTTAAAGATATTCAATATAGATTTCTTGGTCCTGTTTTGAAAGAAAACAGGACCCCTGGCTTCCTTCTCTTGTTTTGATGTTAGGGCTGCTAGAAAGCATACTCCAGAAATCTTTGTCCCTGGTTCTTTATCAAAAAGAGAAGGCGGAATGATTTTTTTTATATTCTTTGAATCAATATCTTTTGATTGAGCAAATTTGGTTAAGATATTTTCTTCTTGAAAGAAATTAAATATCTCTTTTGTTAATATTAATATTCTATCGTTTTCAAGTAATTTTCCCGAAACAACATTGAAGAATATTTTTAATGGGTAAGGATCAATTTCTTGAATTTCTAGATTTTTTCCAATATCAATTATCTGGCCTCCTCTTAATAAGAGAATTTTTAAATCGCCAGTTTTAGTAAAAGTTAGATCGAGGTTGCTCAAGGAAATAATAGCAAAATTGAAATTTCCTAGCCAGGCGACATTCTCTTTTTTTACTTCTTCCGCTAAGAATTCATTTGCTTTTTTGGAAGCGTGTGAGAGGGCTTTTTCTGGTGATTTTATAGATAAACTATAATAGTTCTTTTTGAATACTTCGGTAGTGTTGTTTAATAATAGCGAGCTTGAAGAAACAGAATTTTGGAGTTCTCCAACAACATATAAATTGCCAAGTTTTTTCTCATAGCTACTTTCTGGTTCATAAACAAAACTATCAAAGATCTTGTCTTCTTTTAATTTGGGATTAAAGTGAAATTCAAATATCTGCATATTATACATTATATAATTTCAGAAAGTTTTTAACAAGGGGATTGTTGGTTAAATTTGTTTTACAAGGTATAATATATTAATGAGTATATTTTTAGAAGCTTTTACTTGGCAGTTTTTTGATGTTCCTCTAGGGATAATTAAGGCCTGGAAGAATTTTCTTTTGTTCGGCCTGAATTATTTTTCAGTCCCTACTCTTTTAAGAACATATTTTTCTTATTGGAGAAAATATCATTCTTCTTACGGTGGTGCTTTTGAAGTTTGGAAAAATTTTGAAACATTTGTTTTTAATTCAATGTCTCGTATTATCGGTGCAATTTTAAGAACTTTTTTTATAATTGCTGGTATAATATTAGAACTAGTCATATTTATAACAGGCATTCTAATATTTACCATTTGGTTTTTATTACCCTTTTTATTATTAACAGGCCTAATTTCCGGCATATATTTATTATTATGAATTTTAATGTAAAAAGAACGAAGATATATTCCGCAGTTAGGTGGGAGAGAGTTCTATTTTTGAGATTTGTCGGTGCTTTAAAGAAAATATTGTTTATTTTCTTTGTTTTGGTGTCTATAATATTTATTTATGGATTTATTCCTGGCAATTTTTCTGATGATACAAACAAATCTTTATTGGGCATTTCAATAATTTTATTGACTTCGTTTTTTTTAGTTTGCCTTAAATCAAGCTTTTTTGAGAATAAACTTAAAAAACCCAAGCTAAAAATAACTCTCCAGGAAGCTGTCTTAGATCCAAAAAGATATAACTTGGCTGAATTCTTGAGTTTTGAATCAGCTAAAGCGGTTAGTAAGGCGGTAAACAGGGGTCCTTCATCTGCCTATCTTTTTTATTTTATTCTTAAAGATAATCCTAAGCTTAATTTTATATTCTCTCGTCTTTTATTAGATATAAACGATGTTAAAAAAGAATTAAGGAATTGTTTTAAATCCGATGATTCCGAAAGCTTTGAAAAGGTAATTATTAAATCGTTTGATATCGCCGTAGATAAAAAACATGAAAGAGTTGAAGTCAGTGATATATTGTCGGCTCTAGCGGAAATAGACACAGTTTTTAAAAATATTCTATTAATGAACAAGCTTAAAAAAAGTGATATTGATAGCTTAGTTTTATGGTTAGAGAATATTGAAGAAAAAAAAGAACTAAAGAGAAGGTTTTGGGAATACGAAAATTTAGCCAAGAATGGTACATTAGCCAAAGAATGGACGGCTGGTTACACAATAACCTTGAATAAATATTCAAGAGATATAACGGATTCTATAAGAAAAAAAGATCTAGAATTTATTGGTCATGAGAAAGAAGTGGAAATTATAGAGAGAGTTTTGTCGCGAGGAGAGATTAACAATGTTTTACTTGTTGGAGAAGAGGGAACCGGAAAGAAAAGTATGATTTACGCATTGTCTCAGAAAAGTTTATTGGGTAAAAGTTTAATAGGAGTGAATTATAAAAGATTTATTGAATTAGATGTGCCAGCCCTACTCGCTCAGCTTGAAAGTTCAGAGGATGTGGAATCCGTTTTAGATAAGATTTTTAGTGAAGTGGCTATAGCTGGTAATATTATTTTAGTGATTGATGAAATTCATAATTATATTGGTCAAGATCCAAGACCAGGAGTTATTGATATTTCTGGGATTATGGCCCCTTATTTGAAACTACCCCAATTTCAAGTTATAGGAATTACTAATTATGAAGGCCTTCATAGAAATATTGAAAAGAATATTTCTATTTTAAGTTTATTCGGCAAAGTAGAGGTTACTAGTATTTTACCAGAAAAAACATTAATTCTTTTACAATATTTAACCTTTTCTCTAGAAGCTAAGCATAAAATATTTATTTCTTATCCAGCCGTTAGAGAAATAATTAATTTAACCGAAAAATACTTCCCCTCACTTCATTTTCCAGAAAAAGCTATAAACATTTTAGACGAAGTAGCTGTTTATACGGCTAGTTTGCCTGGAGAAAAAATTGTTTTACCAAAACATGTAGCTAAAGTTATTACCGAAAAAACAGAAGTTCCTGTTGGTGAAATTGAATCAAAAGAAAGAGAAATTTTGCTTAATTTAGAGAACTTAATTCACAAAAGGATTATTAATCAAGTAGAGGCAGTTAAAGAGGTATCAACCGCTCTGAGAAGGGCCAGGTCAGATGTAACGGTCAGGAAGGGGCCCATGGGAACCTTTCTATTTCTTGGGCCTACTGGAGTAGGAAAAACGGAGACCTGTAAGGCCTTAGCTCATTATTATTTTGGATCGGAGAAAAAGATAATCAGGTTAGATATGTCTGAATTTCAGAGCATAGAGGATATTGGAAGATTAATCGGCTCTGAAAAAGGAGTAGGAATTTTAACAACTCCTGTTAAAGAAAATCCCTTTTCTATAATTTTACTTGATGAACTTGAAAAAGCTCACAGAGATATCTTAAGCCTATTCTTGCAGGTATTAGATGAAGGACACATAACAGATGGCCTGGGTCGCAAAGTTAGTTTTAAGAACACAATTATTATTGCTACTAGCAATGCGGGTTATCAGATAATCTTAAAAGCATTAAAAGATAAGGAGGACTGGCAGGGAGTTAAACAAAAGATGCTGGATTATTTGTTTGAAAATAGAACATTTAGACCAGAGTTTATCAATCGTTTTGATGCTGTTGTTCTGTTTAAAGCCTTAAGTAAAGAAAATCTTTTGGATATTGCTCAATTAATGCTTAATAGTCTTAAAAAGAATCTCATAGAAAAAGGCATTGATTTTACAATAACAGAAGAATTAAAAGAAAAAATAGTTGAACTCGGTTATAGCCCCGTTTTCGGAGCTCGCCAGATGAGGAGAGTTATTCAAGATAAAGTAGAAAATATTCTCGCCTCTGCCTTATTGTCTGAGCAACTTCCTCGTGGCACCAAGGTTTCTTTAGATCCCCAAACCTTTGAATTAATTATCAATCCTTAATTTCCACTTGACAAGTATACCGTATATGATATATAATGAAGATACAGAATATAAAGTGAAATTTTATAAAAATATTGAGACGAATAAAAGTCTTGTTTTAGAATATATTGAAAAACTAAGCGATAAAGAACAATCAAAGATTTTTAAATATATCGAAGTTTTGAGAGCAAACAAAGGATATTTAGATGAACCTTATTCAAAACATATTAAAGGAAAAATTAGGGAATTAAGAGTTGATTTTGGGAAAAATAGACATAGGATTTTTTATTTTACATTTATAGAAAGAAATATAATTTTTCTTCACGCGTTTTTAAAAAAAACACCGAAAACACCAATTTTTGAAATTAAAAAAGCAGAAGAAAGCTATAGAAATATTTTAAAATAATTGATTTAAAAAAAACATGGATAGAAAAAGCAAAAAAACAATTGAATTTATTGATTTCGGAGAATATATTGAAGAAAGATTAAAAGATCCTAAATTTAAAAAATATTACGATGAA
>CAZKZC010000003.1:0-17094 GCA_964557155.1 uncultured Candidatus Saccharibacteria bacterium | reverse complement strand
AGAATATATTGAAGAAAGATTAAAAGATCCTAAATTTAAAAAATATTACGATGAATATGGTAAACAATTTGAAATTGCTTATCAGATTTTGCAATTACGTAAGAAAAGAAGAATGTCCCAAGCACAGTTAGCTAAGAAGATAGGTGCTAAGCAAAGTAATGTGGCTCGCATAGAAGCAGGTCAGCAAAATCTTACCACAGATACTCTTCAGAAAATAGCTACGGCTTTTAATCTTGATCTCAAAATAGAATTCGTAAAATAAAATCTAAAATTAAGAAGTCAAGCTTTTTAGCAGTACCGTGCATTAGTACGCGGTACTGTTTTTGTTTGAAATGGATATAAACTTTCACACTCTAGAGTGTAGAAGTTTGTGGAACTTTTTAATAAGGAGTTTGGTGAAGAAATGTTAGTAACCGAGTGTTGAACCGAGTGATTAACATCCTAAGCTCCCTTTTTTGTTTTGCACAGAGGGGTGTGCCCCGTAGAAGAAATTTGACTGGAATTTTCAAAGAAAATTCAACTTACCGAAGGCTGTCAAATTTTCTCTACGGGGTGTGGAAAAAGCTGTGGAAAACAGAGTGTTGACGATATCCCATGAAATGGGGTATAAAGAGTATGTAGTGGAGAATTGTGGATAACAGTGGGATAACTACTACTAATGGGGGATAACTACTATGTTTACAGGTGAATATAAACACACAATAGATACGAAAAAGAGATTATCTTTACCAGCTAAGTTTAGAAGAGAGCTTGGTAGGGATGTAATAATTACCAAAGGAATTGATAATTGTTTAGTTGTTTATTCAAAAAAAGAGGGGGAGGCCATGTTTAGTAAATTAGGCAACCTGCCCGAGAGCAAAGTGGAAGCAAGAAGCTTTGCTAGAATTAGATTGGCTGGTGCCGCAGATCTAAACTTGGATAGCTTAGGAAGGGTTCTTGTTCCAGATTATTTGAAAGAATACGCTGGTCTCAAGAAAAATGTAATAATTTGTGGATTGTTTAATAGATTAGAAATTTGGGATGATAAGAAATGGGAACTATACAGAAAAGGAATTGAAAAGAAGGTTGGAAACTTAGCATCAAAATTGGAAGAGTTAGGAATATAATGTATGCGAATATGCACATACCTGTTTTTAAAAAACAAGTTTTGGAATATCTAGATCCTAAGCCAAATGAAAATTTCATTGATTGCACGGCTAACGGTGGAGGCCACCTGACTGCAATTTTAGAAAAAAACATGCCCAATGGAAAAGTGTTGGGCATAGAATTGGATAGAGAAGTTTATAAAAAGTTAGAGAAAAAAATTGCGGAATTTCCAAACCGAACGATATTGGTTAATGATTCTTATATCAATTTAAAAAAGATTATTGCAGAAAATAATTTTGGTCCAGTAAATGGGATATTATTTGACCTAGGAATGTCTAGTTGGCAATTGGAAAGTTCTGGTAGGGGATTTACATTCCAGAAAGATGAACCGTTAGACATGAGATATGATTTGGATGGCGATCTAACAGCTGAGCAAATAGTTAATAGCTGGTCAGAAGTAGATTTGATAGAAATTTTAGAAAAGTATGGCGAAGAAAGATTTACTAAAAAAATCGTTAAAAATATTATTAAAAGTAGGCCGATTAAAACAACATTTGATTTAGTAAAAGCAATTGGCGGAAAGCATGGAAAAATTCATCCAGCCACAAGAACATTTCAAGCATTAAGGATTGCGGTTAATAAGGAGCTTAGCTCCTTGGAGGGGGTTTTGCCGGAAGCATTGGAAGTCTTGGCTCCAGGAGGAAGATTGGTGGTGATATCATTCCATTCGTTAGAAGATAGAATCACTAAGAACTTTTTTAAAAATTCAAATTTAAACCCCGTTAGAGATTATACGAACGGGGAAAAAGCAAAGAAAGGACATATCTCTAACGGGGTAAATATATTAACTAAAAAGCCGATAACAGGCTTATTGGAAGAAATTAAAGAAAATCCTCGCGCTAGAAGTGCTAAACTTAGGGCAGGAATAAAAAAATGATAAAAAAGATTAATTTTAAATGGGTTGGTGTTCTGGGGACGATAGCTTTGCTTTCACTCTTGGTTTTTTATGTCTATCAGATTAATGCTGAAACATCAGAGAAATTTTCCGTTCAAGATTATCAAAAAAGAATATCAGAAATTTCAAAAGAAAATAAGAACTTAGAAATTAATTCTGCTCAAGCAAATTCTTTAGATAATATTGCTCAGGCGATAGAGGGGCTTGAATTTGAAGAAGCAGGGGAAATACATTATATCCAAGTGTTAGAAGCACAAGTTGTAACTAGATAGGGGAAATTATGAAAAATTGGAGGGTTAATTTAGTTCTTGTATTCATAGTTTTATTTGGAGCGGCTCTTATCAGCCGCTTAGCTTTTATTCAAATTATTAACAGCGACTTAAACAAAGCCCTAGCCCAAGGTCAGCAGAAGATATTTAACATAGTAACAGGAGAGCGAGGGAACATTTTTTTTAATAAGGGAGAGATTTTAGCGACTAATATAAAGGGAATATATGTTTTTATTTCTCCGGCAGAAATTGAAGAAAAAGCGAGAACAATCAAAGAACTTTCAGCAATTTTGAATATAGACGAACAGAAAATATTAGAAAAAGTTCAAAAGGACACTTTGTTTGAAAAGATTGAAAACAGTATAACAGAAGAACAAAGAATTTTGATTAATGAATTGGGTATTAAAGGTATTTATTGTCGAGAAGCTCTTTTTAGAAATTATCCTCAGAAAGATATGGCATCACAAGTTGTTGGATTTTTAGGAGGCGAGGATTTTGGTCAATATGGGCTAGAGGGTTATTATGATGATACTCTTCGAGGTAAGGAAGAAATTGAAAAAAAGAAAAAGGGATCTACGGTCTCTTTTTTTTCCGAAAGTATTGATCAACTGGGAAAAGGATCAGATATTATCTTAACTATTGATTACAATATTCAGTTTATGGCAGAAAAGCTATTAAAGAAGGCGAAGATTGATTTGAGTATTGATAGTGGACAGATAATTGTCGTTGATCCTAAAACGGGGAAAATTTTAGCCCTAGCTCACTATCCTAATTTTGATCCCAATGATTATTCAAGTGTTGAGAATTTTGATATTTTCCAAAATGGCACTACTCAAAAACTTTTTGAACCAGGTTCAGGATTTAAGCCAATTACAATGGCTTCGGCTATAAACGAAGAAAAGGTAAGTCCTCAAACGACATATGTTGATACGGGAAAGGTTAAAATAGGCAAATATACTATCGAAAACTATAATGGCAGAGTTTTTGGAGAAAAAACAATGACAGGAGTTCTAGAAAAATCAATTAATACGGGAGCTGTCTTTGCCGAGAAAGAGCTTGGTCACGACCTTTTTTTGAAGTATATAGATTCATTTGGATTTTTTGAGCTAACGGGGATTGATCTTGAAGGGGAGGTTTTTTCAGAAAATAAAATGTTTAAAAAAGGATATGAGATAAATTTTGCTACTGCTTCATTCGGTCAAGGAATAGAAATAACGCCAATCCAACTAGTTAGAGCTTATACAGCGATTGCTAATGAGGGCAAGTTAATCAAACCGTATGTTGTTGATAAAATAATTAAAAACAATGAAATAATTGAGACCATTCCGGATGTTTCTTCAGAGAATGTTATTTCTTCAAAAACAGCTTCTCAGGTAACGGCCATGTTAGTAAGTGTTATTGAGAATGGTTATGGCAAAGATGCTAAAATACATGGATATTATGTGGCTGGTAAGACGGGGACGGCTCAAGTGTCAGAGGGCGGGGGATATTCTTCTGATAAATCATGGCAAAGCTTTATTGGCTTTGCTCCGGCTCTCAATCCAAGATTTCTAATTTTGGTTAAACTTGACAACCCAGAAACAAAAACGGCTGAATATTCAGCTTTACCGATATTTAAGGAATTAGCGAAGTATATTATTAATTATTGGGAGATTTCACCAGATTATGATTAAACTATTAGAAAAACTTAAAACAACTTTTAAAAAACCTTGCGTCATTATTGTCGCTGGCGAAGGGAGGTCTTTTTCGGTTGATTCTATCTTTAGGATGTTAGAAGATAATAATTGTAAAATATTTAATGTAGATTTATCGAATTTTAAACAAACAGAAAAGTCCAAATATTTATTGAGAACATCTAAGCAACCGATTTTGGCTATAAGTAATCTTGAAAATAGAAAAGAAATTGCCAGGGTAAAACAAATTGCTAGGGACTTACGATATCCAGGATATTTAGTTTTACATTCTGATAACGAGAACATAAAAGAGATGTCAGAAGCCAACTTATTAATTTATGGTCTTAACAAGAAATCAGATATCCAAATTAGTGATATTAATGTTGATGAAAATGGAACTAATTTTAAAGTAAATCATCAAGGCAACAGTGTTCCATTTTGGTTCAAAGAATCTCTAAAAAGAAAACAAATAAATAATATTTTATTAGCGATATCAGTTGGCATAATAAAAGACATCAATCTTGTCAAAATATCTGAGCTTCTAAAATAAGAACCTTCGCTATGCGAAGAACCTTGATTCGCTAATGAATAAATATTGTATCTTGAATTAAAAAAGCCCTGCTAATAATTTGCAGGGCTTGGTTCGTATATTTTGATGTCTAAAAATTTGACGCCAAAATTTTTAGCTTCTTGATGATCATGAAACCGAACATCTATATGATAGATACCTTTTCGGCCACTTTGTCTCATGGCACCACCGGTATCATCTGCCATAAATGTTCCGATACCAGATATGTCAATCATTGATTTATATTTTATCATTTTCGGATCAACCGCAACGCCTCTGGTTGTTTTAGCGTTGCGACCAATTGATGTTATGCCATCGGCATACTTGCCACAGCACTTTTCGCAAGGGCAATAGGCAGTTAATTTTGCCGAAACTACTTTGTAATTTTTGTCCTCCGGTATTTCTTTTTCTGATTGAACACTCTTTAATTTAACATGCATAGTTATGCATGCAACGAAAAGAAGTCCAACAACTACTGTTAAAAACATATTTCTTATTTCTTTCATGTTTTGTCCTTTCTGGTTTAATATCAATATTCAGTTGTCAAAGAGAGCTTTAATAATAGCATGTATATTAAAACATGTCAAGGTGTATGTTGTCTTCCAGCTAAAATGTCATATAGAACCGTTCAGCTAAATGTCGTGATTTGATAGAAGGAGAATAAATCTGATAGAATGAAATCAATGTCGTCCAGAAGAAAAGAGAAAGTTCAAAGTCATGAACAGAGAAAACATTGAAGAAAGATTTCTTCATTTAAACCTGTATGGAAAAGGATTGATTTCTTTAAGTTCTACTGCTAGGAATTTAGATCTATCCTTGAGACAAGTTCAGAGATTAGTAAGAAGATTAAAGAATAATGACTGGAATCCGAAAGTTCTTTTATTCAATAAAAAAGACGTCTGGAATAGAAGAGAAGACTTAAGGGATAGCATAGCTATTCTCCATAACGAAAAACCTCAAAGATCTAACCCAGCTATTCAGTATTTACTCCATGAACAAGGCATTAGAGTAAGTCCTTCAACTATCAGAAGAATCAGAATAGAAAAGAATCTTTATCATCATGAAGACAAAGTAGAGAAGAGATACTTTAAAAAGTTTGAAGCAAAGAGATTTGGAGATCTTTGTCAAATGGATACTACTGAAGGATGTTGGCTTGAAGGAAGAAAAGTAAAGCTCGTTATGATTCTAGATGATTATTCTAGAGCCATATTAGGCTTTCTATGGGTTAAACATGATACTGCTTGGAACAATATGCTAGTTTTAAAGCAAGTAATAGAGAAGTATGGAGTTCCTAGTGTTATCTATACTGATAATGATAGTAAGTTTAGAATAATCCGTCGTCCTTCAAGACACTTTGAATACAAGAAAGATTGTTATGAAACAGAGATTAAGAGAGCTTTAAAGGAGTTAGATATTGCTCTTATCAATCATCCTCCTTATCAAGCATTCTGTAAAGGTAAAGTGGAAAGATCTTTTAGATTTATTCAATCTAGATTTGTTCCAGAGATTAAGGCTACTAATCTAGAAGAGTTAAATGAAGAGTTTAGTAAATGGGTAGAATGGTACAATGCTAATCATGTTAATCGTATGACTGGCTGTAAACCAAAAGAGAGGTTAGAACCCAATGGCTTTAAACCTCTCTCAAGGGAGAAAGATTTGGATTACATCTTTTCCTTACGCAAGAAAAGAGTAATTGATAAATACAACTCTTTCAGTTTTAATAGTAAGAGATATTTCCTAGAAAGTAAAGATCTCTTATGGGGATGTAAGGTTACTTTAGCTCTCAATCCTACTCATAGAATAAAGGTCTATCACGAAGATAAATTCTTAAAAGAATTTAAAATCATTAAATAATTAACAAATTAAAAGCTTTCATCTTTTCTTTCCGGACGACATTTCGCTGGAAGATAAAGACGACATTTTAGATGATTGACAACAGGTGTAATAAAATGCTTGTTTTTGCGTCTTAACTATAATGGAACAATTATTGTCTATTATTAATGTGTATTCAATTATTAAAGCCGATCGTCTGACTGGCTAAGTTTTTGTTTCAAAGTGTAATCTAAGCTTGGTCGGTCTAAAAAAGATCGGCTTTTTTTTGTTCTAATAGTACTTTCACAATAAGAAAGGAGATTTGCTATGAAGAGTCAGTTGCAGGAGCAGGAGATTGGAACGGAAGATATTCATGTTAATTCGGAATATCCAGATGGCTTCTTGCCAAAACTTGAAGAAGATGATTCCGAATAATCTCCAAAAGAAAGGCCGTCTTGTAAAAAGACGGCTTTTTGTTTTTTACGAGGCCTAGCCTTTTAAATCGGCTCTGGCAAAGAGGGAGTGCAGATGTGATCAAAAGTAATTTCATTTTGAGGAAGTTCAATGGTCGCAAAACTTCTGTCAGTTACGATGTCTCCGGGATTAATAAACCGAAGTTGCTCGTTTTCCTCAAGAAAAGCATCTTTTGTTAATCCAAAGAGAACAAAGTTTATTTCCGGAAAACTTTTTCTCAAATCAAGAGAAAGCTTAAATAAATCATATTCCGACTTTTCAAGGAGATCGGCTCCCAGTTCAAGTTGAATGCAAAAACGATACCCATTAATTTCTACTACTGGAAATTTTGCTTCGACAAGATGCCAATTTTTTGAAATGGTTTTTGGTTCTCTTTGATCCTTACGAAGATAGTAATAAACCTCAAATCTTTCAAATTCTTCTTCAGGAATGTTTTTGGAATCGATGTTTCCACAATGAATGACATGTTTAATGTCTTGTCTTTCAAAAGCAGAAGCTAGGGTCTCCCAAAATTCTGGATCTAGTTTTGCTATATTGAAGCTATCTGATATAACACCTACTTTAAATGGCTCTATATCAGGATTAGTCGGAAGGATTCTACTGAAAACAATTTTGCTGCTTAATGTATCAAGTGTGGCAAATTCATATCCATCGTATGAGTTTTCTACGGCACCAGGATTTATAAAGTTGATCAGATGATCTTGTTTATAAATTTGGTGATGAGTGTGTCCTGTAAAAAGATATCTTACACCGTCGTTGTCTTTTCTGATTAGATTTAATATGCTTATTAATTCAGCTTCAGATCCAGTCATAAATTTGAAAGCAACTTTATGTCCTAGATAAATTTTTGTATAATTATCAATCTGAAGAATCCTATCGCCTGGTTTAGTGAAGCGCCAACCGTTAGGTGCTCTATTAAATTTAGGTGTTTGTATTTGCTCTTCAATAAGAGCACAATCTACTGGCAAGTTGGCAAATAGTTTTGGGTCGAGATGTTTGGGATCAATATCTCCGCAATGGACAATGGTTTCTACCTTTCTTGCGATGAATTCTTTCATAATATGTGGAATAGCATTCATTTTGTCATCGTGTGTGTCAGAAATTATTCCAAGAATCATAATGTGTCTCCTTTCGTGTTTATTTAGCCCATATGTTAAAGAACGTCTGCGTCTTCTGTATATAGCAACTTGAGTATTATGTCAAGCTATAGTATAGTATAATATTGCTCCTATCGTCTAGTGGTTAGGACGCATGATTCTCAATCATGTAACCGGGGTTCGACTCCCCGTAGGAGCACATAAATTTTCGTTGCAACAAAATAGTAAATAAATGTTAATAATTTCTTCCGTGCTACACAGCAGGGAAGAAAAAGTTTGTTTTAAATTCTTTTTTTATTTACTTGTTTTTATTTACAAGTTTTTGCTTATTTGTTTATATATTTTGGATTTGTGATCTAATTTTTCAACAGTTCTTTTAATTTTCTCTTTTTGGCTTTTGTTCATTGTTTTTATGATATCTTCAATTAAAAGTTGAGGCCAAAACATAATGGGGTAGCGTTTTCTATTTCTTCTTTTTTCATATTCTATTAATTCTTGGCTTCCTGTTTTATGTTCTTTTTTATTTCTTTCAGCAACCAATCTGAAGCCCTCGCCTGATTCCAAAAGCCATTGATTAATTTTGGATATCGTTTGGTGGCTTATGTGTAATTCGTCTTGAATTTCTCTATATTTTCTTCCCCCTATTAGAAGTTGGGCAACTTTTATTCTTTTAGTTAACATTATTATTTCTTCTCTTGTTAATAAATCGGTCAGGAGGTTCATTATCTCTCCTGTATTATTTAAAGAGGCGAGTGATTGGCAAAGCGTCTTTAATAAATTTCCTGTATTCTCTTTAGAAATATCTGAATATTTTTTCATAATATTGTGTTTTCTTCCGTGCTACACAGCAGGGAAGAAAAGGTTATATTTGTATTATTATATTATATTGTTATTTTTATTTTATCATTTTAAAGTAGTTTTGTCTTTTAGGGTTTTGTCTTTAGGTTTTTTCTTAGAGCTTTTTTTGAGACCTCTCAAATTTAGCGATGTGGTGGGATTCATGGTAGAATATATGAATGAATAAAACAATTGCTTGGCATGGTATTTCTTGGGAAGAAGTTATTAATAAGCTTGAGTCAGATGTTAAAAAGGGCTTAACGGATGAAGATGCTATAAAGAAACAAAGAGAATTCGGTAAAAATATTCTTCCAAAAGAAAAACCACTTTCCAAGGTACGCATATTTTTAGAACAATTTAAGAGTCCCTTAATATATATTCTTGTTATTGCAGGAGTAGTTGTTTTGTTTTTTAAAGAATATACAGACGCTATTGTTATCTTTGGTGCTGTTTTTTTAAATATTATAGTCGGGTTCATACAAGAAAACAAAGCTAGCAGTGCTTTGGAAAAATTAAAGAAAATAGTTAAAGTTGAAGCTCAGGTTATTCGTAACGGACATGAAAGAATGATTGATTCTTCTGATATTGTTCCCGGCGATATTTTTATTCTTTCCCCAGGAGAGAAGGTTCCAGCTGACGGAAGAATTATCAATAGCACCAATCTTAAAATTAATGAGATGAGCTTAACAGGCGAATGGTTGCCAGCCGACAAACAAGGAGCTAAGCTTCTCGAAAAAACTCCGTTGGCAGATAGAGATAATATGGTCTATATGGGAACGGTTGTTGATGATGGAAAAGCAAGAATTGTTGCTACCGCTACGGGTGCTCGTACAGAAATTGGTAAAATTGCCCAAATGGTAAAAGAAGCCGAAGAAGAAAAAACACCTTTGCAAAAGAAACTTTCTCACTTTTCTTTAATTATTGGGATTGTTATTGCTGTAATAAGCATCTTTATATTTCTAGAAGGACTGATTAAGGGTGGCGAGTTTATAGAAATGTTTACTACTGCCGTGGCTGTTTCGGTGGCCGCTATACCAGAGGGCTTGCCCGTGGCGATGACGGTTATTTTAGCTATTGGGATGCAACGAATATTAAAGAAAAAAGGGCTGGTAAGAAGATTGGCTTCTACGGAAACATTGGGTAGTACTTCTATTATTGCAACTGATAAAACAGGGACATTAACAGAAGGCAAGATGAAGGTTTCTAAAATAGTTGTTTCTGGAAAAAATGAACGGAGATTAGCTTTGAAAATTATTACTTTATGTAACGAAGCCTTTATTGAAAACCCTGAAGATAGTATGGATAACTGGATTGTCAGAGGACGACCGACAGATAAAGCTTTGCTGATGGCTGGAATTCAAGCAGGAATTAGCAGGGAAGAACTGGAAGAGGAAATGACTTTATCATCTGAGCTTCCTTTTACCTCAGCTAATAAATATATGGCTAAGGTTTATTCTTTAAACAAAGACGAAGACATTCTTTATGTCTTGGGAGCTCCAGAAAAGATATTAGAGATGTCTAAGTCATTTGAAGACAGAAAAGAAATGGAGAAGGAAATAGAAGAATTAACTGGAAAAGGATTTAGGGTTTTAGCCATTGCCCATAAAAGAATTAATAGCTTAAGTTCTTTGTTTAAGGATCTAAGCTTTGTCGGTTTGGTGGCCCTAGAAGACCCAATAAGAAAAGAAGTTAAAGAAGCGATTAGGACTGTTAGGGAAGCGGGTATGAAACCGATTATAGTTACTGGAGATCATAAGCTGACTGCTAAGGCCATTGCTGAAGAACTTGGCTTTAATACTAAAGAAGAAAATATCATGGAAGGGAAAGAATTAGAAGATTTAACAGATAAACAGCTGGAAGAAGTTATTGATAAGATTGAAGTTTTTGCTCGAGTTGAACCCAAGCATAAATTAAGAATCGTTCAGGCCTGGCAAAATAAAGGAGAGGTTATTGCTATGACGGGCGATGGAATTAATGATGCTCCAGCTCTCAAAAAAGCTGACATAGGAGTTGCTTTAGGGTCGGGAACGGAAGTAGCTAAAGACATCTCTGACTTGATTCTGTTATCAGATAATTTCAATATTATTGTCGCCGCCGTAGAAGAAGGTAGAGCGATTATAGATAATATTAGAAAAGTAATTACTTATTTGTTGTCCGATTCTTTTACCGAAACAATTTTAGTGGGAGCGGCTGTGATTTTTGGTTTTCCGTTGCCGTTAATCGCGGTCCAAATTTTATGGGTGAATATCATTGAAGATGGACTTCCAGGGATTGCTTTGGCTTTTGAGCCCAAAGAGGAAGACATAATGAAACAGAAACCGATTAAGAAAAAAGAAGCACTTTTGAATAAAGAAATGAAAGTTTTGATATTTGTCATTGGCTTAATAACAGATCTGTTCTTGCTTGCCTTATTTTTCTGGCTTTGGAAAAATTCGGGTTATGATTTAGTGAAAATAAGGACGATTATTTTTGCAGCTCTCACTATTGATTCCTTGCTATATGTTTTCTCATGTAAAAGCTTAAGAAAGAATCTTTGGCATATGGATTTTCTTTCTAATAAATTTCTAAATTATGCTTGGCTTGCTAGTTGTGCGCTTTTATTAGCTTCTATTTATTTGCCTATTTTTCAAACACTTTTAAAAACTGTTCCTTTGGTATTTTCTGACTGGATAATAATTCTAACTTTGGGTATAATTAAATTGTTTTTGATAGAATTAATTAAGTGGCTTTTTATTACTAAACACATAAAAGAATGATTTGGGTTTTAATTTTTATAACTTCGTTCTTCTTATTATTCTGGTCAGGCTCCAGAGTTGTAGAAGGTTTGATGAAAATAGCAAAATATTTAGGTTGGCGAGAATTTGTTGTCGCTTTTTTCGTGATGGCTTTTGCTGGAACACTTCCTAATTTATTTGTTGGAATAAATTCAGCCCTAAGAGGTATTCCAGAACTTTCTTTTGGAGAAATCGTTGGTGGCAATGTTGTTGATATGACATTAGCTGTTGGTTTAGCCTTACTCATCGGAGGTAAAGCTTTTCCCATTAGAAGTAAAATGGTTCAAACAAGTACTATTTTTACTGCTGTCATTGCTGTTTTGCCGTTGATCCTAATTCTTGATGGAAATTTGAGCAGGGGAGACGGAGTTATTCTTCTCTTGGCCTTTGCCCTTTATATTTATTGGTTATTTTCTAAAGAGGAAAGATTTAGAAGAGTTTATAATATTGATAGTAAAAAAAACGAACATAGAAATATTCGGAGATTTATAATAGAAAGAAAAGAGTCCAGAACAGCGAGACAATTTAAAAGTTTTTTAAAAAATTTGAAATTAACACTTACTTCTTTGGTGGTTTTAATTTTTGCCTCCTGGGGAGTTGTTCAGAGTGTCCAAATGTTTTCGGAAACATTAAGTGTGGGGTTGCCGATAATCGGAATCTTGCTTGTTGGTTTAGGCAATGCTTTGCCGGAAACATACTTTGCTATTCTTTCAGCTAGAAAAGGAAGAACCTGGCTTATCTTGGGAAATCTAATGGGATCAGTTATTGTCTGTGCCACTTTGGTCCTGGGTATTGTTGTTTTGATTCATCCTATTGTTAACATTGATTTTTCTCCTTTTGCTATCGCTCGTATCTTTCTGGTAATCTCGGCTGTCTTCTTTTTGGTAGCCGTTAGAACCGATAAAAGAATAAGTAAAAAAGAAGCTATTCTCCTAATTGCCATATATCTCGCCTTCCTCCTATCCGAAATCTACTTCCGATAAAAATCTTGATTTTTTGAGGGATATATAGTAGGATATAGTTAATGGAATTTGTTATTATTAGTTTTTTGGTTTTATTGCTTTTTGTTTTAGTTGGAGGCTTTTTTTTATTGTGGAAGAGAAAGCCAGAAGGACCTTCGGAATCATTAGTAATGTTGCAACAGCAGTTAAATAACATCAATCAAGTTTTAGATAATAAATTATCAGAATTTAACAAAGTTAATCAAACCCAGTTTGGACAAAGTACAAGAATTATTCAGGATGTTACTAAACAACTAGCTCGTTTAGATGAAACTAATAAACAAGTTGTTAGTGTTGCAGATCAATTAAAGAGCTTACAAGATGTTTTAAAGAATCCAAAACAAAGAGGAATTTTGGGAGAGTATTACTTAGAAACGGTTTTGAAAAATGTTCTTCCGCCAGAGTCTTATCGAACTCAATATTCTTTCAAAAATGGAACAATTGTTGATGCTGTCGTTTTCGTTGATAAACATATTATTCCTATTGATTCTAAATTTAGTTTAGATAATTATAATAGAATTCTGGAGACTCAAGGTGATGAAAGAAAGAGATATGAAAAGGCTTTTGTTAACGATTTGAAAATAAGAATTGATGAGACATCAAAGTATGTAAAACCAGAAGAAAATACTATGGACTTTGCTTTTATGTTTATTCCTTCGGAAGCAATTTATTATGATTTATTAATTAATAAGATCGGAGCAGTTACAGAGGACACTAATAACTTAATTCATTATGCTTGGAAAAAAAGAGTTATTATTGTTTCCCCTACAACATTTTCAGCATTTTTACAGGTTGTCCTTCAGGGTTTAAGAAATCAACAAATTTCCGAAAAAGCCAAAGAAATAATCAAACAAGTGGGGCGATTAGGTAGGCATATGGGAATATACGAAGAATATATTAATAAAGTCGGAAATCATTTAAGTACAACGGTAAATACTTATAATAAAGCTCACAAAGAACTTGCCAAAGTAGATAAAGATGTGGTAAAAATAACAGGCGAAGAATCAACAATTAAATTATCAGAGGAGGAAATAGAAACTCCTTTACTAGAAGAATAAATTAATGATTTATTTTCAAGTTTCAAAAATAAATTTTAAAATTGCTTAGCCCTATTTTTTCTTCGAAAAAACAGCACGCCCACACCTACAATTTTAAAATTCATTTTTTTCGCTTTTAAATTTATATTTATATGATCGCAGTAATTAAAACAGGGGGGAAACAATACAAGGTTTCTCCAGGTGATAAAATCAAGATCGAGAAATTGGATATAGAAGAGGGCAAAGAAGTTATCTTTGACCATGTTTTGTTAGTTGATAAGAATAAGAAAGTTGAAATAGGTAATCCTTTAGTAAAAGGAGCTAAGGTAGTTGGAAAAGTTTTAAAACAAGACAGAGCTAAAAAGGTTATTATTTTAAAATACAAACCAAAAACAAGAGAGAAAACAAAAAAGGGTCATCGTCAGCCCTATACAGAAGTAGAAATTATTAAGATCGAGAGTTAAAGGCGGACTCTAAGGTGTCGGGGTCAGCGTATTCTAATTCTCCTCCAACTGGCAAACCTCGTCCCAATCGAGTGATGGATATGTTATAAGGAGCTAAGCTTCTTTTAACTAATAGCATAGTTGCCTCACCTTCGGTTGTTGGACTTAAGGCGATTATTACTTCTTTAAAATCGCCTTTTTCTATTTTTTGCTTTAATTCTTCTATTCGTAAGTTCTTATCATCTTCCTTTTTTAAACTAATCGTTCCTCCAAGGATAAAATAGAAACCTTTATATGCTTTTGTTTTTTCTATAGTTGTTAAATCAGATTCTTTTTCTATCACACAAAGCAGTTCTTTATCTCGACCATTATCTGAACAAATATCGCAAACTTGTCCTGGTCCTGTTGAAGGGTCAAAAGTGTCAAAACAAGAAGGGCAGATTTTAATAGAATCTTTCAAGGCGTCTATTGAGAAGCTTAGCTCCTTAATTTCTTCTGGGGAGAGCTTGATTAAATAAAAAACAAATCTGGTGGCTGTGCGTGGCCCAACAGTAGGGAATTTGCTAAATAAATTAATAAGTTTTTGGATGGATTTTGGATACATCATTCGTAATGTTCTTCTTTTTCTAAATTTTTGAAACAGACCGTTTGATCATCAAAATATAATTCAATCTTTCCGATGGGTCCGTTTCTATGTTTAGCGATAATAATATCTGATATGTTTTTTCTAGTTGTTTCTGGATTATATCTATCTTCTCTATAAATAAGTAAAACTATATCCGCATCCTGCTCAAGAGATCCTGATTCGCGAAGGTCGGCTAAGCGGGGGACTTGAGGGGTTCTGTGTTCTACGGCTCTTGATAATTGAGATAGGGCCAAAACAGGAACATCTAATTCCCTGGCCAATCCCTTAAGAGAGCGAGATATTTCAGATACTTGCTGGACAGAACTAGCCATTGGATTTCTAGATTCCATTAATTGTAAATAATCAATAACGATTAAACCCAAGCCATGTTCTGCCTGAAGTCGTCTAGCCATAGCTCTCATCTGTAAAACATTAGCAGAAGCGGCGTCATCAATATATAGTGGAGCTTCAGAAAGAAGACTCATAGCATTTTGAATCCTTTCAAAGTCGTTATTATCGCCTTCGTGAGATAATTTTCCGGTTCTTAATCTCCACAAATCAATACCAGCCAAAGAAGCGATGCATCTATCTACAATTTGATCAACAGACATTTCTAAGCTGAATATTCCAACGGGCTTTTTTTCTTTTATGGCGATATTGGTTGCAAAGTTCAAAGCTAAGGTTGATTTTCCGATGGACGGTCTAGCGGCTAAAATAATAAGATCTGATTTTTGGAAACCAGCTAGGATATTATCAAGGTCTTTGAATCCAGAAGCAACTCCGCGTGGATTTCCCTGATGCTTTGATAGTTTATCAATTCTATCAAAGGCATCCTCTAATGTATCTTTAACACATACGAATTTTTGGCTTAAGCTTCCTTGGGCGATGCTAAATATTCTTTGTTCGGCTTTGTCTAATAATTCGTCAACATCTTTTTCTTCATCATGTCCCATCATATCTATTTCCTGACTAGCGGAGATAAGATCCCTTAAAATTCTTTTTCTTTGAATAATTTTGGCGTAATTTGAAACATGAGAAGCAGTTGGAACAGTATTAATAAGTTCAGTTAAATAACTATTTCCGCCGATGTTTTCTAAAAACTTTTTTTCTTTGAGTCGTGCTGAAACGGCTAGAACATCAATGGGATTATTTTTTTCAAAAAGATCTACAACGCATTGATATATCTCTTGATGACCCTGGTTATAGAAATCTCTTTTTGTTAAAGAATCAACGACTTTAGCTATGGCATTTTTATCTAACATTAAAGAGCCAAGCAGGCATTTTTCTGCATCAATATTTTGAGGTGGTAATTTTGATATGATATCTTTATTATTAGCCATACTTATTTTTACCAAAAGCCTGAGATATTAGCAAGTGGGGGCTTGACAAAGATAATAATATAAGTATAATGGAGAGTACATGAACTTTGACAATAAACCGCGAGATAGCGGATTACATATACGTTTATATTATTAAGAGGAAGAATGTGATTGATGTTTTTCCGGAAGGGGAGAGCTGGAAGAGCATAAAAGGATTTATTCTCTTGAATATTCAAAGGGATTTTAACTTTCTGTTTAGACTATTTGGAGATTAAAAAATGAGAACTTCAAGACAAAATCTGAAGTGGAGAAAGAGGGAATGGAAAGGTGTTTCAAGGGAAACAAAAATCAAACTATTGAAAGGTTTGGTTATTTTGGCCTTGTTTCTCTTTGGTGTTAGTGCTTTGTTCAGCAACTTCGGCTGCGCTTTCACTCATAGAGGAGAGACCAGCGTTGGTCTCTTTAAGGATGTTGAAAGAACCGCGGACGAAAGTTCGGCTCTGTCTGTTCATCGTCCGGCGCGTGATTAGGAGATAGAAAGATGATTTACAAAAGAATGTTTTTTGTAATTCTCTTCGTGCACATCGTCTCCTTAATCGTTTTGCTTCAAAATGAGGTGTATCAAGCATTGATACCTCTGGCAGTAGGATTGTTTTCTTTTGCCTTTGCTTCTTTTATGTTTAGGAGCAGGATTCTTTCCGTGATTTTCTTTGTTCTGATATTCGTGACATTATGCCAATTCGCTGTAACAGCGAAAAAAGCTCAAACAGACGAAGTTTTTAAGCAACAGCTTAAGAATGATTCTGTTGGTGTTTTCGTAGCAGACATAGTCCATGGATTCAAGAGAACCATCGGAATTACGAAAGAAATAAGAGAAGCAGCCATAGAGGCGAAAAACGGAAACGATTATACGAAAGTGGAGAATATAAACTTCCGATATGCGATGATGATCGTTGTGACGCTGATCGGGACTCCATTCCTTATTTTTCGGAAAGTATCGAGAAAGGAGAAGAAAGAAAAGAAGTAAAATATGGCCCCCGTGAATTTATTCACCGGGGGCTTTTTTCTTGGGTATACTAAACAATAAGGAACAAGGTAAAATATACTAAAGGTCAAACCTTAAT
>CAZKZC010000002.1:3356-33160 GCA_964557155.1 uncultured Candidatus Saccharibacteria bacterium | reverse complement strand
TTTCTATTCTTAATTTTTTGGCTGTTAAATAAACTCCTTCAGCCACCTTTGAAGCAGCAAAGGGAGTAGCCTTTTTAGCCCCCTTGAATCCAATTGACCCAGCACTAGCAGCAGTTAATTTATTTCCCTTCTCGTCTGTTAAAGTAATTATCGTATTATTATATGAAGATGAAATATAAATACGACCTTCTCTTGTTCCAGATACGGCTTTGGTTTTTACATCTTTGACGCCAGCTTCAACCTTTTCTCTTTCCTTTATCAACTCTTCTTCAGTTTTTTGAATAATACGTTTTTTACCCATAATTATTATTTAGGACCAGGAGCTACCTTTCTTCCAGAGCCAACAGTTTTTCTAATATTACCACGAACAGTTCTATTGTTGGTTTTAGTTCTTTGACCTCTTACCGGCAATTTTTTACTATGACGACTTCCTCTCCAAGAACCGACATCCTTTAATCTTCTAATGTTAATCATTAAATCTTTTCTAAGATCGCCTTCAATTCTATATTTCTTCTCAATAATTTCTTTGAGCTTATTAAGATCCTCTGGCGTCAATTCAGAAGCTTTGGTTTTAGGATTAATTCCAGATTCTTTCAAAACCTTTTTACTCAAAGAATAACCTATCCCAAAAATATAGGTCAAGGCAATATCTATTTTTTTATCTTGTGGAATATTTACTCCGACTATTCTTGGCATAAATTTATCCTTGGCGCTGTTTATGTCTTGGATTCTTTTTACAAATGACATAAACTCGTCCCTTTCTTCGGACGATTTTACAATCTCTGCAAATTTTCTTAACCGATGATCTTACTTTCATACTTACCTTGTAGGTTATTTCCCGCGATAAACAATTCTTCCGCGAGTATCATCATAAGGACTCATTTCAATTGTTACATTATCTCCTGGCAAAATCTTAATACGAAACATTCTCATTTTACCGGCAAGATGAGCAATAACAACTTTCCCATCTTCTAATTCTATTTTGAAATGAGTACTTGGTAAGGCCTCCAGAACAGTGCCTTGTTTTCTTAATATATTTTTATTTTGATTATCCATTTATGATTAATAAGTTTAACAAAATTAGCTTTATTAGTCAACCCCGTTTAGAAATTTTTATATTTTTCACGCTTAATATTTAATTATCACTATTTCTAACGGGGTCAACCCCTAATTGGATCTCTACTTTACTCATGTCTTCTGGGATTGTTTTCTTTAATGATAAACCCGTCTTTAACTCAATTCTATCTATTTCTGGCAAACTATTTAAGAATATTTCTGTCTCCTTGAATGATTTACCCATAATGGCCTTCTTTAAAGTTTCCAAATCAATATCCGCGTGGCTTTTAGCACTAACCTCCAATCGAATAATCATTTGTCCAGTTTCTAAATCTACTTCTTCTAAAACATACTCTATTTTCAAAGTTCCTTCTTTGATTATGTGATCCTGCTTAATATTCAAATTAATATTCGCTAAAACAAAATTATCTATATCCGATTTTCTAAAAGCCAAGCCAGTTGATTTTATTCCTGCCGAAAGATTAAACGAATCAACCTTAGCCCCAACCAATTGAGAACTTTTAATATTTGAAATATCATTAATTATTGTTTCACTTGGTAACATAAAGTCTTCTTCTAAAGATTTTGTCAAT
This sequence comes from uncultured Candidatus Saccharibacteria bacterium, assembly GCA_964557155.1. GTDB lineage: Bacteria > Patescibacteriota > Minisyncoccia > Minisyncoccales > GWA2-38-27 > JAHJSY01. Next base: position 31,511 of record CAZKZC010000002.1, on the reverse strand, counting down.
TGATCTATGTTTTCTGATTTTAGCTTCTCTTCTAGGATATTTTCAGCATTATCTAAATCGTCTTGAGTAACCTGGCCAACTTCCCCCTCATAGCCCCCTGCCATCGGAGAGAATGATTTAGCATAGATAGTGGTATACAAAGCTGTTCCAGCTAAAGCTGGCAAGGCAAAAGTGGTTGCCAAAATATTATATTCTGGACCCGCCTCGGCTGCTATAACTTCAACTTCTTTTTCGCCAGGAATAAGCTTACCTCCTTCATAATGATATCCTGGTATAGTTATTTTATTTGTTGACCAAAATAGTTTTCCGTCTGCCGAAACAAAACGGGAAACAACTAACGCCCGAGAAGACGAAGAATAAGCATTATAGACCGTGATTGTTCCTTCGGCTTTTGATTCTTTGATTGCTGTCCCAGTAGAACTAAACTCTTGAGATCCAGTTTTTTCGCTATTAACAATTTGACCAGGAATAATATTATTTTCCAAATCAACTTCTGCGGTATTTAAGTCAATAATGACTGTTTCTGTGAAAGCTACATCTCTCATTACCGGCCAAACTTTAATTTCAACATCATTAGGCAAAAAGAAAACTACAATTAAAGCTAGAACTGCGATAGTTACTATGCCAATCAAAGCTTTTGGAAAACGCTTCTTTTTCTTAACAAATACCATTGGCTCTAAAGTGACCGAGTCACTTTTGGCTAAAAGTGACTCGGTCACTTTCTTCTTTGGTGGTATGATATCAAAGAATTTCTTTTGCATAGTATGACATCAATAGAGTTGGAGTATATGATGAATTCTCCAACTTTCTTGATAAATTTTTAATATTTTTTAAATCTTTTGGATAAATAACTTTATCACCCGACTCCGATAAGGCCTCTGCTATATGCATTATTTTAGAAACTTTAATCCCTAAACTATCAAGCATTGATTTAATATTGATAAGATCGTTTTGGGGGATAAAGGTTGCTAAAACTTTGAGGTTCAAATTTTGCCCCTCGAAACCAGAAAGATTGGAAACCGGGTAACCATTAATATCTGTCTCTAAAATCTTAAAATTTGTGTATCTAATATCTTCGGGCAGAATACCAAAATCCCTAACAAACTCATTCCCGATCTTGCTCTTAACCATCCTAAGAGCTTTTTTAAAAATCTCTGCTTCTTCTTTTTTGGATATTTTTGAACGGTTATTACGATTAAAATTGCATGAAATAACCCTTGCTTTCAACACACTTGAGGGTAAGCCAAGTAAAACGGGAATGTTTTCCCAAGTATATTTATTTCTTTCTTGCTTATTAGAAAAAAATATGTAGTTATTATATGATCCTTCAATCGCTTTTAAGATTTTCTCTTTCAAATCATTCTCACCGTATCTTTCCAAAGCATTTCCTAAAAGAACTAGCTTATTTTTATCTTTTCTCAAAATCAAACTCTTTATTGAGTCATCTTCAATATCCAAAACCAGAAAGGGTTTCCCCCTTTTTCCATAAAATAAATCCCTCATTAGTATATTATATCATTTATGGAAGATAAAACAAAATACTATTCTAGAATAGCGCGGATACGGCGTATGCCGGCGCCGGGAGATTCTTGTTTGGTGATTTTAAAATGGCCTAATTCTGAAGTTCTTTTAACATGAGGACCACCACAAATTTCTTTTGAGAAAGAATTGATAGTGTAAACCTTAACTACATCTCCATATTTCTCTCCAAAAACACCAACTGCTCCTTCTTTTCTTGCCTGATCTAATGGCATTTCTTCAAACTTTACTTCTAAATCCTCTTTTATCTTCTCATTAACTAAATCTTCAATCCGCTTAACTTCTTCTTCGGTCAATTTGGCCGAGTGATTAAAATCAAACCTTATTCTTTCGGCCGTGATGTTACTTCCTTTTTGTTGAACATCTTTATCTAAAACCTCTCTCAAAGCCGACAAAAGCAGGTGAGTGGCTGTATGATATTTTGTTGTTTGCTCTGAAGTATCAGCCAATCCCCCTTTAAATTTCTTCTCCATTCCCTTTCGAGAAAGCTCTTGATGTTTCTCAAAAGCATCTTTAAAAGCATTTTCATCAACATCTATCCCCTTTTCTTCAGCTAGTTCTTGAGTAAGCTCAAAGGGAAATCCATAGCTTTGATAAAGATTAAAAGCATCATCCCCTGTTATTTTATCTAATTTTTCAAATTCTTTTAACCCTTTTTCTAGGGTTTTCCCAAATTTTTCTTGTTCTTTCTGAATAACATTTAAAATATTGGCTGATTTTAATTCTGGATATACTTCTTCATATTCTTTAATTACTACTTTAGCAACATCAATTAAATTAACTGATTCCCCAAATCTAATAGCTCTTCTTAATATTCTTCTTAAAATATATCCTTTATCTGTATTACTCGGAATAACTCCGTCGGCAATAAGAAAACAAGCTCCTCTAATATGGTCGGCTATTATTCTTGAAGTTTTTATATCTTTGGATTCAATCTTTTCGATAACCGATTTAAACAAGTCTGTTTCATAAGCAGAGTCAACACCATTAAGCAGAGAAAGCAATCTCTCAAAGCCAATACCCGTATCTATATTGGTTTGAGCTAATTTTTCAAAGCTTCCATTAACTTTTTTATTATACTCCATGAAAACTAAGTTCCATATTTCAACACCATTATAGTAAATTTCTGACGAAGGTCCACAAGGTCCCGTTTGAGCAGTTGGTCCCCAAAAGTTATCTTCTATCCCCATTTCTTGAATCTTATCTTCTGAAATACCATTTTCTAACCATATTCTTTTTGCTTCTTCGTCTTTGGGAATATCTTTATCTCCCTTAAATATCGTTATATGCAATTCCTCTTTATCCAAACCAAGTTCATCAACAAAAAACTCTAAAGCAAACTTAATAGCTCCTTCTTTAAAATATTCTCCTTTATCATTAACGCCAATAGACCAATTTCCAAGCATCTCAAAAAAGGTATGATGAGTATTATCTCCAACTTCATCAATATCAACGGCTCTAAAGCACTTCTGAGCCGAAGCCAAATGCAAGGAACCAAGTTCCTTAAGAACATCTTGATCTCCGGAAAGATAAGGAACAAACTGTTGCATTCCAGCTGTTGTTAATAAAACAGTGCTATCTTTCGGAATCAAAGGACTAGAAGGCACAATCTTATGCCCTCTTTCTTCAAAATACTTCAAAAATTTATCCCGTAATTCTTTTGAATTCATCTGGTTTTAGAGAAGCACCACCGACGAGGAGACCATCAAGGTTAGCTTGACTTAGATAGCCATCAGCATTATCGGCATTGGCACTTCCTCCATATATTATCTTAACATTCTTAGAAGTCATCTTTTGAATTACTTCTTTCATTCTCTCAGCTTCTTCTATATCACAAGCATTACCTGTTCCAATAGCCCAAATTGGCTCATAGGCAATAACTATCTGAGAATAGTCAATTTCATTCAAGCCATCTTTTATTTCTTTTTCTAAGATTTCTTCTGTTTTATTGTTTTCTCTTTCTCCTTCGGTCTCTCCGACACAAACTATTGGAATAAGCCCAGCTTCTATAACAGCCTTAACTTTCTTATTCACATTTTCATCTGTTTCGTTAAAATACTTTCTTCTTTCTGAATGACCAATAATAATATATTCGCATCCGAGGTCTTTTAACATCAAAGAAGAAACTTCGCCCGTAAAAGCACCTTGGCTTTCCCAAAAAACATTTTGCGCTCCTAGTCGTATTCCTGATTCATGATTCATAATTCCTAATTCCCGAAGATATACAAACGGCGGGCAGATAACCGCTTCTGTTTCTTTTACGGCATTAAAAAGCTCTTCGGCTTCTTGCCAAGTTCTAGGATTCATCTTCCAATTGGCTACAATTAACTTTTTCATATTATCTTCATTGTAAACAATTCAAAGCAAAAAGTAAATGTTAGGGATGTTAAAACCATAACCATTGACAGAATTTTCATACCATGCTAACATATAGCTATCGTAAATGGTTGCTTTTTAAAAATTTTATTGTTTTTTTAGGAAAGGAAAGCAAGATGAAGAAGAACTTTAGAGTGTGGTTAATTGTAGTAGCTTCACTAATAATGGCAATTGTGTTTTTTGTAGCGGCAGGAAATGTTTTCTCCCGGTCTCTTGAAAACGAAGAGCCAATTCCCTCTTATGTCCGCATTATTTCATGCGTTTTGCTCTGTATGGCAGGACTTGCAACAGTATGGATTTCCTACACCAGTATATACAGTGCAGGAAAGGGAAAGAACATAACTCCAAAAGATATGTTGCTAGAACCGTTTGAACTGTTGTCGCAATGGACAGCCACAGACGGAAAATCCTACGCAACACTTCAGGATGTCAAATTTCGCCAATGGATGACTTTTCTCCCTGGTGGTGAAATAAAAAATATAAAGCCTGGAGATTATGCAAAGCCCTGGTTTTTAGGGTTCTGGACCCTTGTTCCGGTAAAATTCTATCCTAAAAATAAGACGCTGGAACAGAAAAAAACCGAAAATCCAAGAAAGTCAGCTAAAGCACAACAAACAACTGTCGGACCGCCAGCTCCATTAACAGGTGACGGCAAAAAAAGTGATGTGAAAACAGAAGAAGGATCAACAAAGTAACCATAGCAAAAGCCAGATTTCCCAAGGGAAATCTGGCTTATTTTTTTATTGTGTTAAAATTTTGATGCCTTTTGAAGTTACAGCTATAGTATGCTCAAAATGAGCTGAAAGAGAACCGTCTTTTGTTTGAAAGCCATAACCATCTTTAGTTTTTTTTAAATTCCAATCCCCTATTGTTATCATCGGCTCAATACAAAAAACCATTCCTTCTGTTATTTTAGGTCCTGACTTTCTTTTTCCATAATTATTTATTTGTGGTTCTTCATGAAGCTCCTTACCAATTCCATGCCCACAAAGCTCCTTAACCGTTCCATAGCCCTGATCATCCACATATCTTTGAATAGTGTTACCAATATCCCCAAAAGTAAGACCTGGTCTTATTTTCTTAATTCCTCTTTTCAAGGCCTTTTTACAAGCCCTGATTAATCTCAAGGCCTCTGGAGAAACTTCACCAATAGGAATAGTAACAGCCATATCGCTATGATAACCCTTATATTTCATACCTATATCAATAGAGAAAATATCTCCTTCTTTTAGTTCTCTATCTGAGGGAGCACAATGAACCAGCTCTTCATTAATAGAAGCACAAATAGTGCCAGGAAAACCAGTACTATTAAAATTCTTAAAAGCTGGCTTGCCACCATATTTAAAAATAAGGTCTTCAGCGGCCTTGTCTAAATACCTAGTAGTAACACCCGGCTTAGATTTTTCTATAATTTCTTTTATAATCCCAGCCAAAATCTTACCCCCCTCAGCCATTATTCTAATTTCTTCCTCTGTTTTAATAGGAATCATTAATTTCTAATAAAATTCTATTGATTTCTTTTTTTAGTTCTTCTAGGGTTCCTGTATTAATGATTGTATAGTCGGCCATGGCAATAGGGCCTCCCTTCTCTATATTTTCTATTTCTGCATAATCACGAGATTTAGATTCCTCTTTGGTCGTTGATCGAAAACGATTATTAGGATCATTTTCAACCGCTCTATTTTCTAACCTTTCATATCTTGTTTCAGGCGGAGCATAAACCGCTATTACATACATATTATCTCCATATTTTTCTTTTAACACCTTATACTCATCCCAACTATACAGACCATCACCAACCACATTACCACTTTCTAATAATTTATCAAACTTAGGAATATTTAAAATAGCGTAGGCAGCCATTCCATGCTCTTTTCTCACTTCCTCTCTAATTCTTTTTTCGTTAGCCTCGCTTACGTCTCCTTCTTCAGCTGCCTTATCAAGAGTAATTTGCCCAAATCTTACAAATCCAAAACCCTTTTTCACCAACTCATCAGAAACTGCACTTTTACCCGCTCCAGCCATCCCAACAATGAAGATTATCTTATTCATAAGTGTTTGAGTATATCCTTATAGACACTTTCTATTGATTGCTCCCCATTGATCTTAACTAATCTTTCAGACTTTCTATAATAATTAATTATTGGCTGAACCTCTTTTTTAAACCAAGCTAATCTTTTTTCAACTGCTGAAATATTATCATCGCTTCTGGTCATCAGTTGACCTCCACACTCCGGACATTTTTTCACCTTTCTAAACTCACCGACAAAAGGAAGAACATTCTTACATTTTTTACAGATTCTTCTTTTAGTTAAACGCCAAGTTGCTTCTTTATTAGAAATATCAATTAAAAAAATCTTTGGGTTCCATCCATACCAATCAAAAGTTTCATCTATTAAATAGGCTTCTAAAATCTTTCTTGGATTACCATCCATAATAAAGCCTTTCAAATTCTTCTTATTTTTTAATTTTTCTACTTCGTCAAGCCAAAGTTTAAGAATTACTGCCGTAGGAGCTAGCCCTCCACTATTTAGTCTTTTATCAAGACTCCTACCTGTAAAATCATTCTTTTTCGCTCTTGCTCTTAATAAATCACCGCTTCCGATATTATCTAATTTAAACCTTTCTTGTAAAAGTTCTGCCTGTGTTCCTTTTCCAGAACCCGATTTACCAAGAAGAATAATAACTTTTATAGCCATATTTTTTAATTAAATTTGTTTTAATGCTCTTATAATACTATTATCCATGTTATCATGCCAAAAACCCAAAAGCAACCAAAAAACAAATGAATGAGGTCGAGCCTCATTCATTTCTTCATGTTTCTTCATATCATATAAAATTCCAAATACTTCTATACTCTAGAGCGTAGAAGTATTTAGCCGTTTTTGAATATTCTTAAAATGGTGATTCCGAAATACGTCTCGGAGGACTTTCTCAAAAGTCCGAGAGTGAAGCTGGTAAATTTCCGCAGAAATTTGAACAGCTGTTATTTCAGAATTACTATTTTAATGATTTGGGATAAGATTAGAAAGTGTCGTAGTCACGCATTTCTAATTGAGAGTTGACTTGTTTCATTGTTTCTAAAACAACAGAAACCACGATCAGAACAGAGGTTCCTCCAATAAGAAATCCAAAGACATTTTGAACTCCAGTTATTCCTCCAACAACAGAAGGCATAACAGCGATAGATGCTAGAAATAAGGCACCAATAAGTAAAACTCTATTTAAAATATATTTAATAAATTTAGCCGTTGATTCTCCTGGTCTAATCCCCGGAACAAAACCACCCATCTTTTGAAGATTCTCTGAAATAGATTTAGGATTAAAAGTTACCGCTGTATAGAAATAGGTAAACAAAACAACAAAAATAAAATAAAGACCACCCCTTACCCAAGCATTGGCCATGAAACTAGCTACACTTTGAGCAGCAGACCCAACCATTCCGCCCGCTCCACCTAAAAAGTTAGCCACCATTTCTGGCAGTAATAAAATAGACATGGCAAATATAATTGGGATTACACCAGCTGGATTAATATTCATTGGAAGATATGTTGAAACACCCCCATACATCTTATTCCCTCTAACTCTCTTGGCATAAGAAATCGGAACATTTCTTCTTCCCTCGGTGATCAAGACCACTCCCGCAATAATAACCAAAGACAAGAGAAAGAATAAAACATAACCAGTTATTTTAGCTGGATCAACACTAACATCTTGAAAAGCTTGAAAAACATTCATTGGCAAACTAGCAACAATACCAGCAAAAATCAAAAGAGAAACACCATTACCAATTCCTTTTTCAGTAATTAACTCTCCCAGCCACATTAGAAATACCGTTCCAGCAGTAATAGTCAAAAGGGCTGTTATCGTTCCAAAGAAGTCCAGTGGAGGAGAAATAACTGGCGTTGGTGGACGTTGTAACCAAGCCAACATTGTATAGCCCTGTAAAAAGGCCAATGGAATAGTTAACAATCTTCCATATTGATTAAACTTCTTTTTCCCTGCCTCTCCTTCTTCTTTATATAATCTTTCCAATCCTGGAAAAATCATTGTCAATAACTGCAATATAATAACAGATGTAATATATGGCCCGATTCCAAGCATTATAATAGAGAACCTACTTAAGGCCCCTCCAGTCAAAACACTAAGAAAGCCCAACATCTTAAATCTAGCAAAAAACTCTTGTAAATTCTCGGGGTTAATACCAGGCATTGGGATACTAGCCATTAACCTAAAAATAACAAAAACCATTAAGACAAAAATTATTTTCTTTCTTAAGTCTTTTATTTTAAATACTTGAACTAATTTATCCAGCATACTTTTCTTTAGCCTTCTCTGAGAATTCACAATTCTCAATAGTTATTTTTTTAGTTAATTTCCCCATACCTAAAATCTTAACATTAGGCAGTCTCCCTTTCATTCTACGAATTAATCCCTTTTTAAGCAAGGTTTCTGGATTAACGATTTCTGATTCTTTATATATCTTATCTAAATCACCCAGATTAACAACTGCGTATTTACTTTCTTTATTCTGGTTTCTATAGCCCTTTAGTTTAGGATATTTCTTAATCAGCTCACGAATAACAGGGGCAAATCTTGTCCCAGCTCTTGAATTCTGTCCTTTCATTCCACGTCCAGAATAAGTCCCGCGTTTACCTCCACGGCCAACACGTTTTCTCTTTTTTAATTTATGAACTGGTTTCAGTTGATGTAGTTGCATATTTTAATTGCTTTAATGCTTTAATTGTTGCTTTGGCATTATTTATTTTATTTGATGTCTTGCCAATTTTCTTAGAAGAAATGTTTCTAATCCCGGCTAAAGAACAAATGACTCTAACTGTTCCACCAGCTACTAGACCTCTTCCTTTTCTTTGAGGCTTAAGCATTATCCTAGCTGCTCCAAATTTAGCTTCAACTAGATGAGGAATTGTTTCATTAACGATTGGGACAATAACAATATTCTTTTTAGCTGCTTTAGTTGCTTTTTCTACTGCTTGAGCAACGTCTGCTCCTTTAGCCAAACCAAACCCAATCCTTCCCTTCTTATCTCCAACCACTATAGCCGCTCTAAATCTAAAACGACGACCACCACCAGTCATTCTCATAACCCTGGCTAAATCCAAAAGTTTTGAATCAAATTCATCTTTTTTCTCAAATGGTTTTCTTCCTCTTGATTGTCTTTTATTAAACATAATATTTAAAACTTTAATCCTCCTTCACGAGCCCCCTCGGCAAGAGCTTTAACATTACCGTGATATTTATATCCGCCCCTATCGAAACTAATCTTACTTATTTTCTGCTCAATAGCTTTTTTGGCAATATCCTTGCCCACCTCATTCGCCTTAGCCAAAACACCCTTGGCGCTTACTAAGGTCTTACCCTTTTCATCGTCAATCACTTGAGCATAAATATGCTTATTAGATCTAAATACGCAAAGACGTGGAATATCAGCTGTTCCATTGATTTTAGCTCTCACTCTTCTATGTCTTCTTAATTTTTTAACCTTTTTCTCTAACATAATTTTTATTCAATTCCTGCGGCTTTTTTGCCAGATTTTCTTCTGACATACTCGCCGACATATCTTATTCCTTTTCCTTTATACGGTTCTGGTGGACGAACCTTTCTAATTTTAGCGGCGATTTGGCCAACTAATTCTTTATTAATTCCAGAAACAATTATTATATTCTTTTGAACTTCAAACTTAATGCCTTCCACTTTTTCCATCTTAACAGGATGAGAAAAGCCCATAAGAAGAACCAAATCTTCTCCTTCCATATTAGCTCTGTATCCCACGCCTTGTATTTCTAATTTCTTTTCATAACCGTTGGTAACTCCTTCTATCATATTGGCAATTAAGGTTCTACTTAACCCCCATAGAGAGCTCGTTCTTTTGGTTTCTTTGTTGGGAGCGACAATAATCTCATTTTCTTTTTTTCCAACCTTAATTTCAGACCTAATATATATTTCTAATTCGCCCTTGGGCCCCTTAACCGAAACCCTATTATTGTCATCAATTTCAACAATCACGCCTTCTGGTATTATAACTTGTTTTTTTCCTATTCTTGACATATATTTACCAAATCTCACAAATTATTTCTCCTCCGACTTTATTCCTTCTGGCATCTTTACCAGTCATTAATCCTTTAGGAGTAGAAACTATTACTAATCCATACTTTCCTTTTGTTCCTTTAATTTCTTTTGATCCAGTATATATCCTCTGTCCTGGTTTTGAAACTCTTTTTAACCCCGATATCTCTGAAGGATACTTTAAAGTCATGTCAATGGTTTTTTTAGTGGTTCTTCCCTTTTTTTCTACAGCACCAACAAGCCCCTGCTTCTTCAGTATTTTAGCAATTGAATATTTAATATTAGAATAAGGGATAACCACTGTTTTATGTGAAACAGCTTGAGCATTTCTTATTCTATTCAACATGTCTGTTATTGGATCTGTCATAATGTTATAATGCTAATTTAATGCGAATTTATGCAAATGATGCGAATGATTTTAAAAAATAATGATTATCATGGATATTCGTTGCATTTGCATATCATTCGTATATTTGCATTATGTTACTACCAAGATGATTTTTTTACTCCGGGTATTAAACCATTATTGGCCATTTCTCTAAAACAAATTCTACATAACCCAAAATCTCTCATAAATCCGTGGCTTCGGCCACACTTGAAACAACGATTTTCTTTTCGAGAGCTGTATTTAGGTTTTCTATTTGCTTTTGCTATATCTGACTTTTTGGCCATAATGTTATAATGCTAATTTAATGCGAATTTATGCAAATGATGCGAATGATTTTAAAAAATAATGATTATTCTGAATATTCGTTGCATTTGCATATCATTCGTATATTTGTATTATATTACTTTTTTAATTGGGAAGCCTAATAATCTTAGCAATTCTAATCCCTCTTCTTTATTCTTAGCTGTTGTGACAACGGTAATTTCAAATCCGAAGATAATCTTGCTACTTTCGGCTGATATTTCGGGAAATATAATGTGCTCTCTTATTGGCATAGTTAAGTTTCCGTGTTGATCAAAAGAATTCGAATTAATACCCTGAAAATCTCTAGATCTTGGTAGGGCTATATTAATCACTCTATTTAAAAAATCATTCATTTTTGGACCTCGCAAGGTTACCTTGGCTCCAATTGGCATTCCGGCTCTTGTTTTATAAACAGCTACTGATTTTCTAGCTTTCGTCAAAACAACCTTTTGACCGCAGATTATACTTAAATCTTGAATGACCGATTCAAAAATCTTTTTACTCTCTCCGCCAGTTTTGCTCACAGTCAAACTCCCCAATCCAGTATTAACAACCACTTTCTTAATCTTGGGAAGAGCCATCACATTCTTATAGTCAAACTTTTTTTTCAAAATCGGTATTGCTTTTTTATAATTTTCTTTTATATTGATCATATTTCTTGATTACATTTTTTACATATTCTGTATTTCTTCTTTCCTTCAATATTATAACCAACCCTGACTGCCTTGTCACACTTAGGGCAAACAATTTTTACATCTGAAGCTTGAAAAGCAATTGGTAATTCTATGATTTGACCTTTTTCGCCAGATTTTTTAGCTTTACTGTGTTTCTTCCTCAAGTTAATATTTTCAACAACAATCTTACCCTGCTTTGGAAGAGCTTCTATTACTTTGCCTTTTCTGCCTTTATCCTTTCCTGATATTACTAAAATTTGATCACCTTTCTTAATCTTCATAATTATACTACGTCTGACGCTAAATTAATAATCTTATCAAAGCCCCTCTCTCTTAATTCTCTGGCAACTGGTCCAAATATTCTTCCGCCTCTTGGGTTTTTACCTGTGGCTTCTACGATAACAACGGCATTATCATCAAATCTAATATATGAACCATCAGATCTTCTTAATTCTTTTCTTTGTCTAATAATAACTGCTTTAACAACTTCGTGTTTTTTAACTGGCCTTCTCGCTTCAGCCGTCTTAACGGCACCAACAATAATATCACCTATTCTAGCATATCTCTTCCCAGAACCACCTAAAACCCTGATGCATTTAATCATCTTTGCTCCTGAATTATCCGCCACTTTTAATGTTGATTCTGGTTGGATCATATTTTCTTAATTAGTTTCCATTTTTTATCCTTACTAATAGGTGTTGTCTCTTCTATCATGACTTTATCTCCTATCTTGTATTCACCTTCATTATAATGAACTTTATAGTTCTTATGCACCTTATATCTTTTCTTATACTTCGGATGTTGCTTAACTCTTTCAACCCTAACAACCACAGTCTTCTGCATTTTATCTGATATTATTATTCCTTTTAATTGTCTTTTTGGCATATTTTTTCTTTTATATTTAATATTGTCATTATTCTAGCAATGTCTTTTTTTGTTTTACGTATTTCTCTAACATTTTTAACTTTTCCGGCCGATAAGTCAAATTTAAGCTGTCTTAATTTTTCTCTATCTTCTTGCAGTAATCTTTGCAATTCTTTTTCATTCTTTTGTTTTAATTCTTTAGCTTTCATATTATCTTTTAATAAATTTTGTCTTAAGTGGCAACTTGTCTCCAGCTTTTTTAAAAGCCTCTCTAGCCTGACTTTCTGGAATTCCTTCTAACTCAAATAGAATTCTGCCTGGTCTTACTGGAAAAACATAAAACTCAACTGCTCCTTTTCCGCCTCCCATTGGCACTTCTGTTCCTTTTCTGCTAATCGGTTTATCAGGGAAAATTCTAATCCAAAGCTTGCCTCCCTTTCTTAAATATCTAACAATAGCTTTTCTAGATGCTTCAATTTGACGAGAATTAACCCATTTTTCAGCAATCGCTTTTAAACCGTAACTACCGAAAGCAATGGTATTTGATTTCTGATCAATTCCTTTCTTGCCTGTTCCGACAAACTGTTTTCTATGTTTTGTTTTCTTTGGCTGTAACATAATTTTTAATCAAACTTCTCTCCTTTATAAATCCAAACCTTTACTCCAATTACCCCATAAGAACAATTCGCTTCAACTTGTGCATAATCAATATCAGCTCTAATTGTTTGACGAGGAAGTTGTCCTTCTCCAACCCATTCTCTTCTGGCAATTTCCACTCCATTTAATCTCCCAGCAATCTTTATTTTGGCTCCTTTAATATCTTTATGGGTCATAATCTTACTTAATGACTGTTTCAAAACTCTTCTGTAAGGCATTCTCTTTTCAATTTGCTGAGCAACTGCTTGAGCACTTAAGCTAGCTGAAGTCCAAAGATCTTTTATTTCTCTAATTTCTATTCTTAATTCTTGCTTTTTATCGCTTTTCTTTAATGATTTAATAACTTTATCTTCTAATTCTTTTTTTAATAGCTCTACTCCTTCTCCGCCTCTTCCAATGATTAATCCGGGACGAGCACTAGAAATAATAATATTAACCTTTGTAGCAAATCTTTCTATCTCAATCTTCTCTATACCAATACTTTTAAGCTTTTTATCAATATATTCTCTAATCTTAAAATCCTCCTCCAGATATTCTGCATGAGATTTATAAAAACCACGAGTATCCCAGTCGCCTATTCTTCTAATTCTATATGCTTTTGGATGAACTTTATGTGACATAATTATATTGATTTTCTTCTAAAAAACTTTTTCAATCCTCTAACCTCCTTGCCCGCCGTAGCTTTAGCGGAGGAGGGTTTTGGTCTTTCAAACTTAGGCTTCTCAACAACTTTCTTTCCTTCTTTCGCCACGCCAGAGCTTTCAGCGACGGCGGGTGCTTTCTCAATCTTCTTGCCAGGTTTTAATTCACCTAAAACTATCGTGATATGAGAAGTTCTCTTTTGAATTGGAGCGGCCATTCCTCTTGATCTAGCTCTCCATCTTTTATACATTGGTCCGCCGTCAATATTTATTTTTGAAATATATAAATTACTTGGGTCTAACTGAAAATTATTCTTAGCATCAGCAATAGCAGTATTTAAAAGTTTCAATATTGGGTTAACCCCCCTTTTAATTGTAAACTTCAAAATAGTCTGAGCTTCCTCAACTTTCTTGCCCTTAATCAGAGCTATGACTAATCTAGTCTTTCTTGGTGCAATTCTTAAATATTTTAATTCACTTTTTACTAACATAATCTATTTTACTTCTTTTTATCTATGTCCTTTTGCATCTTTCCGCCATGTCTAACAAATTTAGTTGTTGGAGAAAATTCACCCAACTTATGACCAACCATTTCTTCAGTTATTTTTACTGGAATATGATCTTTCCCATTATGAATTCCGAAAGTATAGCCAATCATTTCTGGAATAATTGTACAAGATCTCGACCAAGTCTTTATAGCCTGGTTTTGATCAGCTTTTTCAATCTTTTTTAATAATTTTTGATCCACATAAGGACCTTTTTTAACACTTCTTGACATAATTAATTTTTCTTTTTACGTCTTTGGATTATTAGCTTCTTTGTCCACTTTTTCTTATTCCTAGTCTTAACGCCTAAAGCTGGTTTACCCCAAGGAGTTTTTGGATGTTTCATTCCAATTCCTGAACGTCCTTCTCCTCCTCCGTGAGGATGATCAACTGGATTCATAGCCGTTCCTCTAACCCTTGGCCTTATGCCTTTTCTTCTTTTACTACCGGCCTTCCCAACATTAATATACCTCCATTCTGGATGAGAAACCATTCCTATTGAAGCATAACAGTCCTGAAAAACTCTTCTAACCTCTCCTGACGGCATTTCTAGATTAGTATACTTTCCTTCATTAGCCAAGACCTTAGCTGTTCCTCCGGCCGATCTAACCATTTTGCCTCCTTCTCCAGGAACTAATTCAATATTATATATCAATGTTCCAACCGGAATATTGCTAACTTTCATCCTGTTGCCTATTTTCATTTCTGTTTTTTCAGAACAAATAACAGTATCGCCAACTTTAATCTTGTCTGGAGCTAATCTATATCTCTTCTCTCCATTTTCATATTCTAATAACATTATAAAAGCTGTTCTATAGGGATCATATTCTAAGGCAAGAACCTTAGCTGGAATATCTTTTCTATTTTGATCAAAATCAGTAATCCTATATCTTTTCTTAACTCCGCCTCCTTGATGACGAACAGTTATTCTTCCCGATCTTCCTCTGCCAGCTCTTGATTTCAAGGTCAAAAGCAATCCTTTTTCAGGTTCTTTCTTACTTAATATTTTCTTGGCTCGTATCTTTATTTTCTTCATATTATCTCGGCATTACCTCTATTGATTGGCCTTTTTTAATTTCAACAATGGCTTTTTTATAACCATTTTTAAAGCCCGTCGTTCTGCCAACTCTCTTTTTCTTTCTATGAATATTAATAATGGCAACATTAACAACGCTTACTCCATATAGTTCTTCAACTGCCTTCTTAACCTCAGTTTTATTCGATCTCTTAGAGACCTTAAAAGAATACTTGTTTTTCTCAGCTAATTCTGAAGCTTTTTCTGTTACATGCGGAGATTCCAAAACCTTAAAGGCCATCTTAATCTCTCTTTTCTTGGCAACTGGCTTTTTAACATTCTTAACTTCCGGTTTTTGCTCTACCGGTTTCTTTTCTACTTTCTTGGCTTTAGCCGGAATAATCTCTTTCTCTTTCCTTCTATTTTTAAATATATCAAATAATGCCATATTATTTTGCGAACACGTCTTTAATCTTTTTAATTCCCGCTTCTGACACTACAACATACTTATAATTCAATAGATCTAAAACATTCAAATCTTTTGCTTGAATTGACATGGTTTTAGGAATATTTCTGATTGATAATATTAAATTCTTATCCATTTTAGATAAGACCAATATCCCTGAACCATCTTTCAAAAACAATGTGTTTAAAACCTTTTTCATTTGTTTCGTTTCTGGCTTATTAAAATCAAGCTTGTCAACAACTATGACCATACTCTCTTTAGCTTTAGCTGACAAAACCATAGTTAAAGCTTTTCTTCTCATTTTAGTAGGAATAGTTTTTTTATAATTTCTATCTGCTCTAGGACCAAAAGTAACTCCACCGCCCTTCCATAAAGGAGAACGAGTAGAACCGTGCCTAGCTCTTCCTGTTCCTTTCTGACGCCAAGGTTTTTTCCCACCACCACTAACTTCGCCTCTCATCTTGGCTTGAGCTGTTCCTTGTCTTCTGTTTGATTGCTGACCCAAAACCACCTGATGAATCAAGTCGGAATTAACTTCTACTTCAAATATCTCTTTCGGTAATTCAATCTCTTTTAATTCTTCCTTATTTTGGTTATATACCTTAACTTTCATATTATTTCAATGTACATATTTCTAACAATGTTCCACGATGACCAGGAATTGCTCCCTTAACTGCCAAGATATTATGCTTTAAATCAATTTTTATTATTTTTAATCCTTTAACAGAAACTCTATCGGATCCCATTCTTCCTGGCATCTTTCTTCCTTTAATAACTCTTTGAGGAAACCTTGACCCAATTGAACCAATTGTTCTTTCTTCGTGTTTCGTACCATGAGTAGCATTTCTTCCATGAAATCCATGTCTTTTTACTCCACCTTGAAATCCTTTTCCTTTGGTAATTCCTGATACAACTACTTTGTCTCCTTCTTTAAACCCTTTTAAAGTTATTTTCATACCTGTTTTAAACTGTTCACTGTTCATTGTTCTCTGTTCTTTAAGATATCTATATGGTCTATCTTTCTGTGGCATCTTCACTTTCTTATCTCTTAATTTCTCAAAGCCAATCTGAACAGCTAGGTCTTTTATTTCGGTAACAAAACAGGGTCCAGCCTCAACTAAGGTTACTGGGATAATCTTGCCATTTTCATCAAAAATCTGTGACATCTCTATTTTTTTACCTAAAATAAATCTCATATTTGCATTAATGATTGAGGTTCAACCTCAATCATTTTAAAATAAAACTGGGCAAACACCCAGTCAAAAAAACTAAAGCATTTGCATATCATACGCCCCTAATAAATAAGGACAGATATAGTGCAAATATATTATGATATATCATACTACTACATCTTGATTTCAATGTCAACACCCGCTGGAAGGGTCAAATTCATTAAAGCGTCTATAACATTCGGGTTAGGATTCAAGATATCAATCAATCTTTTGTGAATTCTTATCTCAAATTGTTCTCTAGCGTCTTTGTGAACAAAAGATGAACGATTGACGGTGTATTTCTTTATTTCCGTAGGTAAAGGCACCGGTCCTAAAACCTCAACACCATGCCTCAAAACCGTATCAACAATTTGCTTAGCACTATTGTCAATAACCTTATAATCATAAGCCCTAAGCTTTATTCTTAATCTTTGCTTAAGCTCCGGTTCTTTTTCTTTCTTTATGACCTTCGTTGACATCTTTCTATTTTTAATGAATCAACCCCGCTAAGCGGGGCTGGTTCTTGTCTTGTTTATTTGATAATTTTTGTTACAACTCCTGCACCAACTGTTCTTCCTCCTTCTCTGATAGCGAATCTTTGTTTTTCTTCTAAGGCGACAGGAACAATTAATTTAACTTTTAAGGTAACTGTGTCACCAGGCATAACCATTTCTGTTCCTTCTGGTAATTCCACGTCTCCAGTTACATCGGTAGTTCTGATATAGAACTGTGGCTTATATCCCTTAAAAAATGGGGTGTGTCTTCCACCTTCTTCTTTAGTAAGAACATAAATCTCAGTATCAAATTCAGTATGCGGTGTAATTGAACCTGGTTTAGCTAAAACTTGTCCTCTTTCAATGTCTTCTTTCTTAGTTCCTCTTAAAAGAATACCAACATTATCACCAGCTTCACCTCTATCAAGAATCTTGTTAAACATCTCAACACTAACAGCAGTTGTTTTAGTAGTATCTTTGATACCGACTATTTCTACTTCTTCGTTGGCGTTAACAGCTCCTCTTTCAATTCTTCCAGTAGCAACAGTTCCTCTTCCTTCAATTGAGAAAACATCTTCAACGGCCATTAAGAATGGCTTGTCAATATCTCTAACTGGTTCTGGAATAAATTCATCTAATGCTTTAACTAATTCTAAGATTGGCTTAATAGCTTCGTCATCAACTGATGTTGCTGCTAATGCTTTCAAAGCTGATCCTCTAACAATTGGCGTTTCATCTCCAGGGAATTCATATTTGTTTAATAATTCTCTAATTTCTGATTCTACTAATTCAAGAATTTCTGGATCATCAACTTGATCAGTTTTGTTTAAGAAAACGATAACTGAAGGAATACCAACTTGTCTAGCAAGTAAGATATGTTCTCTTGTTTGAGGCATGGGACCATCAGGACCTGATACAACTAAAATTGCACCATCCATTTGAGCAGCTCCAGTAATCATATTTTTAATATAGTCAGCATGTCCCGGACAATCAATGTGGGCATAATGTCTATTTTCTGATTCGTACTCTAAATGAGAAACAGAAATCGTAAGACCTCTGGCCTTTTCCTCAGGAGCTGAATCAATTTGATCAACAGCTTTCTCAGCTGAAATCAATCCTTTCAAAACCAAAGCATGCAGCATTGCTGCGGTTAGAGTAGTTTTACCATGATCAACATGACCAATAGTAC
The DNA here is from genome assembly GCA_964557155.1 of uncultured Candidatus Saccharibacteria bacterium. GTDB lineage: Bacteria > Patescibacteriota > Minisyncoccia > Minisyncoccales > GWA2-38-27 > JAHJSY01. The sequence goes on along the minus strand of CAZKZC010000002.1, from coordinate 13,062 downwards.
CAACATTTACATGAGGTTTCCCTCTTTCAAATTTTGCTTTTTCTGCCATAATTTTATTATTATTGTTTGTTATTATTTATTTTTTATTATATCTAGTATCTTAACCGATTAAAGTAAACTTGTCAATCCCGTTAGAGATTTTGATGTTGTTTCTCGCCAATTCTTAATATACCACCATCTCTAACGGGATCAACACTTTTTATCTACGCTTGCCTTCTATAATTTCTTGAGCGATATTTCCAGGGACTTCTTCATACTTATCAAATTCCATAGTAAAGTTTCCTCTTCCTTCTGTTAGTGATCTTAAAGTGGTAGCGTAACCAAACATTTGAGCCAATGGAATAGTAGCATCAATAATCTTTAAATTATTTCTATCGTCTGTTTGACCAATTTTTCCTCTTCTAGAAGATAAATCTCCAATAACATCTCCAAAGAAATCTGACGGAATAATAACTTCTAATTTCATAATTGGCTCTAATATAATGGCCTTAGCTCTTTTAGCTGCCGCTTGAAAAGCCATAGAACCCGCAATTTTAAAAGCATTCTCAGAAGAGTCAACTTCGTGAAAAGATCCATCATAGAGAGTTACTTCAATATCCATCATTAAATATCCAGCAACAACACCTTTACTCATCGCCTCTTTAATGCCTTTTTCAACAGCCGGAATATATTCCTTAGGAATAGATCCTCCCTTAATTTCATCGTTAAAAACAAAACCCTTACCTCTCTCTAAGGGTTTAACTTTTAACATTACATGACCATACTGGCCTCGACCACCCGATTGTTTAATAAACTTACCTTCTGCTTGGGCTTCTTCTTTAATAGTTTCTTTATAGGCAACTTGAGGACGGCCAACAGAGGCCTCTACTTTAAACTCTCTTTTCATTCTATCAACTAGAACCTCTAAATGAAGCTCGCCCATTCCTGAGATAATAGTTTCACCTGTTTCTATATCGCTCTTAATTCTAAAAGTAGGATCTTCTTCTGATAACCTTTTGAGAGCCAAGCCCATTTTTTCTTGATCGGCTTTTGATTTCGGCTCAATTCTAATACCGATAACTGGTTCTGGAAAAGTAATTTGCTCAAGAATAACTGATGCTGTTTCGTCACATAAAGTATCTCCTGTTCTAGTATTTTTAAGACCGACTGTGGCAGCAATATCTCCAGTGTAAACCTCTTTCACCTCTTCTCTTTCAGCTGAATGCATTCTTAAAATACGGCCAATTCTTTCTTTATCGCCTGTTCTCGAGTTCAAAAGATAAGAACCAGAAATCAAGGTTCCAGAATAAACTCTGAAATAAGTAAGAGCTCCAACGAAAGGATCTGTAGCAACCTTAAAAGCTAAAGCTGAAAACTTTTCGCTATCATCGGCTCTCCTTTCTTCGGTTTCTTCTCCTGTTTTTGGATTAATTCCTTTAATAGCTGGCATATCAATAGGGCTTGGAAGATAATCACAAACAGCATCTAACATTGGTTGAACCCCTTTATTCTTAAGAGCAGAACCACAAAATACTGGTATCAGCTTATAATCAATAACCGCTTTTCTTAAAACTTCTTTTAACTTTTCTATTGGAACTTCTTCTCCACCTAAATATTTCTCCATTGTTGAATCGTCTTCAGCAACAATCTTTTCAATCATTTTATTTCTCCACTTTTTAGCATCCTCTTTCATATTCTCTGGAATTTCCTCTTCTCTGATAATTTGACCGAAATCACCATCAAACATAATGGCTTTCATTTTCAATAAATCGACGACCCCCTTATGTTCTTGTTCTAAACCAATAGGCAACTGCATAGCAATAGCATCGGGCGTAAGCTTATCTAATATTGATTGAAAGCTCTTTTCGAAACTAGCTCCAGTTCTATCTAGTTTATTAATAAAGCAAATTCTTGGAACTTTAAACTTATCGGCTTGACGCCAAACAGTTTCTGATTGTGGTTCTACGCCAGCCACACCGTCAAAAACAACAACCGCTCCATCTAAAACCCTTAAAGATCTTTGAACTTCAGCCGTAAAGTCAATATGACCTGGAGTATCAATAATATTAATTCTATGTTCTTTGACTTTATCTCCATTAAACTGACTCGGTGTCCAAAAACAAGTTGTTGCCGCAGAAGTAATAGTAATACCTCTTTCTCTTTCTTGTTCCATCCAGTCCATAATAGCTCCTCCGTCATGGACCTCACCAATCTTATGAGAAATTCCGGTATAAAATAAAACACGCTCGGAAACTGTTGTTTTTCCAGCATCAATATGGGCAATAATCCCAATATCTCTTGTTTTTTCAATTGGATATTCTCTAGGCATAATATTTTAAGCTACCAAGCAAAGTGGGCGAAAGCTCGGTTGGCTTCGGCCATGCGATGAGTATCTGATTTCTTCTTAATAGCCCAACCAGTATCGTTAGCAGCGTCCATTAACTCATCGGCCAACTTTTCTCTCATTGCTTTTCCTTTTTTAGCTTTAGCTCCTAAAAGAATCCATCTCATTGCTAAAGCCATCTTTCTGTTCCCTTTTACTTCAATTGGAACCTGATAAGTGGCTCCTCCAACTCTTTTTGATTTTACCTCAATTCTAGGTGAAGCATTCTCTAAAGCTGTTTCAAAAACCTCTAAAGGATCTTTCTTTGTCTTTTCTTTCATAATCTCAAAAGCACCATAAACAATCTTTCTGGCTATTGTTTTCTTGCCCTCTCTCATAATCTGATTAATAAACTTGGAAACTGTTTCGTTATTATATAATGGATCGGGCAATACTGGGTGTTTCTTAAAACTTTTCATAATTATTTCTTTTCTTTTTTAGTTCCATATTTGCTTCTACCTTGTTTCCTGCCTTCAACCCCTCCGGTATCTAAAACCCCCCTAACAACATGGTATCTTACTCCTGGCAAATCTCTTACTCTTCCACCTCTTATCATAATAACTGAATGCTCTTGAAGATTATGCCCTTCTCCAGGGATATAGGCCGATACTTCCATTCCATTAGTTAATCTAACTCTGGCTACTTTTCTTAAAGCAGAGTTAGGTTTTTTAGGAGTAACTGTAAAAACCCTAAGGCAAACACCTCTCTTAAAAGGAGAGTCATATCTCTTAGGTCTATTCTTTAAAACATTAAAACTAAAAGTCAAAGCAGGTGTTTTGCTTTTCTTTTTTTTGCTTACTCTTTTATGTTTTACTAGTTGATGTATCGTTGGCATAATTAAAAAGTTAGCATATGAAATGCTTATTAAGAAGTTTAACAAAAATCAAACACAATGTCAACATCACAGGTTCCTTGACGGCTTGACAAAGGAACTTGGTTTGATATAATGAAAGTAATACGGCGATAGTTCGTACACTACGGGCTGTGTTGCGTGTCACAAAAAAGAACTTCTTTCGGGAAGTCCTTTTTTGTTGTAAAATAAATATGTGGGCCTGGGCCCGTGTTGTATGTGGTTAACAAGTCGCCGTTGACACGCGACCAAGCGGGTTCGACTCCCGCCGGGTCCACAACAAAAAACTTCGTTACTCACGAAGTTTTTTGTTTTAAAGGATTTGAAAAAATTGAGCTAATGGAGTAAATGCCTCCAATCCGGCTATAATCCTATAAACAAATAAGATTACTTGCATTAACGGAATTATACCCATCATAAGAAGATAGAGTAAAGCAAAGAAAAGAATCATTCTATACTGTTGAAAAAATAATTTTATTTGTGAAGAAAAACGTGGTAAAAGATCAATCAATATATGCGAGCCATCTAGTGGTGGAATTGGTATTAAATTAAATATCGCAAGCAACACATTTATATATACTATACCAGCAAACATCATTGAAAGGCCTGGGATTAAATAAATAGCAGAAATAAATCTCAGGGCCAAGCCAAAAATTAAGGCTACTGATAAATTAGATAATGGACCCGCTAGAGCAACTTTCAAAGAACCATATTTTTGATCTCTAAAATTATAGGGATTGATCGGAACCGGTTTTGCATATCCAAATAAAATAGGACTTTTAAAGATGACTAAGAGGGTTGGCAATAAAATAGAACCAATTGGATCTAAATGTTTTAATGGATTTAAAGTAAGACGACCAGCATATTTGGCTGTTGGATCTCCCAGATAATAGGCAACACCTCCATGAGCAATCTCATGGATAATAACAGAAAATATTAAAATAACAATAAGAAAAATAAAGTCCATATGTTTTAATATAACATAACTTGAATAAAATTTAAAGTTATGCTAGAATAGAAGCACTATGACAAAGAAATGTACAATTTGCGAAAAGTCGTCTATGATGGTTTGGCATAGAGTAAAGCTTAGAGGTAAATATAATCCAACCATTAAGCGAAGAAAATATCCTAATCTCCAATGGGTCTATGTTCCTGTTGATATAAATAGAATGGCTTACAAACCCTACGCTGGCAAAAAAATAAAGGCCTGTGCTAAATGTATTAAAACTCTCTCCAAAAGAAAATAATTTTAAAACAAAAAGGTGACCGAGTCACTTTTTTGTTTTAAAATAAAGCTCCATAAATATCTAAGAAGATTCTTGGAGAATAATTTAAGTGGGATTTTACAAGTATCCACCAAGGTGAATACAAATATCAAACTCCCTTTGTATATGTATAGTCCAGAATCTTAATAAATACTTATAGAGCTATCTTCATTATAGTATTTTTCAAACCCCACTGTCAATTATGTTCCGTAGCTTGAACAATTTAAAGAAAAGCCGGATTTATCCTTAATGGATAAATCCGGTTTGTTGATTTGTTGACATTAGATCTTGGCGTTAAGCTGAACCCTAGTAAGCTTTGGGTTCAACTCGATTGCTTTTTTGTAGTCGGCTTCCGCCTTTTTCTTTTGACCTAAGAACGAATAAGCGACTGAGCGACCGAGATACGCTTTGGCAAAGTCTGGTTTGAAGCTGATAATTTTGTTATAATCTGCGATCGCTTCCGAATATCGTTTCAAATCCAAATAAGTGTTTGCACGATTTTGGTATGCGTTAGCATAATTCGGATCCAGGCTAATGGCTTTATTGAGATCGAGCATAGCCCCAATATGCTCTTGCAATATTAAACGAGCACCAGCCCGGTTATTGAGAGCTGGGACATTATTCGGATCCAACTCAATAGCCCTGTTGAAATGCCCAATTGATTCCGTCGTGTTACCCGACAGATAAAAAAGTGTCCCCTGACAAAATTGGATTAGACTAACCAATTCTTTTTTGTTGAAAACACGAAAATCACTTTTAATATCTGCCATGCTTCCATTTACAATAAAATACTTGCTGGGACAATCTTTTTCTCTTGAAATCATTATCAGAAACTTGTTGTCAGATAATTCGACAACATTTCCGATATTTTCCGACGAAAAACTTATAACCCAAACCTTCAGGCCAATGGATCTGCCTAAAATGTAAAAAATCTGTGCATAGCCCAAACAGTTGGCTTTGCCCGTTTCGACAATTTTGGCTAGACCGAAATGATCCTTTTTGGGTAAAACATTGTTTGAGATCACGCCGTGCAAGGAAATTGCAGTTATTTCCGATGGACTATTTGCGTCCGGTGGGCTTTTGGCACCCTTCCATTGGCTAGCCATAAGAACAAAGCCGTGAGCAATTTCTTCTGAGTAACCCAAACTCATAACCTCTTCTTGGATTAGTTCTGCACGTACGATTATCGTACTTTCAGCGAAAACATTTGTGGTTAGTGCCATCAGAACGGCAATGGCAAACATCAAGGTTGTTTTTTTTGTTCTCATTTCTGTTACCTTTCTTTTTTCAATTAATTCTAAAAAGCTTACTCTAAACAACAATCATTATTCCATTAGCTTCCTTTCACAAGATCCTTCTTTATTTAATTGACAATTTACATAATACTCATTGTAATTATTTTTGCGAAAAAGTCAAGATTTAAATCCCGAGAGCTTCTACTAATTGTTTTATCAAAGAAACAACAACTGGAGGTGGCATCAAGCTATATGATGGTTGATTATTATCATCAACTACTTGCCATGGCTTCTGAACTGTTTGGACGTCGGATGTCCAAACGTAATCAAACTCTGGCGTTATCTCATAATCATTAAGATATTCTTCTGCTTTATCAATAGGAACAGAGTTTCTTAATAACACCTTAGGAATTCCATAAAGCGAAAAGGCCCTTTTGATAAGCACCTCATCTAAAGCTAATCTATCCTTAATTGGCTCTATCCCCTTTTCGTCTCCTTCTTTTGGGACCATTCTTGCACCCGTGCAATCAGAGTTATCACAAATTAAGTGAAACTTCCCATCCTCATGTTCTACTTTTTGAGTTGTTAAAAGTTTTAAACTTCTTGAAGTATTACACAAAGGACAAATAACTCGATGTTTTATTCTTGCGTTAATAACTGGCTCTGGAATATCTATCAGAATCATAACATCTGGATCTTGACGATAGTCTACCAAATCTCTAAAGAATAAAGAATAAGAAACTTGATCTAATTCCCTTGGAAAGCCATCTATAAAGATGGACTTCTTGCCTAAGCGAGATATTTCTCTCTTTGCCAAAACCAAAATTAATTCAGAAGGTAAGAGTTTAGAAGTACTTCTATTTTCCAAAGAAGCAAGTATATCTTCTAAAGAGATAAACCCCCTATAATTCTTTTCTAAAAAGGCCACTAATTCTTTCTTCTGTTCTGGATCTTGTAACTCCTTATCTATTTCTCTTATCATGTCTCCAATAGAAAGATGAGCTATATTCTCTTTACCAAAGATCTCTCTAAACATTTTAGCATAGGTTCCTTTTCCAGAATTCTTCTTGCCTAAGAAGTAGGCAATAAAAGTATTCCCTCCATTTAAATATTCTTTAATTTTCTTAATTTCGTCTCCAGCTTTTAATTCAAAGTACTCTTTGCGTTGATCAAAATCAGTCAAATCAAACTTTGGAGAACCTTCTATTTTTGTCTTAAATAATGGAAATTCTAAATCTTTCATATATGTTATATATTTATTACTTGATAATAAAACTATCTCCATTAGAGATAATTCTCACATCGCCATGATTTTTGGTAGTTGAGGTATTTATACCAAATTCTTCAAGAGTTTGCAATACTCCTGGATCGGGATGTCCATAGGTATTTTCCCCAACACTGATAACAGCAATTTCTGGAGAAACACTTTCCACAAATTCAAAACATGTTGAGCTTTTACTTCCGTGATGAGCTATCTTTAAAACATCTGAATCAATATCTAGTTGCTTTTCTATTTTTTCAGATATATCTCCCGTGAATAGAAAGGAAACTTCATTAAAAACTAATTCAGCAACAATGGAAGTATCATTAACCTGCTTAAATTCCTGACCCTCTAAATTTTCGAAAGGGTAGTGAATTATCATATAAATATCATCCGATAAATCTATTCTCTGATCAGCTTGAGCTATAAGCATCTCGGCTCCTTCTTCTTCAATCAGCTTAATCCACTCTCTATACTCGGCATTATCTTTAATAACACCCGTCCATAAAATACTTTTTATTTCATATCTTTTTAAAACTTCCAATAAACCATATAAATGATCATGATCTGGATGAGTTAAAATCATCAAATCAATTGTTCTATCATAAAAAGACATCTCCTGACCTAATTTCTCTAAGACAGCTAAGCCAGGTCCTCCATCAATCAAAACCTGAAATCCATCTTTTGTCTCAATAAAAATACTATCTCCTTGCCCAACATCAAAAAACACCACTTCTAAATCCTCTGACTGGCCCATTTCCCAAACCACTACCCAGGCCAAAACATTCGCCATAGCCAGAACCACCAAAACAACATATATCCTTTTCTTATTCTTATTCTTCAACATTTATTCATTATAGCAAAAAACCGAGAGCGTTGTCTCGGGTTGCGATAATTGCTATCAGGCAAGATCAACTCCAAGTTTTTCTCTTAAAACATTTTTAATTCTTTTTGAATCTTCTTTCGTTACAGTAAACTCATCTTGAAGATCATCAACATTTTTAACAAAACCGTCAACTGAATTATAAGTTTCATTGATTCTTCTCTCAATTCCGGATCGTTCTTCTTTGGCCTCCTTAAAACCAACCAAAATATTAGTTTTATTTATATTTACATCTGTTTGAATTTTTTCTAGCTTATTTTCAACTTTATCGAATCTTTCATTTATTCTATCAAATTTTCCATCTATTTTATTAAATTTTTTATCTAAAAATTCTATCAATTCTCCGTTCATAATATTTTCTAATATTTTTATTATCTACCTTCTATCTACCTTCTATTCTAATCCTTCTAAAATCATTGTCAAATTTTAAACCAAAACCCGCCTAGGGCGGGTTACGGTTCGAACCGAATAATCTTTAACTAATTTTCTTTCTTAAAAGCTTCTGCATCGGCTGCTCCGACAATTCTGAACATCTTTGTGCCACATTTTGGGCAAGTTCCACTAACAGCGTATCTTTTAACAGTACCCTTGCCTTTCATGTTGACCAATTTAGGGTCTTCCATTTTAACATTTTTCTGTTTGCATTTTACGCAATATCCTTTGTAATCCATAATATTATAATTTAATCTTTTTCTTTTAAACGACCTTTAATTAGTCTTAAAGTTATTAACACCTTTATTATAGCTTAAATTAAGCATAAATGATAGTCAACCCCTGACCTTTAGTTTGCTTTCTAGTTTCTTAGTTATTTCTAGGTTACCATGAGCTGTTTGATGCTTAGGAACAAATAGGGTGCAACAGTCTTCTTGAGGCTTTATAGAAATATCATAAGTGTCTATTTTCTTAGCTAGTTCAATGATTTCTTCCTTATCCATTCCGATTAACGGTCTTAAGACAGGAATCTTTACTCCCTCTTCCGTAATCTCCATATTAGGTAATGTTTGAGAGCTAACCTGACCCAAACTTTCTCCGGTTACTAACGCATAACAGCCCTCCTTCTTAGCAATCTTCTCAGCAATTTGAAGCATGAGTCGTCGATAAAGCAAAACCCTATAATTAGCCGGTGCCTTAGCTTTAATTTCCATTTGAATATCTTGAAAAGGAACAAAATATATCTTAACCTTCTTTTGATACTTCTCAAATACTTCAGCTAATTCTTTTACTTTTTCAATACTTTTATTAGAAACCAAAGGGAAACTATGAAAGTGAATCCAAACGGTTTCAGCTCCCCTTTTAGCCGATAAATAAGCAGCTGGAACAGAATCTATTCCTCCAGATATCATTGATAGCACCTTGCCACTTACTTCAGCAGGTAAACCACCTAATCCTTTATTCTTTTTAAAATACAAGAAAAAACTCTTATCTCTTTTTTCTATGAATAACTCTTTCTTGGGTTTGTCTAAATTTACTTTATTATTAAGAAGCTTAGCTACTTTATCAATAATCTGCCGATCTCTTTTCATTCTTATAGCAAATGTCTCGCCCTTTTTAATATAATCTTTATACTTAAAGTTCAAAAGTTCTTTTTCATCAGAAAGATAAAAACATTCCGAAAACCAAGCAATACCAAACATTCTCTTTATTACTTTTTTTGTTTTTAAAAGCTGGCTTGTTTCCTGTCTGCCGGCAGGCAAGGCAATAAAGATTCTTTCTCTAGAAGAATATATCTTAAAATTAATCTTTTCTTTTCCAAGAAAAAAACAAAGATTGTTATCTAGCTTTCTCTGAAACGATTTTCTAACATTCTCCGACTTCAGGAACATCTCTCCATATGCAATTAATATCCCCTT
>CAZKZC010000002.1:0-3256 GCA_964557155.1 uncultured Candidatus Saccharibacteria bacterium | reverse complement strand
TAAAAATATATCTCTTTTATCAACACCCCTATTATAAATATGACATATTTGATTTTCTTCAAATTGGAACTTCCTCATTATCTGATCATAACACTATTGAGGTTGAACCTCAATCATTTGATTGTTGCTCCGGCGATCAGTTGTTGATCTTTGCCTGCCTTGCCAGTAGGCAGGTAGAAGACGGCTGATTGACCGGGGGTTATGGCTCTTTGAGGTTTATTAAAAATAACTTTCTTTCCGTCAAATTCAGCTAAAGCTGGTTCGTGCTGATATCTTATCTTGACTTTAACCTTGATGGGATGTGCAACATCCGAACGATGTTTTTCAGAAATCCAATTAACATTTTTAACAGATAGCTCTTTTCTATATAAGTTCTTTTCTTTTTTAGTGACAATTAAAATGTTCTTTTTAACATCTTTGCTTAAAACATAATAAGGACCTCCAGCTAGGCCAATTCCCTTTCTTTGTCCTATGGTATAAAACCACAATCCATTATGTTGTCCAATAACCTTCTTTATCCCATAGTTTGTGCCTGAGTATAATACTATGGGACCTGGATTTTTATTAAACTTAACCTTGAAACAAATATCCTGAGATTCTTTAAGACCCAAGACGGGTAACTTAAACTTCTTAGCTAGTTTAACTATTTCTGGTTTAGTATAATCACCAACTGGAAACAAAACATGTTTCAATACTTTTTTATCAAGTTTCCATAAAAAGTATGACTGATCTTTATCTTTATCCTTTCCCTTCAATAACTTCCCGTCTTCCAATCGAGCATAGTGCCCTGTGGCAATATAGTCAGCACCTAAGGAAAGTGCCTTTTTAAACAATAACCCAAACTTAATCTCTTTATTGCAAACAACACAAGGATTAGGCGTTAATCCCGCTTTTTCTTGTTTGGAGAAATAATCAACAACTTTCTCCTTAAACTCTTTTTGGAAATTAAAAACATAGAAGGGGATACCTAGTTTTTCTGAAACTAAGCGAGCTCTCTTTTCACTTTCAGGCGTGCAACATTTACCATTGCCCCAAAATTTCATAAACACTCCAACCACATCAAAACCCTCTTTCTTTAAAAGAGCTGCGGCCACGGAAGAATCAACTCCTCCCGACATGGCTATTATTACTTTTTTCCTTTTTTCTTCCATATCTTATAAACTTCATTCCCTGTTCGACATAAAGGAAGTTTAATTCCAACTTCCTGACCTTTTTCAGCTTTTTCTACTTTTTTATTATCTATTTCCATGCTTTCTATCTTATCCCTAATAAGAGGAGTTGTTTTTCCGGATATTAATAAATTATCGCCTATTTTTAAACTTCCTGTATTAATTGTTATAAGGGCAACTCCTAGCTTACTATAATAATGAGTTATTTCCCCAACAAATCTTTTTGATTGCGTTCCGCTACTATGCTCAACACCAGAGAAATCATCTGAAGTTGGGGGCTTAATTAAGAATCCTGAAGAATATCCTTTATTGTAGGTCTTATTCAATTCAGCCATTAATTCCTTTGTTTCTTCTTTAGTCAATTTCTTATCAATTGCTTTGCGATAAGCCCTTATTACTGTATCAATATATTCTGGCTCTCTATTCCTTCCTTCAATCTTGAATGAAACTATTCCTGCTTTTTTAAGTTTCTCTATAAATGGAATAGTACAAAGATCTTTAGCCGAAAGAATATGATTATTGGTAATTCTTAACAAATTTCCTTGATTATCTTTTACCTCATAAGGCCTTCGGCAAGGCTGTAAACATTTTCCTCTATTAGCCGATTGATTAAATAAGAATTGGGAAGTAAAACATCTTCCCGAAACAGCAACACACATTGCTCCATGAACAAAAATCTCAACTGGAACTATCTTTGATATTTTCTTAATTTGCTTTAAGTTTAATTCTCTAGCTAAAACAATTCTTTTGGCTCCCAGTTTCTTATAAAACATGGCTGTCTCTGAATTTGAAACAGAACATTGCGTTGAAACATGAAATAGAACCTTGTATTTCTTGCATAAAAGCATAATAGAAATATCAGAACAGATAATGGCGTCAACATAATTTTTAGCTTTTTTAATTATTCTTTCAGCTTTTTTAAGTTCATCGTCATAGATAATAGTATTCAGAGCTAAATACATCTTTACCTTATTTTTTTGACATATCTTTTTTATCTCCACTAAGTCAGAAATCTTAAAGTTCTTTGCCCTAGCTCTCATATTAAAATCTTGTAAACCAAAATAAACAGCGTCGCAACCGGCGCTTATTGCTGTTACCAAACATTTAAAATCTCCCGCTGGAGCTAAAAGCTCTACTATATCTCGCATATTCTATACAATCTACCTCATTTTAGTCAAAAAATCAAGTAAAAAAATAGGGTACTGATCTATTACAGATCAACACCCCTTACGCACCCGATTACGAATTGACAATCATCGGAGTGATAATTGCCGCCAAAATTCCCAGAACGACGACAATTATTAACACCTCTATTACTGTGAGTCTTATTTTTTCTCTCATTTTCTTTCCTTTCAATTCTGCTCTAAAAAACTATTCACTTATTTACTTCTCAATGGCTTCATTGTATCATATTTATTCAAACTTGTCAAGTCCATATGTTCAGTTATGAAATATTCAAAAGTGTTCAAAGCTTAGCTTTGAACATGTTAGACTAAGATTCTCCGTATTTTCTCTTTTTTCTAAATAATAGAGCTAAAATAATTAATACAATTATAAGAATAAATAAAAGCAAATAAGAATCTATAGAATTAAATAAATCAATCATTGACGCTAAAAACCCTCCTGCAAGTAATGATGAAAGGTTCTCTTCTGTAATTTTTTCTTCGTCTTCTTCGTCTTCTTTTCCCATATTTTCTTTATCGTCACTTATTATATCAGTCGCTCCTTTTACTTTTCCTTGAACAATTGATTTCTCTCCATCTTCTATATCTTTCTCAACAAAAGTAGTAAAACTATATTCCGTACTCACAGCGAAAGAGCCATGAGAGACACAACGATAATAATAAGTGGTACCAGGGATTAAACCAATAATAGTTACGGTGTGATTAATTTCTTTCGTAAAATTTTCGGCAGTATACTGATCATAGCCATAGCTTGGCTCGCCCGCAAACAAATCAAACCGATCTGGAGTAGTACTATAAACTACTCGACTAGTAGCTTCGTAACTTGTTTCCCAATTAATTGTTGCACTGGTTGTATCGGGAATAACCTCTATTGGCTCACGAATAGTTAAGCCCCGTGGCAAA
>CAZKZC010000001.1:0-57443 GCA_964557155.1 uncultured Candidatus Saccharibacteria bacterium | reverse complement strand
TAAAGCTAGCTAGAATAAAATTTTCTCGCAAGGGACCCTCAAAATATGTAATAACAGTTGCCCCAACAATACCACCCAAAAGACCTAGAACTAGCCACGGTATTCTAACCTTGAATAAATACCATGCCGAACCCTTTAGTACTTTTTGGAGAGGACTATTAATCCCAGCCATTTTCAAAAAATCCTCGACATTTTCTAAGTGAAGAATATCTAAAATAACATCTGAAGGAACTATTCCTAAAAATTCATCGCCTTTGCCAACGACAGGGATGGCTTTAAGGTTGTTTCTGAGAGCAAGAATGACAACCTTCTCTTGGTCAGCATGAGGTCTTATCTTAACAAGTTCGTTCTCCATGATTTCTCTAATCAATGTTTTCTCTGGTTTTCTGAAAATTTCTTTTATAGAAAAAACTCCAATCAATTTATTCTTATTATCAATGACATATATATAGTTAATAGTTTCCAGACCATCCATAGTATCAAAAAGCATTTTCTTTACATCTAAAACACGGTCATTTTGATGACACACCGGGACTTGTTTTATCATTCTTTTCCCCACAGACTCTGCTGCAAATTTTTTATTATTCATCTTATTCTATTCTAACATTATATATATATTATTTCCACAATTAAGGGTTGACCCCGTAGAACAAATTTTCTCTACGGGGTTGACACAAGTCCATATTTCCTTATAATTAAGATATAGTGTATAAATAGCTAAAAGGTCGTAAGAAACATTAAAATAAAGTTAAAAACATGATTACAGATAATTTATATCCTACTTTTACATCTCAGGAAAAAACTCCTGAAACTCCTACTGAGGGAGGAGAAGAAACAACTGACGAAACAGTTAATCAAGAAGAAACTCCAATAGAAGATACTCCAGCAGAGGAAACTCCAGCAGAGGAAACTCCAGCAGAGGAAACTCCAGCAGAGGAAGAAGTTTCTGAAACTCCAGAAGAGGAAACTCCAGGATTTTAAGAAAAATTCTTTTAGCAAAATACAAAAACAATCTGTTAAACCAGGTTGTTTTTGTTTAATATAGCATAAGAAAAAAGTGACCGAGTCACTTTAAAACGAAGGTGACTCGGTTACTTTTTTTATTTAATATAGAATACTAAATTTATTAAATTCACCAGTGTAATTTTCTTGGGTTACTGCCACATCTTTAATCTTGGCCAACATTGGTCCTTTTCGGCACCACTCTATAAGCTTCTGAACATTCTCTTGTTCTCCTTCAATAACTACCTCCACTCTTTTGTCTGGAAGATTTTTAACAAATCCTTTAACCCCGAACTTTTTAGCTTTCCGCTGGGTTGATGCTCTGAACAAGACCATCTGAACTCTTCCAGAAATAAAAAGATGTGCTCTAATCATATTAAGAGATAGACGGTATGACGCTATTAACTACATACCAAAAAACAAAAGCAACAAATATTACGATAACTACAGTGTCTAATAATTTACTCATTAGATTAATTTAGCATAAAATAGAAAAACTTCAAGTATTATGCCTAAAACAAAGACACCTGACAAAAGATAAAATAGGGGGTTTATCTTTTTTGATCCGCCACCTGGCGGATTTTTTATTAAAAATTCTTTATATAAAAAGATTAAAATTGTACCTTCTATCCCTAGAGCGATAGCTCCAGTAAAGCTTATTACTTCAATAAACTCTCTCAACCCCATGAAGAATAATCCCAAAGGAATAAAACAAGTTAAAAACCAAGATAGATTTTTATTAAAACCAAAGTCATACCACAAAACTTTTTTAAGCGTTAAGGCAAGCGTGATAAAAGAAGTAAAACAAGTTATCACTCCAAACAAGAAGCCCAATCTTATCATATTAGAGCCAACGGATTTCTCTAAACCAGAAATGGCATCATTAGAAACTACAGCAGAAGCTCCCTGGACAACATAAATAAAGAAGAGATATATAACAACCGACATAATAATTCCCACAATTATTATCTTTTTTAAAGAAAATCCTGACCCATCAATCATTTCTTTAATTTCAGGGATAACTGATGTTCCCCATAAAGAAAAGAGAACCACACCATATGGAAAAAATATGTATCCCGGATCAAATGTTTTAAAATTATCTAAATTAATGAATGGAAAGGCCTTTATAAAAAATAAAACTAAGATGGCTAGAATAATGCCAAGTAAAATTAGTTCAACGCTGGAAATACTTTTTACTCCTCTAAAAACTAGGTAGGCACCAAGAACAAAAAAGAAAAGCGTGTATAAGATAATATCCCCACCCAACAAGGGTCCGAAGTAAGCAAAAAGAAACTGCCCGCCAACAATCAAATAGGCCAGCAATGCCCCAATAAGACCAAAAGCTGTAACTACGAAAGTAAGTTTTTTCCATCTTATTCCTAGATATTCTTGGACATAACCAGGAAAACGATGAAGCTTTTTAGTGCCAAGAACTATTTCAGAATAAATAATATTCATAGCAATAGCAATTCCAGCCATAATCAGAAAATACACAAAAACAGTAAAAAAACCGGCCTTAGCAGCCACAAAAGGCAAACCAAATATACCAACACCAATTATGGTTCCTAAAAAAACTGCTAGTGCCTTTAAGAATTTCATTTAAATACTTTGTAGCCTTCTCTTACTTTCTTCTTAACCTTTATGCCAACTTCATTCCCCTTTTTAGCTTTTCCAATTTTTTCATGATCCACTTGCATTGATTTAACGGGCTGTTCAAAATCAGTATCTTCGCCACCAACAATATGGATAGTATCGCCCACTAAAAGAGGAGCCGATAACTTAATAACGGCTACTTTAATATTAGAAAAGAAATGAATTACTTCTCCAATTTGTTTTTCTTTTTTCTCTTTAACCATATTATTAAAAAAGTGAAAATAATCTTCTTTCAAAATGCATTTCGGAAGACTTTCGCAAAAGTCCGAGAACGAAACTGGCAAATTTCCGCAGAAATTTGAACAGCTGTTATTTTGAAAGAATGGTTATTTAAACTTTTTGATTAATTAATTATTATTGTATTATAACATACATCACATAAGAAAAGCCAAAACCCCGTAAAAACGAGGTCTTAGCTTTAAGCGAGGAGGAATGATCTAACGAACTTGGTTTATCCCTTAAGGTCAGGTTCGGACATAGCCGAGAATATTCATAAACCTCCTTTATTAGATTTAATGTCCTTTAGGAATTTTATCCCGCACCCCCTCGCCTCCATATTAATATATCAGCAACCATTGTCAAGTGTGCCCCCAGTAGGAATCGAACCTACATTTAGACGTTAGGAGTGTCTTGTTCTATCCATTGAACTACAGGGGCTCTATACAAGAAATCCCAAAAGGATTTCTTGTCGAGCTCGACAAAAACTTTTTTGAAAAGTTTTTGTATAGAGCATTAAACAAGAATATCATATTTCAGTATTGTTTTCAATAAGTTTAACTGCTATAATATAATAAAGTATAACAAATAATTATATAAAAAGACACATGAAAAAAGATTTATCAATCATTGATATTGCCAAAAAGGTTTGTCCAGCAGTAATAACTATTGTCATTTCAAAAGATCTTCCCAAAATAGAAGGTTTTTATTTAATGCCCTATGGAGAACAAGGCGTTGTTATGCCTAAATTCAAACAAGGAAAAAAAGAATTAACAAAGATAGGTGGCGGATCAGGATTCATTGTTTCTCCTGATGGATATTTAATAACATCCCAACATGTTGTCGCTGACACCGAAGCCCAATATACTGTCATTGTAGAACCAACAAAAAAATACCCGGCCAAGGTCTTAGCTAGGGACCCTCTTAATGATATTGCTATCTTAAAAATAGAAGGTAAAAAATTCCCCTACTTAGAACTAGACAGCTTAAACCATGTTCAATTAGGTCAAGAAGTAGTTGCTATCGGGAATGCTTTGGGAGAATTTCATGATACAGTAAGTTCTGGAATTGTTTCTGGCCTATCAAGACACATTCAAGCAACCAATCATGTTACTCAACAATCAGAACGCCTAAGAGGTCTTATCCAAACAGATGCCGCCATTAATCCAGGGAATTCTGGAGGGCCATTAGTAAATAGGGAAGGAAAAGTTATCGGCATTAACACCGCCATGGTAATGGGGGCTCAAAATATTGGCTTTGCCATCCCAATCAATTATGCTTTAGAGGATTTAGAAGAAGTTAAAAAGTATGGGAAAATAAAGCAACCTTTCTTGGGAATTAAATATGTTATCCTAACAAAAGAAATAGCTGTAAAGAATAAGCTTTCTGTAGATTATGGAGCATTGATAGTCAGAGAAAGATTGGGAGAATCAGCAGTAATCAAAGGTTCTTCTGCTAACAAAGCCGGCCTAAAAGAGTTTGATATAGTTTTAGAAGCCAAAGGAGAAAAGGTAACTACCAATAATCCTCTATCGGCTATTTTGCAAAAATGCGAAATAGATGAAAAAATTGAATTAAAGGTTCTGAGAGATAAAAAACAACTCAATCTCAAAGTCACTCTCCAAGAAAAAAAATAATCACTCCATTTGAAGGGCTTGAATGCGGATAGACATAATTTCCTTCATCTGATGCTGAATAGCCAAGCCAACAGCAAAAGAGATTATAAGCAGGATAATAATTCCAGATAGTGTTGATATTCTAAAATTCAAAAATTCCATAATTTTAATGGGGCGGTCGAGGAGATTCGAACTCCCCCTAAGAGTTCCACAAACTCTTGTGCTAGGCCACTACACTACGACCGCCATGTCATGTGTCCCCGGAGGGAATCGAACCCCCATCATAGGATTAGAAATCCCATGTTCTATCCGTTGAACCACGGGGACATATTGCTCTGTACCCGACAAAACTTCAAAAAAGTTTTGTATCGGGTCGAGCCCGATGGAAACCTTAAAAGTTTCCATATAGGAGATTATACTCCGAATTTAATGCTTAGTCAATCTTTAGTTGAAAATATATTACGATAGTTTCTGGAATCGGCTTGGTTAAACATCTGCTCGTTCTCTTCCCATACATCTAAGATTCTTTGATAAGAATTTTCTTCTAAAAAACATGTCTGAGGTAAATCATTCAAATCTATTCTTTGATCTAAGATATTGTATTTATAAAAAACAATCACCCCTATAGCAAGAGACAAGAATAAAGCAATTAAGGAAAATTCGAAAATATGCTTAGCTATAAACAAAGGCACTTTTCTAAAAAATCTTTCTGTTTTTTTAATTTCAATTTTTTCTATCTTTTTTAACTTCATATTATTTCGTAAACACCTTGATTGTTAAAACGGTGTCAACATTATTAGAAAGAGAATCTTCACTGCTTGATATTTCTCTCACAGATAAATTATATATCTCAATCAAAAATGGCCCCGCTTCCATTTTTTCCAAAAACCTCATAAAGTTAATGTATGAACCACGCGCACTTAGACG
This sequence comes from uncultured Candidatus Saccharibacteria bacterium, assembly GCA_964557155.1. Lineage (GTDB taxonomy): Bacteria > Patescibacteriota > Minisyncoccia > Minisyncoccales > GWA2-38-27 > JAHJSY01. The sequence continues at coordinate 52,029 of CAZKZC010000001.1, read as the reverse complement.
AAAACTAACGAAATCCCAAATTTCATCTTCGTAATCGCTTAAAGATATGGGATAGATTTCAATAGGAAGATCTACGGCAACAGCTATATTCTCTAAGAATTCTATTGCCTTTACTGGAACATCTTTATCAACAAAAAGATTTTCTATTTTTTGTAAATCCGGGTCTATTCTATCACAAACACTTTCAGCTTCATCTATTTCTCCTGTTTTTTCATGGATTATGATTAATTCTTTTTTCACGCCAGCAAGCCCAATTGAAATTTGCCTAATTGTTCCGAATAGGGGAACTATAAAAACCCAGATTATTACAAAAGCCGTTATCAAACAAATCCCCCAAAATAATATTATTTGTTTTTTTGTATTCATATAGAGATATCAAAAGTTACATAGAAATTGATGTTCTCTTTGCTAGCCCAATTTGATATAGGAAAGGAAATATTTTCAAAACTACCATCCTTTTCAAGATTCTCTTTAAAAGTAAGTAATTCTTCTCTTGTTGGAGCAAATCCCGAGAGAGAAGCCCTGATGGTTCTTGTTGTTTCTACAACCACATTTTCCTCTTTCTTCTCTTTAACATCAAGCATAATTGAAAAATTTGTTAAGTAAAAATTCTCCGGAAAAATTACGGCAATTTTCTCCAATAGTTTAGAAAAATATACCTTCTTATCATAAAAAGAATTTAAGCCACTAAAAGATTTATTAGCTGACTCAATTTTATCTTGAAGCTCTTGAGTTTCTGATTGTGAAAATTGTTTTTCACTTTCTTCTAAAAAAACTTTGTTTGAGGCAAGTTGTCCGTTTAAATAAATTTTAACTATGAACAAGGCTATTATTAAATAAATAAGGAAAAACAAAATCAGAAAGCAAAGAATAATAGACATTCTTTTGTTTTTACCAATCAATAACTTCTCTTTATCTTTTTGTGGTAATAAATTAATCATATTTCTTCTTGAATTCCACATAGAGCTAATCCCATGGCTGTTGTATAGCCAAGAGATTCTTTGAAAGATATTTTAGGGATTTTTTTATTTAATTCTGGAAATATATTTATCCAAGGATTAGCAATCTCAGCTTTGATGCCAAGTTCTCGGGAGATAAACTTAGATAAACCTTTCAGATTAGTACCCAAACCGCATAAAAGCACTTTCTCTATTTCTCCTCCACCCTCAGAAATAGGCATATTATTTGAATGCGTATGATAGTAGTCAATATATTTTCTAGTTTGCTTAATTAGATCAATAATTAAAGGAGTTATTGCTTCTACAACTTTTTTATTCCTCGCACTTTTGTCAGAAATCTCTAAGCCATATTTTAATTTAAGATTTTCCGCCTCATCTAATGTTATGCCTAATTTTTGAGAAATAGCTTGAGTTAAGTCTTGAGACGATATATCAATAGAAGAAGTAAAACGCAAAGAACAACCTGAAAAAACTATGAAGCTAGTCGTACTTTTACCAAAATCTATAATAAGAACTGGAGAGAAACTAATATGATTTTTAATCAAAACTCTTGCTATAGATTGTGATTCAACCTCTAGGGCTTTGGGTATTAATCCGGCTTCTTTTATACAATATGAATATGAATCAACTATATTTTTGGGCATCGCCCCAATTAAAACATCTAGATTTTTTGCGTTATTGAATTCAGGAGAAATTAATTCATAATCTAAATAAACCTGATCTATTGGCACAGGAATATAGTTTTCTATTTCAAACGGAATAGCAGTTTTTAATTCATCTTTATCCATTTTAGGAACTTTAATCACCTGCAAAAAGGCTTTTTGTTCGGGCAGGGAAGCAACGACATATTTAACTGTTATTCTCCGTCCTCTTGCCTTGTCCACTATATTTTTAATAATTAGCACCAGTTTTTCCCTGTCTAATATCTCTCCATCTTTAATAATACCTTCTGGTATTGTCTTTTCGTTCCACGAAACCAAATCAAAAAACTTGCCTCTTTTTTCAAATTTAACAATTCTTAATCGTAAATCGGAAAAATCCATTCCGAACGCCTCAGGATTTAAAGATAAAAATTTCATTGTTTTATTATACCATACTTATTCTAATTCTTCCCAATTGATTATTTTGAAATCATACTCAGCGTAGGGAACGAAAGGGCAAGGGTTATAAATTAATTTAGTATCATTATAATTCTCTCTTTCTAAATAACCAGAGACAGGATAACTTCCCGAAGTCCATTGAGTTCCTACTCTACCATTACTAACTATTGAACCAACTATTTCTAATTTGTCTCTAAAATTATTTGGATAATGGTTTCTCCCAAAATGCCCCTTTTGAGCAACAAAAACTCCCCTAATCTCCATTTGATTTGGAGAAGACGGACTAATTAAAATATTATTTTCAGCTATGGCGGCAAATCCATCTGTCCCATCCTTATCAACATAATCTATATTATCAACTAAAATTATATTTGTGTCTTTATTGGGATCAATTAGGTTAGCCGAAGCCGTAGTAACTTTTTTATTGACTCCTCCTTCTATCCAAATATTATCTTCAACAAACATAACCGAGCAGGAATCATCAATATTATATGTGTTATAAAAATATTCGTCACGAATTCTGAAATAATCATAATGCCAACCCTCTTCTGTGTCATAAGCCCAATCACTATAAAGACGAGTTATAATTCTCACCTCAACAGTTCCATCGTTATTAAATATTAAATGATAGCCATCTGCTGAAGAATTTATATCAATAGACGGAGGAAGGTAAGTTCCGCTTGTTTGAGATTTGCTTTTTATATTAGCCAAATCAATTGTTATCCCGTCAAAATCAAAAGAGGGAACAGGAAATTCAAAGAGATCTTCGTTAGCATTGCCACTTGTAGAGAATACTCCGTCTTGAGTAGAGTTAGGACTACAGCCAAAAGAGCTAGTACAAGTCCACGATTCTAGAGCTGAACTTACTATAGATTGATTCTCTCCATCCATTCTAACACCACCATTAGAATGATAATGGCCTCTAATTTCTCTATCAGCTCCAGCCCAAACACTATCATTTAAAAGATAGGCGAACTTAGCCACCGACAATCTTCCATAAGTGACCTTAATCTCTCTTTTGGTATTAGCAAATTTATCAGTCCATCCAGAAGAATAAATGTTTCTTTCTGTTGTTTCGCCACAATTTATTGATTCATCTATATTTAAGGAAAACTGACCGAGAGAATTTCCTTGTATGTCAAAATACTCTTTCCCAGTGCTACACTCTCCCTCAACTCCATTGTTAAGACACCACTTATAATAAGCAACTCCCGATTCAGCGACATATAATGCCTGATTCCAGGCCAATCTTTGAGCATTGGCTCTCATTTGAAAAAGAATAAAACTAAACAAACCTCCGATTAAAATCAAAAAGATTGCCCCAAAAACCAAAACTATAGCAATTATTGATCCTTTATTCATAAGTTTATTCTTTTAAGTTGCGGAGCTGGATGTAAGATTCTAATTCTACATCGCCTGGTTGATGATTCGGATTAACATTAACAACTAAATGCACTTTCATAACTTTAGTGTCAGATAGTCTGATGGGATGCTCCGTTATTTCATTTCCATCAGCATTATAATACTTAAAAATAGGCGGAGTATTTCGAACATAAGAACTTATAATAGTCACTTCTTCTGATTCTGTCGGATAAGAAATAGGGCTTGTTGTTGGATTAGTTATTCCTTTTTTAAATAAATGATCTAGCTCTGGATTATCTTCTTCCCAATTAAGTTCAACTTTGACTTTCATCGAGTGATTAGGATTCTGCCAATTACAAATATCATTAACTCTATAATTAGAATCTATTAAAATATCTAAATAATTATCCACGGCATGGTCAGTTATATCAAAAATAACATCTCCTTGCCAAATTCCCGGACAATCAGAACAGCCAGTATTACAAACCCTACTTAAACTTGAGCCATCGGCATAAACATCAGCATATTCTTGACCATCCCAACCAAAATCTCCTTCTACAGAAACTTTGATTTGGGCCGAAACGGGTGTTCCTTGAAAAAAATCTGTAAAAGTAATATTGCAAGAACCGCCATCAGCAAACGAAACACATTCTTGTGTTTGACTTCCCGTTTCAGCTGCTCCAATAAAATATCTGACTTTCTCTGTTTCTCCATCTTTATCAATATCAGCATAAAAAATAAACTCTTTATCATCAGCTTTCTCAATAGGATAAGAACCGTCGTCTCCAAATCTGGCTTCTCTTATTTCCCTAACCATTGTTTTTATTCCCATTCTTGCTTCATCAAGAGCTAATGATTGTTGCCAAGCAAAAGATTGAGACTTATATAATAAAACAATAGAGCCAAAAATTATTCCCGTTAATAAAACTAAAATGGCTACGGCGATTAATGTTTCTATTAATGTAAAACCTTTCATGATTATTCTATCCGTTGAAGATTAATTACTTTTGTCGTATCTCCAGAGACAGAAACCGATCCCGAATAGGTATTATATCCAGGGGCAACTATGTCTATATTGTAAACAGCTGATCCAAGAGGTATATAATAAGTTTTTCCATCTTCGTCAGTATATTGAATAATATCGTATTCCGAACCAATCAATCTAGTTTCAGCTGAAAAAATGGGCTCACTAGTTTCAAGGTCTTGAACGGTAACTAAAAGAGAGTTGTCTGCCTGCAAAACCAATCTAACCGTTTTGTTTTCGTTAGGAGCTAAGCCAACCGACCCTATAGGATCTATTAGATTAAAATTATCCAGAAGAAAAGCATACGAATCCCATTCTAAATTAGAAATTGCTACCTGACCAGATTCATTGGTTATCTGATATTCAGAATACTTATAAACAGGGTCTTCATTAATATCTGTACCGATTAATTTTGCTCCTGTTAAATAAAAACCAGCGTTTGAAATAATTGGATACTCTAGTTCTTCAGGTCCAACAGTTTCAATGGTCATTGAACTCAATCTATCAATGGAAAAACTTACTTCAGTAAGCTGACCATCCAAAACAATCGGATGTGGTTTTTCTGGATTAGTTACTTCTTCAATACCATAAGTTCTTGATGTGCTGTTGCCAGATTTAGTTATAACCACTTTATAATTGTTAGGCGATAACGAAAAGAAATGAGATCCATCGTCAGGAGTTACCATTTTTATAGTTTGATCCGTGTTGGGATCTTTTATTTCAATCAGCGGAGAAGCAATCATTATTCCATAAGCATCAAAGACCTGAATCAAAAGAATTCCCCCCTCCTCATCACATTCTTGAGCTAAAGTTTCCGGTGAAATGTCGGCAACTAACTTAACATCTCCCGACAAAGAATCCGTCCAAGAAACCTTCACTTCTATTTTTTTATAATCATTAGGGCAATTATCTTCGGGAAATGAAATACCATCAGCCGTATCAACTATATAATCCACTCTTATATCAACCGTATAATCTATACCATTAATATTTTTAGTTTTCGATGCTTCTAGAATTCCTTCTGGAAATCCTCCAATCACTCCAATAACATCATAAGACAAATTTTTAATTTGCTCTAATTCACCACTAGCAATAGCTGTTGCTGTAATCTTATACTTACTCTGTCCAACAACCTTCAGCCCTAATTGATAAGCAGTAAAAATACCCAAAAAAACAACCAGAACCAAAAATGTCCCGACCAATACTTCTATTAATGTAAATGCTTTTTGCCTGGTCATACTCCTTCCATCATGGAATACATTGGTTGGATCATTGAAATAGCAAAAAACCCAACGGCTGCTCCAATAATTAACATCAAAATTGGCTCAATTACGGATGATAAATTTTTTGTAGCTTCGTTAACTTCTTGCTCAAAGAAATCAGCTAACTTGGCAAGAACAGAAGATGTTTCTCCCGTTTCTTCTCCAACTGCTATCATTTGAATCACTAAAGTCGGATAAATATTATCATATGGTTCCAAGGCTTCTGACAATTTACTTCCCTTTCTAACTTTTTCTGATGATTTTTTTATCGCTTCCTTGTAATAAATATTCTCCAAAGACCCTGATACAATCTCTAACGACCTAACAATAGGTACCCCAGAAGAAATGAGAGAAGAGAGGGTTCTAATCGTTCTAGCCGAATACATTTTCCTAATAATCGGTGAGATAATAGGGATTTTTAGAATCATGGCATCAAAACCTCTTTTGCCTATTTTGGTCTTTAAAATGATTCTCACTAAAAATACTAAAGCCACCACTACCACTGGAATGGCATACCAGTAGGCACTTAAAAAATTGCCGATGGCAACAATTACTCTCGTTGACAAAGGAAGTTCCATTTTTAGATCATCAAAAAGTTTGGACAATTTTGGAACGACCAAGATAAGCATCAATGTCCCAATCCCGAACATAGCTACCAATATAACAGCCGGGTATATCATTGCTCCTTTCACTCTGGATTTTATTTCGTGTTCCTTTTCCATTTGCTTGGTTAGAACTTCTAGAACATCTTCCAAGGTTCCACTTTCTTCACCAACTTTTACCATATTGCTAAAAACTTCTGGAAAAATACTAGGATGCTTAGCCACCGCATCAGAAAAAGCTAAACCCTTAATAACATCTTCTTTAATTTTTAAAATAACCTTTTTAAATTTTTTACTTTTACTTTGGGCAATTAAAATATCTAGGGCCCTCGGAAGAGGAATACCTGAAGCAACCATCACTTTAAGATTTCTGGTAAACATTGTTTTTTCAACCAAAGACACTCTCCCAAAAAATAAAAAATGAACAGGGAATTTTCTTTTTATTTTTTGACTTTCTAACTCTGCTTTAATCAAAATACATCCTTCTTCTCGAAGAATTCCAGCAAGCTCGTGCTCGTCTCTTGCTTCCATCACTCCTTTCTGTGATTCCCCCTTCCTATTTTTTGCAATATATAAATATCGTGCCATTATTCCATGATTACACGGAGGACTTCTTCTATGGTTGTTTGACCTTGAGCGGCTTTGATAAAGCCATCTTCCATCATTGTTCTCATTCCTTCTTGCTGAGCTCTTGCTTGAATTTCGTCGCTTGTTGCTCGTTTAACAATTAATTCTTTAATAGTTTCTGTTACATTTAAGACTTCGTAAATTCCAACTCTTCCCTTGTAACCATCTTCACAACTCTTTGAAGCAACCGGCTTATAAAAAGGAATATCTTTAAAGGTAGCATTTGCTTTCACTACTTTTTCTTTTATTAAAACATTTAAAACTTTTTCTAAATCACAAGATTTAGATAGGTCTTTAATTTCAGAGTCTTTCAAGATATATTTTTCACTATTAGAGCATAAGCGTCTAACTAACCTTTGAGCAATAATTACATTTAGAGTAGAAGAAATCAAAAATGGTTCTGCTTTCATATCAATCAATCTTGGAATAGCTCCGGCAGCGTCTGTTGTGTGCAGGGTAGATAAAACCAAATGTCCCGTTAGAGCAGCATTAATAGCTAAAGACGATGTTTCGGTATCTCTAATTTCTCCAACCATTATAATATCGGGGTCTTGCCTAACCAGCGAACGAAGGCCAGATGCAAAAGTTAAACCTATTTTAGCGTTTGTTTGTGTTTGATTGATTCTTTGCATTCTATATTCAATTGGATCTTCAACTGTAGAGATATTAACCTCGGGGGTGTTAAGAATATCAAGCATTGAATAAAGAGTCGTCGTTTTACCAGAACCGGTAGGCCCGGTGACCAAAATCATACCAACTGGCTTTTTTAAATTATGTTGAAGATCCTCCAAGGTATCACCGCTAAATCCTAATACTTCTAAGGTAAAAGCTCTTGAAGTTTCTGACAAAAGACGCATAACAATCTTTTCGCCAGCAAAAGTGGGAAGGATGGAAACACGAATAGAATACTTAAATTCCCCTGTTTCTATCTTAAATCTTCCGTCTTGTGGAAGACGATGCTCGTCAAGCTTTAAATCAGAAAGAACCTTTATTCTGGCAACAATCCCAGCCCGAACTAGTTTCGGCAAAACCATAGCATCATGCAAAATACCATCTATACGATAACGAACAATGACCTCTTTCTCTGTTGGTTCAATATGAATATCCGAAGCTCTCTGCAAAACAGCATGCTTTAAAAGAGTATCGACAATTTTAATAACAGGCAATTCTTTGGCAACTTTTCTTAGGTTTTTTTCATCGTCTTCAGACTTTTCTTTTATTTGCTTTATTCCACCAGATTCTTTTTTAATAATATTTCCGAATTCTGCTTCAAGCGTTTCATGATATTGCATTAAAACCTTCTTAATACTATCTGGACTTGTTAAGCGGGGACAAATCTTAAGCCCAATTTTCTTTTTGATAAAATCTATTGTTCTTAAATCTTCTGGGTCAAGCATAGCCACCTCTAAATTAGTTCCATCTTTCCTAAAAGCAATAATGTTATGCTTCCTGGCGATCGGTTCAGGAATTATCTTTAAAATTTCTGAATCAATAATCTCTTTTTTTAGCGAAACAAAAGGGATGCCTAAAATGTAGGCATTAAGCTTTGATAAATCTTCTTGATCCATCAATCCGTCTTCAAGTAAAATTATTTCTATGTCTTTTTTCTTAGCTTTGGATTTCTTTTGAACATTCTCAAATTGTTGCTTGCTAATTAATCCAGCATCTAGTATAAACTTTTTTAAATCTTTAGGATCTATCTTCATGGTTCTATTCTATGATTTTTTTAATTTTTTCGATAACCTCTCCCAATTCATATTCTGTTTTAACTAAATATGTCTTAGCTCCTAAATTAATCGCTTTGTTTATATCGTCTATATTTTCCATGTTGGTTAAAATAATAACAGGTATATCTTTTGTCTTGTCTTCTCCTTTTAACTTTTTTAGAACTTCAAAGCCATTCATTTTAGGCAAAATAAGATCTAATAAAATTAAGTCTGGCTTTTCATCTTTAGCTAATCTTGATCCTATTTCTCCATCTAAAGCGCTAATTACCTTGTAACCAGCTGACATTAAAAAACCACTAAAGGCTTCTTGAAGGGCAGCCTCGTCTTCTATAAATAATATCTTTTTCATAAATACTCGCCACCAACACACTAATGGTCACCAATGTTACGAAATTCGTGTCATTGGTGTTAATTCGTGTATTGGTGTCGTGTTAGTTATATTGGTATTGTAAAATAAAATGTTGTTCCTTTGCCCTCTTGAGAATCAAACCAAATCTTACCTTTTGATTCGTTAACAATTGACTTGCAAACATATAACCCTAATCCGCTACCTCTTGTTCTTGTTTTAAGAGCATTTTCAGCTCTGAAGAATTTTTGGAAAATAAATATTTTTTCTTTTTCTGGTATTCCAACTCCTTCGTCTTTTACAGAAAATAGTATTTCTTTCCCCTGTTTTTTAAATTTAACTTCTATCTTCCCACCCCCTTTAGTGTAGCGAATAGCGTTATCTATCAAGTTTTCTACTAAAATCTTGAGCATTGAAGGATCAACCATAACATCGTGAATATTTTTGTCAGGCGTGAAAATCAAATCTATATCAGAAGCTTTAGCAAATACTTTGTATCTTGAGACCAATTCGTTTATTAATTGACCTAAATCAATTTCTTTTTTATGTAAAGTAAGGGCTCCTTCTTCTATTTTAGATACCACAAGCAAATCGTCAACTAATTCCACCATTCTAGCTATATTTTCTTTTACATTAATGTAATATTCTTCTTTTTTTTCTGGCTTAACAGCAAATTCCTGGGAAGATAAGACCTCAAATGTCCACTTAATATTAGTAAGAGGGGATCTTAGTTGATGAGATACTATATTAATAAATTCTGATTTTAATTTTGAGACCTCGGATAATCTTTCAAAGCTTCTTGTTATGATAAAGGAGATGACGAGCAAGATGCCAGTAATTATCATAACAATAATAGCCACTAATTCAGGATTATCAATAAACCTAGCCCCAATTAAATAAGCGAGAGAAATCGTAATAAGGATAACGATGCCCATTAACACAAACAAAAACTGAGGGCACTGCCAAAGAGAAACCCCACTTTTCTTGCACTGTTCAACAATGTTCAATTGATATAAAATCTTCTTTAAAGTCATTAGTTCATTATACCCCGTAGAAGAAATTTTACAAAGGGTCGTAATTGACTTTTGGGGATTTTTTTGATATATTAATTATTAACGGGGTATAGTGTAACGGCTAGCACAAGTCCTTTGGGAGGATTTATTCTGAGTTCGAATCTCAGTACCCCGACAAACAAGCGGGTATAGTATAGCAGCAGTACAACTCCCTTCCAAGGAGTTAGCACGGGTGCAATTCCCGTTACCCGCTCCAGGCAATTACATGCTATAATAAAATAAGAATAATATATGCTGAAAAATCAAAGAGAGAGAATTAAGAAGTATAAAAAATTCATGTTTCCAGGAGTTGCTTTGTTGGTTTCTCTATATGGATCATTGATTTTTGCTATTGGAGCAATTGTTGGATATATAAGCACAGAGATTTTCTGCAAGAGATATATAAAAACAAAGAGGGTCAAATGTGTAGCTTTTAATCTAAAAGATTGGGAAATTCATATCCATCACTGGTTGATGGGAGGTGCTGTTATTTTAAGTGCCTATTTCTTCGGATTTATTGGATCAATACCAGTTATCTTCTTAGGAGTATTGGGTGGATTAGTTTTTCACGATATTCACACCGATAAGAAGTTGCATGAAAACGACATAGCATGGTACAATGTAATATACAGAAAGTAGCCAGCCGTTAAGGTGAAATAAAAATCCGCCGAAGTCGGACTTCGGCGGATTTTTTATTTGGCTTAGCGAGCGTATTCAACGATTCTATTTTCTCGGATAACGGTTACTTTTATCTCGCCTGGATACTTTAATTCTTCCTGTATTTTGTTAGCAATATCCCTGCTTAATTTTTTAGCATCATAATCGTTTATTACCTCTGGATTAACAAACACTCTCACCTCTCTCCCGGCCTGAATAGCATAAACTTTATCAACACCTTTAAATCCTTCAGCGATCGACTCAAGCTCCTGTAATCTTTTGATATAATGCTCTAGGCTATCTTTTCTAGCCCCAGGTCTGGCTCCTGAAATCTGGTCAGCCACTTGAACAATAACTGCTTCTAGGGTTTCAGCTGGATGTTCTTCGTGATGAGCTTTCATAGCATCGATAATATCATCACCAACATTAAACTTCTCCAATATCCTTATTCCAATATCAGTGTGAGAGCCCTGGATTTGATGATCAACTGCCTTACCAATATCATGTAGTAATCCTCCCTTTTTAGCTACGGCAACATTAGCCCCTAGCTCCGATGCTATTGCTTCGGCTAGAAAAGCGACTTCTATAGAGTGAAGCAATACATTTTGTCCGTAACTAGTTCTAAAACGCAATCTTCCTAAAAGCTGAACTACCTTAGGATCTAAATCAACTATTCCTGTTTCATAAATAGCTCTTTCTCCAGCGTCTTTTACTTGTTGAACTATTTCCGACTCTACTTTATGAACTATTTCTTCAATTCTAGCTGGCTGTATTCTACCATCCTGAATAAGTCTCTCTAAAGCAATTTTAGCAATCTGTCTTCTAACGGGATCAAATCCTGAAATCATTACTGCTTCTGGAGTTTCGTCAATAACTATCTCCACTCCAGTAAGTTTTTCTAAGGTTCTGATGTTCCGTCCTTCTTTCCCAATTATTCTTCCTTTAAGATCGTCCGAGGGGATAGAAACAGTTGTTGTAGTGAGCTCTTGAGATTGAGAAAGGGCAAACTTTTGAATAGCCGATGCTAAAATATCTTTGGCTCTCATTTCGTATTTTTCAAAACCAGACTGTTCTAATTTTTGCATCTTTCCCAAAAGCTCTACCTGATACTCTTGCTCAAGATTTTTGAGCAATTCTCTTTTGGCCTCTTCTTTTGAAAGCCTAGCAACTCTTTCAAGTTTCTTAATAGATTCTGTTCTTAAGTCTTCTAGATTTGTTTTTATTTCTTTTAATTTTTCTACTCTTTGACGAAATTCATCTTCTTTTTTATCTAAAACCGACACTCTTTCAGTTAAAGTGCTCTCTCTATTTGTTATAAGTTTTTGAGCACTAAATAGATCTCTTCTTTGGTCCTCTGTATCCCGACTAGCATCCTTGATAATCTGATCTGCTTTCTGCTTGGCCTTTAATGTTATCTCTTCGGCATCTTTTTTAACCTGAGCAATCTTCTTTTGAAGAGTGGTTTCTATTTTGTCTGCTCTTTTCCGAGCGATTGATTGACGTGCGAAATATCCCAAGACAGATCCTATTGCCAACGCAATAAAGCCCATTGGGATCAATAAAAATAATGGATTCATAATTTCTAAAATTCATAATTAATAAATATTACAGATTTATCATACCAAAAATCCCAAACAATTGCAATATTTTTGCAGAAGTCCGACTTCGGCAAACTTTAATTTTATACCTGCTTTGGAGAGATGACTTGGTCAATTATGCCATATTCTTTGGCTTCCTGAGCAGTTAAATAGAAATCTCGATCGGTATCATTTTCTATTTTTTCTAGAGGTTTTCCTGTGTGTTTGGCTAAGATATTATTTAACTTGTTCTTGATTTTAATAATCTGCTTAGCCGTTATCTCTATTTCAGAGGCCTGACCTTGAGCTCCTCCAGCAACCTGGTGGAGCAAGACCTCAGAGTTGGGCAAAGCAAATCGTTTGCCCTTTTCTCCAGAAGCCAATAAAACTGCTCCCATTGAACCAGCTAACCCGAAACAAATAGTAGCCACTGGGCATTTAATGTATTGCATTGTGTCGTAAATAGCTAGGCCAGCTGTAACTGATCCTCCAGGAGTATTAATATACAACTGGATTTCTTTTTCGTGATCTTTGCTAGCTAAAAATAATAATTGAGCAATTATAGTATTAGCATTCATATCAGTAACTGGACCAGTCAAAAAGATAATCCTATCTTTTAATAGGCGAGAGTATATATCATAAGATCTTTCTCCGTATCTTGTTTTCTCTAAAACGCTGGGTATCATCATTTTACTAAATCCTCTAATAATTTTAATATTTTTTCAATTGACTCTTCGTCAGCAACTTTAATTCCTTCTTTCTCTCCTATCTCTTTTAATATTAGGAAGCTTTTTATTTTCTTCTCAGATTCTGGCTTTAAAGATCCTAATATTTCTTCTTCTGTTTTCTTCGTTTTTGTTAAATAATCCTCAAAAGACATTTTTAGGTTTTGACTGATCTGATTTTTAATATTTTTTAACATTTGTCTTTGTTCATTTTCAACCAAAACATCTGGTAATTCTATTTTTGTTTCTTTCTCAATGGCTCCTAAAATTTCGCTTCTTAATCTTTGGATTTCTTCTTGTTTCTTTTCTACGCTAATCCCTTCTATTACGCTTTTCTTCAAAGAATCAAGTCCAGAAAATTTTCCCACCGATTTAGCAAACTCATCGTTAATCTCGGGCAATTCCATGCTTTGGACAGAGGTCATTTTAACATCAACAATGAATTTTTTACCATTACTATCCAAATCAATTCCTTTCTTTTCATCGTTGGCCTTCATGCCCACTAAGTTATCTTCAAAACCAGGAAGTAAACGACCTTCGCCCAGAATAAAGCCATCTTTTATTGGATCTGAACCCGGCTTATCGGCCAAAGTATATTCTATTTGGACAAAATCACCTTTTTGAGCTGGCTCATTCTTTAAGGTTAGTTTGGCTCTTGTTTTTTGAAGCCAGGCCAAAGCTTGTTCTATCTCTTTGTCATCAATTTTAACTTCAAGTCTCTTAACCTTAGAGGCCAGGTCTTTATAATCTGGCAATGTTATTTTTGGAAAAATAGCTGTTTTAGCAGTATAAATAAGATCGTTGCCTTTAGCTAATTTCTTTATCTCAACCTTTGGATGGAAAATAGCCTGGACATTGTTTTCTTCCGCTAATTGAAGAACTACTTTTTTATAAGTTTCATTAACCGCTAAGTCAGCCGCTTCTGTTAACACCCCTTCCGAGCTAAAATGTTCTTCAACAATGTTTTTAGGAGCTTTGCCTTTTCTAAATCCTTTTATTCCCAAATCCTTTCCAAGATTATTTAGTGCCTTATCAATAAAAGAACTAAGCTCTTCAGAGCTAACTTCTACTTCAATTTCAATCTCCGTACTTGTTTGATTTTTTATTTCAAATTTCATGTTAAATTAAGAAAGCAACAATTAATAAAGCGACGATGTTTAGAACTTTGATCATTGGATTAATAGCCGGACCCGCTGTATCCTTATACGGGTCTCCCACAGTATCTCCAGTAACAGCTGCTTGATGAGCCGTCGATCCTTTGCCTCCATAAGCCCCTTCTTCAATATACTTTTTGGCATTATCCCAGGCAGCTCCACCTGTTGTCATTGATAAAGCAACGAATAATCCGGTAACAATACTTCCAATCAATAATCCGCCTAAGGCCTCTGGGCCGAGAATAAAGCCAACTAAAATAGGAGCAACAACTGGTATTAAGGCCGGTATAATCATTTCTTTAATTGAGGCTTTGGTAACAATATCAACACACTTACCATATTCTGTTATATTTTCTCTAAATTGACATCTTACCTCCTCAACTACTTTTGAAGCTGCTTTCCCAACAGCATTCATAGCGAAGGAAGCAAATAAATAGGGAAGAAGACCACCAATAAATAAACCGGCAATAACTCTAGGATTTTCTAAAAGAAATTCTGCCTTAGCCCCTCTATCAATAAGTTCTTGGGAGAAGGCCGAGAACAGAACCAAAGCCGCTAAACCAGCCGAGGCAATAGCATAGGCCTTAGTCACCGCCTTAGTCGTATTGCCAACTGAATCTAATTCGTCGGTAACTTTTCTTACTTCTTCTGGAAGTCCTGACATTTCAGCAATACCCCCAGCATTATCGGTGATAGGGCCATAAGCATCAACAGCAACAGCAATTCCAGCCATTGAAAGCATAGCCATTACAGCAATAGCTATTCCATATACTCCAGCCGACCAATGGCTTAAGACAATTCCGATTGAAATAACAATAATTGGCAAAGCAGTTGATCTTAATCCAACAGCTAGCCCCGTAATTATATTAGTTGCATGACCTGTTTGAGAAGCAACGGCAATACTCTTAACTGGATTGTATTTTTTGGAAGTGTAATATTCTGTAACAACAAACATTCCAGCAGTAATCGCTAACCCAACCAAAGCAGAGAAGTAAAGATTGTTAGTGTCATCTGTTTTAACCTGATTAATCAGTGGGTAAAATCCAATAGCTGAAAGAACGGCAGCAACGATTATTCCTTTATATAGTGCTCCCATAATACTTTTATTCTTTCCTAGGCGAACAAAGAAACTACCAATAATAGAGGCGATAATAGAAACTGCTCCTAAGAATAATGGAAGAACAATAAATTGAGGATTCCCAGGAAAGATTAAGCTTCCTAGAATCATTGTTGCAATAATTGTTACCGTATAGGTTTCAAATATATCAGCGGCCATTCCAGCACAATCGCCAACATTATCTCCAACTTGATCGGCGATAACAGCTGGATTTCTTGGATCATCTTCGGGAATACCTTGTTCAACCTTGCCAACTAAATCAGCTCCAACATCAGCGGCCTTAGTATAAATTCCACCACCGACTCTGGCAAAAACAGAAATTAAACTAGCTCCAAACCCTAAAGCAATCATAGCCGCTAAGTCCTCTGTAATAAAATAAAAACCAGCCACGGCCAATAGTCCCAAGCTGACTACTAAAAGTCCTGTCACTAATCCACCCTTAAAAGATAAATCTAAGGCTGGTTTTAATCCCTTGGTAGCTGCTTGAGCAACCTTCACATTAGCCCTGGTAGACACCATCATTCCAATAAAACCAGACAAAGCTGATAAAACAGCTCCAATTAAGAAACCAACAGCTGCTGTAAAACCAAGAGTTATTAAAAGTAAAATAAATAAAAACACTAGAACAATGCTAACCGCCTTATATTGTGTTTTTAAGTAAGCCACTGCCCCTTCTTGAATAGCCTTAGAGATGCTAATCATTTTCTCTGAGCCCGAGGGTTTGTCTTTAATTCCTTTTATCAAATATGCGACAAAAAGCATTGCCAGAATAGATACATATATAGGTGAATAAATCATATTATTCTTTTTTAGTTTCTTTTTTAATTTTTTTAGGTTTTTCTTCCTTGTCCGCCGGAGCTTTAGCGGAGGAGGATTTCTCGATTTCTTCTCCGGCTTCTTCTTTAAGTTTCTTTTCAGCTTCGTCAGCATCAGCTGGAGTTCTAACATCTATTTTCCATCCCGTTAGTTTAGCTGCTAATCTAACATTTTGACCTTCTTTGCCAATAGCCAATGATAGCTGATCTTCGGGAACAATACAAAGAGCTCTATTCTTTGGAAGAATTCTTACTTCTTCAACTTTAGCAGGAGATAAGGCATTGGTTATAAATTCGTCGGGGTTCTCTGACCATTCAATAATGTCTATTTTTTCTCCTCCAAGTTCATTAATAATAGCCATCACTCTTGTTCCTCGTTGACCAACAGCACTTCCAATTGGATCGATACCATCTTCGTTTGATTCAACGGCAACTTTAGAACGAGACCCAGCTTCTCTAGCAATTGCTTTAATTTCAACTTGCCCTTGAGCTATTTCTGGAACTTCTAATTCAAATAATCTACTAATCAACTTGGGGTAAGCTCTTGAAAGAAGAACAATCGGACCTCTTGGGGTTTCGTCAACTTTCATGATATAGAATTTTAATCTTTGACCTGTTTTGTAGAATTCTCCATAAACCTGTTCCTCTCTTGGCATAAGACCCAGAGTTTTGCCAATATCAACATAGACATTTCTTCCTTCTATTCTTTGAACTATTCCTGAAGCAATGTCTCCTTCTTTTGACTTATATTCTTCTAAAACCATCTCTCTTTCAGCTTCTCTAATCTTTTGCAAAACAACTTGCTTAGCTGTTTGAGCAGCAATTCTTCCATAATCTTTTTTAGCCGTCAATGGTATTTCTAATTCTTCTCCAGCTTTAATAGTTTTCTTCTCTTTCGCCAGCTGGCGAATTGCATCTTCAAGCATAATATGTTTTTCTGGATTAAATCTAACTTTGTCCGCCGAAGCTTCCTCAGAAGCGGAGGTGGATTCACCCATTTCTTCTAGCTCCTTTTCGCTATAAATCATTTTGTCGTCAACAACTATTTTAACTTGCCAAAACTTAACAGCACCTGTTTTTTGATCAAGCTTCCCTTTAATTATTTGGCCTTTCTCGCCATAATCTTTTTTGTAAGCAGCCGCAATAGCTGTCTCAATACTTTCAATTATTTTTTCGCTAGAAATGCCTTTTTCTTCTGCAATTTGAGCAATTGCCGATGTAAAATTCTTTAAATCCATAATCTTAATAAAAGTGTCCGTTTTCAAACGGACAATGATTCATTAGCTTTCTTATACCTTAATCTTACCAAACCCACACAATCTGTCAAGCCAAATAAAACCCGTGGTAATTTTCACCACGGGCTTTTTTTACTTCTGTTTTACTTTATATCAGACAGCCAACCTCTTCTTCGAGATTTTTCCGGTTTTTCTATTCCAGTCCATGGTGAAGTACTTTCTTTCTTTTCTTCCTCAGCCGTATGTCGTTCTTTCTTTTTTGGATTATTTTGATTGTCTTCATTCTCGTCACACATTGCACATCTCCTTTTTTAAAGAACAATAAATAATGAACAAACAAAAAGACTCCTCAATGCTAACATCCTGCTATGCAGAACAGCAGAAATGAGAAGTCTTATTTTATTGCCAGCTATTTATAATCATATTGGTACTTGCACTTTAGCAAACCCACATCAGTTGTCAACCCCGAGTTCTTTTTTAATTAATTCTATTAATTTGCTAGGAGGATAGTCTGCTTTAAGGATAAACTTTTCTCCATCAATAAACTTACCTTTTAACTTTAATTCAGCTACTGAATAATTTGTTGTTAAAATAACCTTTAGATTTTTTGTTTTAGGATTTTTCCTAATTACTTCTAATACTTCAAAGCCATCAACTCCCGAAAGCATGTAGTCTAATAAAACTAAATCTGGTTTCTTGGCTTTGTTTCGAACTATCTCTTTTATTGACTCTAGAGCATCTTCTCCAGAGAATATTGGAATAACTTCAAAGCCAGCTTGCTCAAAAGCTATCTGATATACTTCCATCGTAGAGTGATCATCCTCTATAAACAATATTTGTTTTTTATCTCCCATATCTCTACTTTTATACTATACCACCCAAGTTCTTTGTCAAATAAAAAAGGGATCGCGATGATCCCTTTCGAAAGAACTATGACGATATTATCGCCTCCTACTTTGAGTTATTATTCTCATTCTGTCGAAAACTGCTATTCGTCCACTTCTCCTGCCTGGATCAAAGTCCACGATCTCTTTTCTGCTCTTTTTCGCCGACGAACCAGCACTTTTTTCGACACTCTTGCCATTAGCCATTCCACTTCCTTTCCTTGATTAGATGGTTTGAAAAAAAATAACTCAATTCCACTTCATCTATAATAACAAATAACAAATAAAAAATCAATACTTTTTAAAGTTCAACAAAGAATGATGTTCCTTTGCCGGGTCCTTGTGACTCTGCCCATATTTTTGCATTATGAGCTTTAATAATATGACCGGTTACATATACTCCAATACCTCTTCCAAATCCATGAACTTTTTTAGCTTCTTTGCCTCTAACAAAAGCTGAATCAAATAATACTTTAGCTTTTTCTGGGTCAAGACCAATGCCAGTATCTTTTACGGTTAAGCGAGCCTTAGTTCCAATTTTTTGTAAAGTTATAGTAACCCCGCCTTTTTTCGTATATTTTATAGCGTTATCAATAACATTGAATAAAGCTACTTTAAACTTTTCGGGATCTACCTTTATAGTAGGAATTTCTCCAATTTTACTATATTTTAAATAAAGTCCTTTATTTCTACTCTCAAAATCAAGTTCTTCCATAACCTCTTTTACCAAATCTTCAAAAACAATTCCTGGCTTAAGCGAAACAACTTCTTTGCCCATTTGAAATTGAGAAATATCAAGCAGTGTATTAACAACTCTTATAAGACGCCTAGTTGAAACTTGAAACTTTTCAAGAGGCGGTTTAAGTTTTGCAGAAACTTTTCCATATGTTCCACCAAATATTAAATCCATATATCCTGCCATAGATGTTAGGGGAGTCCTCAAATGATGTTGTGTCGCCATAATAAACTGCGTCTTCGCCTCCGTAATCTTCTCAATCTCCGCCCTCGCCTTCTTCTCCAACACATACGCCTTCTGCACCTTCTTATTCAACACTTCCATCTGCTTCCTTTGTTCCACTTCTCGTATAACGCTTCTAACCAATAAAGAGCCAAGAAAAACTATAACAACCAATAAGCTTCCGTTTATTATAAAATCTTGTAATGTTTGTGATAAAGCAAATTTTAATAATAAGAAAATCCAGACTGCTAGTGTTAATAATTCAGTAGCAATTACCTTGATATTAAAGAGACGATATTTAAGAGCAGCGTAACTCATAAACACAACGTAAAATATAACCAGATAATTACCAAAAGGATATACATTAAATAGCTGTGGAAAGAAATTTGTCAAACCTCCGCCGAATCCGACAATTTGCGTAAGTAAAATATATAATAATTGTCTTTTAAAAATTTTATTTGTGGTTCTGCAATATTCCCTTAAGACGAAACCCGCGGAAAATCCAACAAAAATTAAAAAGGCTAGAGGAAATAAAAAGTATAGTTTGCCTGGCTCAATCCAATAATTAAGATCAAATTTAGGAGAAATATCCAGCTTGAATAAAGATGTGAAGCTTAATGCCGACAATGCAAGCCCCATAGCAAATGAAAGTAACCTTATTTTCATTAATTTCTTGCTTAATACATATAGGATAAAATTGAAGAAGAATATAGGAACCCATATTCCTCCCACATCTAAAACATACTGAGAGATCCAAGCATAACTTTTATTAGTGAAGAAAACTACTCCAAAAAGACCAAGACTCCAAACACCAGTCGCAAGAGACACTAGAAACCAAAATAAATTTATTTTGGATGTTCTTTCTTTAGAATATACGCTTATACCAAAAAATAAACTGACCAGTGCCGTAATAATAGTAGATATTTGAAAAGCTGTAAGAACCATTATAATTTGATAGTTTGTTTAAATATTAAAATAGGCCAATTTTCCCTTTTTGCTTTATTCTGTAATTTACTATCCGGATTAACTGCAAAGGGATTGGCCACCATTTCTAAAAAAGGGATGTCTGAATAATGGTCAGAATAACCATAACTATTGTCTAGAGAAAATCCCTTTTCTCTGACGAAATCATTTATACTCGTAACCTTATTCCTTCCATAGATTATATCACCTTTTATCTTTCCAGTAAATTTATTATTAACAATTTCTAATTTCGTTCCGATGAAATAATCTATTCCAAGATATTGAGCAACTTTTTTAGGGATGTATTCAATTGCGTTAGAAACTATCAAAGTCTCTCTTCCATTTCTTTTGTGTTTTTCAACCAATCTTAATGCTTCTACGAAAAGAGTTGATTTCAGTTTATTTTCGAAGAAATCATCTATAATACTTTCGAATTCATCAATGTTTTTATTTTTTAGAAAATTAAAAGAGAATTCCATTATTCTCTTGGGATTTTTAACTAATCCAATTTTATATGCAATAAACCATAGCATTATAAAGATATAAGAAAAAAAGCCTACATGGCCTTTTTTGAGGGCATAAGCTAATAAAAAAACTTGGCTTTGTTTTTTTATCAAAGTATTATCCAAATCAAAAATTGCTAATTCTTTCATTTCTTAATTATACCCCACAGAAGAAATTTGACAAAGATTTTCTCTACAGAATTATACCCCTAAAACGCAATACAAAATGACTCCTGACCTCTTTTACTTTTACCTTTTATTTACGTCGTCGAAAATCACGGAAAAGATCGCTCCTTGAGGAGAAGCAAATGAATGAGGTCGAACCTCATTCATTGCGACGGAAGTGTGCAAACCTTAGGTTTGCACACTTTGGAGGAATTTCTTGAATGATCTGTCGTATGTTTTTTCTGCCTCTTCGGAAAAATAACAGGCAGGAAGCTCATTTCTTTCTCTGTGATATTTTATACACTCACAACACAAACCCTTTCTCTCGCAAGAATAACTACACGGACAATTCTCCAAATTTTCTTCCTTCCTGCATTCCATATTTTTATTTGTTTTACTATATTTTACCTCACCACTTTGAGGCCAAAAATAAAATAAGAATTTAAATAGCCTGGCCTCTTGAGTTTAAAACCGTAAGAAAAGAGGATTCATTAGAAAAGCTGATCAAAAAACCATCCAAAAAGTCCTCCGTATCCTTTTTCAACCTCAGCAAAAGTTTCTAATCTATACTGCTCCGCTTCTATGTTTATTATTTGTTCTTTGAGCATACCTTTAATTTCTTCATCGCAATCGCATTCTTTCATTAAGTTTTTTAATTGTTGAATTTTTTCTTTATTTCGATTAACTTCTTGTGCTATCAATTCTGCAGATTCTTTATCTCCTCCAAGTAAAAATCTTATTAAACGATTCTTATTTTGTATCTTTTCTTCTGCCTCTATGGTTTTTCCAACAGAGCTATTAAATTCATTAGCAATTTTGGATACTTTCGGACCAATTCCCCCAACTAAATCTTCCATAGCAAGCAAAGAATGAACCGCTAATCTTACCCGATTTTGATTTCTATGAACATTCTGCTGTTTTTCTTTTAATCCTTTTGTTTCCTGCTCTAATTCTTGCTCCTTTTCATTTTCTATTTTCTCTAATTCGCTTACATTACCTGCTTTTTCCCCTTTTGCCTCTATTATTTGGCTACTACATAAAACCATGATTGAAACTACCAAGCCTACGAATAATAAAATACATAATTTTTTCATATGTTTTAATAAATTAATTATTATTACATTACAACCTTTACTTAATTATATCAGAAAACAGAAGCAAAGTTAAGAGGCCGGACTCTTTTAAGGAAAAGCGGAAAGGGGACGCACGGAAAAGGGACACATCACTTTTAAAGACAAACATAAAATACGAAGGTCCAACCTTCGTATTTTATGCTGTTTTTATTTCGGTGTCTGTTTTAGTGCCTGTTTCGGTGTCTGCGTAAGTGTATTTCTTTTCGGCTAATTCGGCAACTTGTAACATTATTTTATCTGTTACTTTTTTATAATCTTCGTTTGTTGGTTGAATATTAGCATATTCAGAAAAGTATATTGGTTTTCCAATTTTAATCTTTGCCTTTGCTCCTCTAAATTTAGGACGCTTATCATGGCGAGACATAATATCATAAGTTCCAATTATTCCAACTGGTATCACGGGAACTTTAGCATTTAGAGCAAACTTAGCTACTCCAGTAAACGGTTTTTGAATTTCTCCATCGGCAGATCTTGTTCCTTCAGGAAAAATGCCAATCACCCTACCTTGATCTAGAGCAGAATAAACTTTGTCATGCACTCCCTTTTTATCATGAGAAACACGTTCAACTTTTATCTGTCCAGTCAAATTCATAACTGGACGCCACATTCTACTTTTATAGAATTTTTCAGCAGCTAGATAATGAACCTTTCTTGGAGAAGCAGCGATAAAACAAAGGAAATCAAAATAACTTTGATGATTGGAAGCGATAATGATTGGTCCGTCTTTAGGAATATTCTCCAAACCTTCAATTTTATCTATCCAAACCTTACGGATTAGGGGACTAAGCACTCCCTTGAGAACAGAATAACCAACCTTAACCCTCCTAGTTTCATTAAAGCTAGGCCTTACTTTATTTCTTTTATACATAATATATTCTAATATCATTATGCTAATTATACCATAAAACTTATAATTTTGCAAGCTCTTTCAACGGGTTGACTTTTGACGTGTTTAGTTTAAGATTAATTTGTTTCGTTCTTTGAACTATATATAAGGAGAAAAAATGAAAACAGTGAAAAAAGAGTATTTTTGGTACGTGCAACCGCTAGATAGTCATACGAATGAAGTAGTTGCTACACAATTACCAGAAAAATCAGGAGATTTTTTTAACAAAAAAGGGAACTTATGGGAGTGTTCTCTTGAATTCGTAACATCCCTATGTGCAAGTAGGGCAGATTTTAATTTAAAATTTGAGATCTGGGGAAAGCAAGGACATCACGGAAAAATAACGAATAAAACTTTTCTTTTTAATCCAAAGAACAAAAGATTGAAAATGAGAAAGAAAAAATCAAAAACTGCCCCCTAAAAGGCAGTTTCTTTTTTTATCTGTTATCGCCGTCTCCGTGAAGAGTGCCTCTCTGCTGTCTTGATGCTAATTTTTCTATATTATAGGAAGCTACTTCATCAAAAGATATTCCTAATTCTGTAGAAAGTTGAGCCAAATACCAAAGAACATCACCTAGTTCCTTTTTTAACATTTGTTTTCTTTCTTCATCAAGAACACCATCGTTGTCTCTAAAGATCTTTTTAACTTTTTCGGCTATTTCTCCGGCTTCGCCAACTAGCCCCAAGGTTGGGTAAACATAGCCCCTACCTATCTCAGGATAAATAGCTGTTTTTTTAACTAATTTTTGATATTCTTCAAAATTCATAATATTTATTTATTAATTTATTTTTGTTTGGAAAATTGAAGATTGTAAAACTTGGAATAAGCTCCTTGTTTTTTTATTAATTCATCGTGGGTGCCTTGTTCAATTATCCTGCCCTTCTCCAAAACTAAAATCTTATTAGCTTTTCTAACCGTACTTAAGCGATGAGCAATAATAAATGTTGTTTTATTCTCCACCAATCTTTCTAAGGCTTCCTGAATTAACTTTTCTGATTGAACGTCCAAGGAAGATGTTGCCTCATCTAAAACCAGTATTTTAGGATTACGAATAATAGCTCTAGCAATAGCCAATCTTTGCTTCTGACCAGTAGAGAGCTTAACTCCTCTTTCTCCCACCAAAGTATCATACTTCTCTGGTAATGATTCTATGAAATTGTAAATATTAGCTGCTTTAGTTGCGTCTATTATTTCTTTTTTTGTTGCCTCTGGCTTACCGTACAATATATTGTTTTTAATCGTATCGTTAAACAACATTATTTCTTGAGGCACATAAGCAATAATGCTTCTCAAAAAATTCATATTTAATTCTCTAATATCAACATCATCTATCAATATCTCCCCTTTGTCTGGATTAAAATAAAGAGACAATAAATCTATGGTTGTTGTTTTTCCTTCTCCGCTTCCGCCAACCAAGGCAATCTTTTCACCCGGTAGGGCGGTAAAACTAATATGATCTAAAACAGGTCTTTTCCTGCTATAACCAAAGCCAACATTTCTATATTCTACCTTCGCTTTAACATCCTTCATAATCTTACCGTTCTCATTATGAACTTCTGTTTCTATATCTAGAAATTCATTAGCTCTTTTAATTGCTGTTAACCCTCTTTGAATACCAAGCCATTGCCACAAAAGAACCGTTAAAGGCATTCTTGTTAGAGTTAAATAGCCTAAAAACATCACCAATACTCCCTGAGAGATAACGCCTCTCCCCATTAGTAAAACTGCATAGCCGAAGACAACAACGAATCCCAAAGAAAAAATAATTTCTTGGAAGAGATGTATGTTTTCATATATCTTAACAACGTTTTTAACCTTAGGATTTACTTCTTCTCCATATATCTCTTTTATTTTTGATTTTTGAAATTCTTCGGCCGCTGATGATTTTATAGCTTGAATATTAAGAAAAGAATCATTTAAGACACCGGCCGATTTGTCTAAGCTTTTGTTTAATTCTTTTTGACCTGTTACAAGTGATGGAGCTCCCATCAAAACTATCCCTGCCGACAAAACAAAAACAATAATAGACCCTAACGCTAATTGCCAATTTATAAAGAACATTACGATCACGCCAATTAAAACAGTTAAAAATCTTGGAGCTACCCAAAACAAAGTAGTTCCGATAAGTTCTTTCATGTGATCACCGGCTCTTATTATTCTAGAAACAATTTCACCAACCTTTTTTTCACGATGGAAGGTTAATGGCAAATTCATAACATGAGACATATGATCGTGAATAAAGTCACTTAAAATATCTGCCCCCATATATTCTCCTGTTTTAGAAACTATATTCCTGAACACGGCTGCTAAAAAACTTGTTAAGACCCAAATTCCAAGTAAAAACAAGACAAGAGAAGAAGCTGTCTTGTCAGAAATAATATCTACTAAACGACCATAAATATATGGGATGAATGCCTCAAACACAGCAAAAATCACAGCCAAAACTGCAGTCCCAATGACTGCTTTCTTATACTTTCTCATATATCTCCAAACTATTTTTATATCATCTAAAAATTCCATTTATTCTTTGAGCCTCGTTTTCTACGAGAGCTCCGTCATATTCGGCAGCATGATCATGAGCCGTTCTATAAACAGGTCTTTTTTGATCAAGATGCAAATCAAATATTAAATTATCTCCATCTAGTTTAACATATAGATGGAATCTTGGATAGCCACTTCTTTCCAAAAGACGAACAAAAGAGACCTCACCACTTGAAGTCTCTTTTTGGAGAATATAGCCCATATCTCTTCCAATACCAACAGAACTCTTCCCAGGATTTTTAATATTAAATTTCATCTTGCTCAAGAGAAGTTGGAGTTTCTAGAATATCATTAACTGGTTTTTCGTCATCCATATTATAATCTATATTATTATCTGTTTTGCTCAAATCTTTTATATTAGAAATAACAAACAAAACTATAATAAGTCCCAAAACGACAACTACCGATAAAAAAATTATTTTCTTCATATATTTTTTTTGCCGAAGTCGGACTTCTGCAGATTTACTTTCTTCATATTCTTCTATTCTAGCATTTTAGAATAAAAGAAAAAAGGTTCTGTTTCCGAGTTGAAAAACAGAACCCCTTGTGCTTCCTGACACATTGTGTCGGGAAATGAAAATGGTCTTTCCGAGTACTATTTATGATTATATACTATAACTAAAACAAAGTCAATAGCTAGAGCTGGCGAATGCGGTTTATAACGTAATTAGCTGGTTGATTGTAGTCCTCAACTTCTTTAATTGTTTTAGAAGGCAAATAGAATGGCTTGCCTATTTTTACCTTCAACCTATATCTTCTTGATAAAACTCCGAAAGCGGTCATTTTTATAACTGGCGTTATAATTCTAATCGGCAATATCTGGGTTCCAGTTTTAAAAGCTAAATAAGCAACTCCTCTTTTGGGCTTCCCTGGCCCTCCTTTCCATTGTCTTTTTCCTTCAGGGAAAATTCCAACAACTCCTCCTCTGTTTAAAATATTTACAGGGACTTTTAATGATTCATCTAATCCTATTCTTCTTTTTACGGGAAATGTTCCAAGAAGCCAAAGAAGAGGAAAGACAAAGGGGAAATGATAAATTTTATTCAAGATAGCAAAATGGATAGGGAATATTTTAGAATCTAAAGGTAATTTATATCCTATTAAAAATGGATCTGCCCAGGAAGTATGATTACAGGCAATTATTAAAGGCCCGTTAAGCTTCTTAACATTTATTTCTGATTTTACCTCTGGATGTAAAAAAAACCAAAGAAACAGTTTCATTGGAATCAAAAATGAAAGAGAGAAGATCAGAGAAATGAAAGAGTGCATACCAAGTTTTCCCCAGTGTACATCTCTTGACATTAATCCGTGTCCTTGATAAGATTTATATGTCATGACACAATTAGATGACCTAATGTTTAGTCTCGCCCCTTAAGTGAGCTAATTCGGTCGTCTTTTTTGTTTATTTAATTTTATGTGCTATTATACCATAGTCTTATATTTTTTTCAAGTAACCCAGTACTTTTGTTTAGTCATTTTATCTTCTTTCATTATAACCTCTTCTCGTTCTTTACGCGAACTTTTAGACAAGAAGTCAAGCTCTTTATCCGAAAGCTTGCCTAGTTTTTTAATTTCTCTTTCTAAATATGCTTTTTTATTATTCTTGGGGTCAACTAAAACATAGCCCAATAACACATCTAAAACCCGCCCAATCTTAACGCTTGGTTTAATCTTTAATATCTTCATTATATCTCCACCATCTACTTTTAACATCTTTACCGAAATAGGATCTTTGGCTGCTTTCTCAATAATATATTTCATATGGCGAAGCTTGTATGGTTCTGCTTTAGGAACGCCTGAGCCAATTCTATCAGCCATTCTTACTTGCAACAATTCTTCTATGCTTTCTGGACCCACCTTACGAACTAACTTTCTAACCGATGCCTCGGTAACTTCATCAACATTATAATAAAACAAATGATATCTAATCAATTTAGTAATTTTTTCTATCTCTTTTTTAGAGAACCTCAAATGATTTAATATCTGCCTGACCATCTTGGCTCCAACAACTTCATGTCCATAGAAGGTAGCATTTTCACCAGACCCTCTTTTAGATTTTGGCTTACCAATATCGTGAAGCAAAGAGGCTATTCTGACATCTTTGCTAAACTTCTTTTGAGCGGCATATTTTAGAGAAAGAATTGAGTGCTTATAAACATCATATGTGTGGTGCTTTGACTGGGCCACCCTATAGCCATCTTCTAGCTCGGGAATAATATATTTCAGCAAGCCAAGCTCTCTTAACATTTCTATGCCATCAGAAGCATTGTCTGACATAATGATTTTTAACAATTCATCTCTTATTCTTTCTTTAGAAATAGCTTTCATCCATGGTGCATTCTTCTTTATAGCATCGGCTGTTTTTTTATCTATTGTAAAATCTAAAACACTGGCAAATCTAACTGCCCTCATCATTCTCAAAGCATCTTCGGCAAACCTATCTTCGGCCTTACCAACCGCCCTAACAATTCTTTTCTTTAAATCTTCTTGTCCCTTGTAAAGATCAACAATTTTGGGAAATTCCAGTGCGATTGAGTTTATAGTGAAATCGCGTCTGGAAAGATCTTCTTCAATGGTCTTGGCCCATTCAACTTTGTCTGGATGTCTCTTGTCTGTATATTTGGTCTCTATTCTAAAAGGAGTAATTTCAACACTGCCCAGAACAGTTACTGTGCCAAATTTATTGTTCATAAAATTATCGGGGAAAATCTTTTGAATCTCTTCTGGAGAAGCATCTGTTGTTATATCCCAATCCTTCGGTTCAATGTCCATTAATAAATCCCGAACACAGCCTCCTACAAGATAGGCCTTATATCCATTTTTCTCCAGCTTCTTTAAAATACCTTCTATTTTTTTGGGTATATCCATTATCTTCATCTTATCTTAAAAGTTGATTTATTTCAATTTTTCTGGTAAAATCATAATGAAATGCGCCTGTAGCTCAATTGGATAGAGTGTTAGGTTTCGGCCCTAAAGGTTGCAGGTTCGAGTCCTGCCAGGCGCTCAAAAAAGGGGCCATAGCTCAGGCTGGTAGAGTGCTCCGATGGCTTCGGAGAGGTCGTGGGTTCAAATCCCACTGGCTCCATTCAAAAAAGGCAATGATGCGATCATTGCCTTCTTTTTTAACACTTACTACAAGTTGTGGCTTCAGGATATATCTTTAAACGCTCTTCAGGAATAGCTTTATTGCATTTTTCACACTTACCATATTTATCTTTTTTAATCTTAGTCAATGCTTTGTTTATATCTTGAAGCCGAAGTTCCATATTATGTTCTACCGGTAATAAATTGGCATACTCTGTTACTTGATCGGCAGCATCCTCTAAAGCCGAGCTTCCCGAAGATCCATTTGCTTCGGGAAATTTAGTATCCCAATCTCCATCAAGCTTTTTATCTTTTCTGGCAAATTTTCCAAGTTCCACTTCTAGAGAGACCTTCTGTTTTTCTAATTTTTCCTTTAATTCTTGCTGTAGTTTTTTGTTCATATTTCGTTAATTATTTTATTAACATAATCGGCTGGTACCCAACCCTCTAAATTTTCCTCCAATTGTATCTTATACCATCCGTTTAACTCTTCTAAAAATTGATAGCTCTCATCTTTAAATATCCTTCTTAACGCTGGAGATTCAACATCTGGTTCTTCTCTTGCTTCCAACCAACCTGTCGAGACAATGACCATAATTATTTCTTTGGAAGCTTCTTCTACGACTTCTTCCTCAATAATTTTTTCTTCTTCTACTGCCGGTTGCTCTGACTCTATAATAGTTTGATTTCTCACCTTAAGATACCAATACCAAAATGTAAGAATTGCTGTAAGTAAAATTATTACAAAAACAACAATTATTATCCTAAGCCATATTTTTTGTTTCCCAGTTGGTTTTTTAGGAAGCGACTTAACGAACTCAGCTGGTTTTATAGGGATAGACCTTCTTTGCTGAACAGCTAAGGGCGACTGTAATCTTCCTAATAGTTCTTTTCTTCTTTTTTCTTTTTCCTCCAAATCAATTCTGATTTCTTTTTGTTCGATTTCTTTTTCTTTCACTTTTATTTCTATATCCCTTTTTTCATCTGTTGGGGTTCTCGTTTCTTCTTCTTTTTTCTTTTCCACTTCTTTCCCATCCTCACCCGCTGCGACTTCAGCTCTTTTGAGTGCTTCTATGCGCTCTCTAGCTCTTTTTAAACTCAATTCTCTGTCTGCAGGGAATGAAGATGAAATTAATTCTTCGGGTTCTTCAACAAGTTCTACCGATTTAACAGGTGCTTTCCCAACCGGCTCTATTTTCTCCACAGACCTCTCTATAGGTTTTTCCACAATAATCCGTTTAATCGGTTTAATCGGTTCTCCTATCAGCTTTCTATTTATCTCATCTAATTTGATAACCGTACCTTCTTCTTTTTTAAGAAGATCTTCGAATCTACTTTCTATTTTTTCTAATTTATTCTTTGCTTCGTCGATTCTTTCATCCAAAACCCATCTCTTTTTTTCAATATCTCTTCTTTTTTCTTCTATATTCCATCTTTCTTTTTCTAGCTCCCTTTTCTTGTTTAGGTCTTGAACCGATGCTTCTTCTTGTTCAATCCGCTCTTTTTCTTTTTCTATCTCATTCTCCTTCCCCATGACGATTTTTAACTGATTGCTAATTTCCTCTTTTTCTTTTTCTATCTCAACAGCTCCATTTTCAAGAGAATATTTAAGATCCGCTATATCCTCCAATCTTACTTCTAGTTCTATTTTTTCTAATTTCAGTTCAATTTCGTTCTCCTTTTTAACAATTTCTCCCTGTTTGCTTTCTAACATTAATCTCTTAGAATTTAAACCAATCAATTGATTTTCAATTTCCTGTAATTCAACATCTAATGTTTTAATTTTTTCATCCCATGGCCATCTCTGCTTTTCAAGCTCTCTTCTTTTTTCTTCTATGCTCCATCTTTCTTTTTCTATTTTCTTTCTTTCTTTGGCTACACTAGCACTCATTTCTTTCCGTTCAAGATCTTGTTGTATATTTTCAATCTTTTTCTCCTTGTCGGCAATAGAAAGAAAACCCTTTTTGACTCGCTCTAATTCAGCAAGGATTTGATTCCTTTTAGCTTCTAGTGGATATTCTGTACCTAGAAATTCTCTAAGCTCTTTTCCTACCACTATTTTTTCTTTCTCGATTTCTTCTTTTTCTTTTAAGAGAAATTCCTCTTTTGTTAATTCTTTAACAGGAACTGGCTCGGGTTTTGGTATTGGCACTGGTCTTGGTATTGGAATAGGTCTTGGCACAGGTATCGGCTCAATCTTTTGCTCTGCTCTAGGCCTGAATCTAGACAATACTCCGCCAACCCTAGAGTCAAGACCATCTTCTGGTTTTTTCTTCACCCCAGACACTTTTAATTCTTCCTGTATTTCTTTTTTTATTTTTTCTTCTGCGTTTCGTTCTTTTTCCAGCTCTCTTTCTTTTTCCATTATAACCTCTCTCAATCTTTTTGCTTTTCTATCTCTCAGCAATTGCTCTTCTTCTTGTTTGATTTTTCTTTCTTCTCTCTCTTTAATTTTTTCTTCTATTTCCAATCTTTGCCTATCCTTTTTTTCTCTTTCTTCTTGCTCTGGAGAAGGTGTCGTAACACCGTCTTTCCCTTGAAGACGTTGAATGTCTTTTTTCATAGTACGAATACTATTGTCTATTTCTTGATCCATAAATTTAAAAATTAAAAGTTGATTTAATCTATTATAACATTATAACATAATAAAAAAAATAAAATAAATAGCAAATAAAAAAATAAAATGTTCAAAGCTTAGCTTTGCACATTTGCTTCGCACATTTAATGTTTATTCATGTTTCATAATATGTACAACTTATGTACTTATTCTAGAACATCCAGAACCATTGTAGGTTAGCCTCCTATTACTATTAAATCATCTAAAACACTAAAATTGCTCCTTGAGAAACGACGGAAGAGTTGCGTAGATGTCCGAGCTCGGATTGCTATCCGAGGTACGGACCTCCGACGACGAACATAAAACAAAACTCGCCCAGGGCGAGTTCTGAAATATTATTAGGTTTTTGTCAAGTTTTTATTTTTTAACAAGTTGAAGGCTTATTTTTCCTTGGGCATCTATAGAGAGAACTTTTACTGAAACAATCTCTCCTTCCTTAACAGCATTGGGGAGGGTTGACATCCTTTGTTGAAAACGGCTATAATAGAAATATGAAGAGTCGATATATGTGCGGTTAGCCATGGTCGGCTTTTTTGTTTAGATTTAAACGAGTATTTCAAAAATTCCTGGATTATCTTTGTCAGTCATTTTTCTATTTATGAGTCTCTTCATTATGACTTGTACTCTCGTAGGTTTTTTCTTTATGCCAATTTTCATTCCATAAACCATATCTGCCATTATCGCTAAACTATCTGCCATTTGAACATCTACATCTAAATTTAATTTATTCACCAAGCTTAAAGATGTAATTTTATTTCTATAGTCCGAACCCGTAATGCCTTCCGATGGTACACCTATTGATTGCAATCTATTATGTGCTTCTATTAAGTACCTATCTTGATAAGGATCTGATTCTGCTACAATTTTCCCATTATTTTTAATTAAGTGTTTTTTTGTAAACTCTTCTAACATTTTACTATAAGATCGTCTTAATATAGCGATATCATTCCATCCTATTTTTTTAGCTTTATTTTTATCAGCAATAACAAAAGCTAATGATAAAAATTTTGCGTTCAGAATGGAAATAAATTCCGACCAGAATTTTAATTCTTTGGCTGAATCTGTACGCAAGATCGCAAAAGAACCTTTCTTCCGTAACATATCTCTACAATGAAATACTATTTCCTCGTCAGCAAAATATTTTTTCTTTAATTTACGAATTGATTTATCCAGTTTCGGTTTTAACTTTTCTGGTAAAATAAAACCCGATAAAACAAAGTTCTTAGACGGATGATCAAAGCTAGCTTTGCCTGTTTCATCTAACGCTAAAATTTTATAGTCTTTCATGGTTTCAAAAAATAAATCAATTGAGCGTAAAATCAAGGAGAATCAAAAACTGCCCGAGGACGGGCCTCGGGCAGTTTTTGCGATTTTATTTTTTAACAAGTTGAAGGCTTATTTTTCCTTGGGCGTCTATGGAGAGAACTTTGACTGAGACAATCTCTCCTTCCTTAACGATGTCTTCAACTTTTTCTACTCTTTTATCAGATAATTTAGAAATATGAATTAGACCATCTTTACCGGGAAGAACTTCAACAAAAGCACCAAACTCCATAATTTTTTTTACTTCTCCTTCATATATTTTTCCTATTTCAGCTTCTTCAACAATACTCTTAATCCAATTAACGGCTTTCTCAGCTGATTCTTTATTATCAGAAGTAACAAAAACTTGACCTGAATCCTCAATATCTATTTGAGCTCCTGTCTCATCAATAATCTTGTTAATAACTTTTCCACCAGGACCTATTATTTCACCAATTTTGCTTGGATTTATTGTAATAGTTATAATGCGAGGTGCATACTTAGAAGGTTCAGCTGGCTTAGAAATGGTTTTTTCCATAACATCTAATATTGAATAACGTGCCTTTTCAGCCATCTTTAATGTTTTTTCCATAATGGCTCTGGTTATTCCTTCTATTTTTACATCCATTTGAATAGCTGTAATTCCTTCACGCGTTCCAGCTACTTTAAAATCCATATCACCGTGATGATCTTCTGGTCCCTGAATATCAGTTAGTATCTTATACTCCTTATCATTTTTGATTAACCCCATAGCCACTCCCGTTACTAATCTTTTAATTGGAACTCCGGCATCCATCAAAGCTAAAGCAGAACTAGAAGTAGATGCCATAGAACTAGAACCGTTTGAAGAAAGAATTTCAGATACAATTCTAATAGTATAAGGATATTCTTCTGAACTAGGAATAAGTGGCGTCAATGCTTTTTCGGCTAACAATCCGTGACCGATTTCTCTTCTTCCAGGACCCCTCATAAAACCAGTTTCTCCAACAGAATAAGGAGGGAAGTTGTAATGATGCATAAACCTTTTATCTCCGTTTATTTCCATTCCGTCAATTAACTGTTGATCTCCAGGAGATCCTAAAGTTAGTATTGATAATGATTTAGTTAAACCTCTTGAGAATAATCCTGTTCCGTGAGTTCTTGGAAGAATAGACACATCGGCAGTAATCTTTCTAACTTCGTCTAACCTTCTCCCATCAACTCTTTTGTTTTCTTTTAACACTCCTTCATGAACCAATCTATCTCCTTCTTTGTCTAAAAAGTTGAAAGCATATTTCTTTTTATCATCTTCGAGATATTTTTCGTCAAGAAAAGAACCAAGTTCTTTTGTTAAACTCTCAATATCTTTTGATTTTTTTGCTTTATCTTTTTGAAAGAATGCTTTTTCGTATTTGTCTCCCAAAAAATCATTTATTTCTTTTTCTAATTCAATGTCTTTTTTAGCTGGCTCTAAAACATATTTTTCTTCTCCGATTTTATCTTGGATTTCTTTTTGAAAATCAAGCAGTTTTTTAATATGTTTTTCGCCGAAATCGTAAGCATCCATTATTGATTTTTCGTCCACCTCTTTACAACCACCCTCGATCATATTAATAACAAGCTCTTTTTTTTCATAAAGTCCGACAAACATTATATCTATATCATTTTCTTTGCGTTCTTCATAGCTAGGATTTAGAATAAGCTGGTTGTCTTTACGACAAACTCTAATGGCCCCCAAAGGACCATTCCATGGTATGTTAGAAATTGATAGGGCAGTAGAGGCAGCTATTAAGCTCAAAACATCTGGATCGTTTTCCCCGTCCCAAGATAAAACGGTTATAATTACCTGAATCTCTTTAGTCAACTCTTTAGGAAATCTTGGTCTAATAGACCTATCTATTATCCTAGCGTTTAAAGTTGCTTCATCAGAAGGCCTGGCCTCTCTTTTCATGAAGCGCCCACCACCAATTTTTCCAGCAGCATAATATCTTTCTTGATATTCCACTGTCAAAGGAAAAAACCCACGATCTTCTCGATCTTGTCTATCCATTACAGCTGTTGCTAAAACCATTGTGTCTCCGCAACGAACCAAAGCACTTCCGTTGGCTTGTTCGGCTAAGCTATTAGTTTCAATTTCAATATCTTTTCCGTCTAGTTTTAAATTAAATTTTTCTTTACTCATTTTTTTAATAAATATTTTTTGGGAGTTGAACCCAAGTCAATAAACTCGTCGGCTATTTCTCTTAACTTAGAAGAGGCTGATTTTCCGAAAGCAACTACTTCTACTCTTTTCCCTTGATTTTTTAAATATTCTACTAAAGAAATAAAATCTCCGTCTCCGGAAACTATTACCAATGTATCAACGCTAGGAGCGATTCTAATAGCATCTATAACTAATCCAACATCCCAATCAGCTTTCTTTGCTCCTCCATAAAACTCCTGTAATTCCTTAACTCTTGTTTCAATACCTAGTCTTGTTAGAGCTTCAAAAAAGGGTTTTTCTTCTCCCGTTTTTGTGCTTATAACATAAGCAAAAACCCTGATTAAACTTCTCTCGTCTATTGATGTTTTTAAAATCTCTTTGAAATTAACTCTGGCGTTATATAAATTTTTGGCTGAGTGATATAGGTTTTGAACATCTATTAATACTCCTACGCGTTGTCCAATATGTTTTATAACCATAAATTTGAATAATGAATTATGAATAATGAATTATGAACGACGTCGTCGAATTCATGATTCTTGATTCTTGATTCTTGATTCTTGATTCTTGATTCATAATTCTTGATTCTATCGTTTAAGCCCTACGGCTTTAACGATCTTATTATATCTTTTTTCGTCTTCCTTTTTTAAATGTTTTAAAAGTTTTCTTCTTTGGGAAACCATTTTTAAAAGACCTTTTTTAGAATGAAGATCTTTAGGATGCTTCCTTAAGTGAGAAAGTAATTCTTTAATTTCTTCTGAAAGCAAAACAATCTGAACATCGTCAGATCCAGTATCAGCATCATTTATTTTATGCTCTTTAATTATCTTTAATTTTTCTTCTGTCTTTAACATGTTTTTTAAGCATATCATATCTCTCCAAAAAAAACAAGCCTGATTCTCTAAATAATGTTTTGATATATTTGTGCCCCCACCAGGACTTGAACCTGGAACAACCGGCTTAAGAGGCCGTTACTCTACCAATTGAGTTATAGGGGCATTTTAATGTTTTACTTTAAATATGTTCTCGTTTTCTTTCATTAATTTGTCAATCTCATCATAGGTAGGCGTTGATGATTGTGTTTGACTCGTAGGGCAATTAATTTTCCACCAACCATTACGAAAACCTTCCCAGTCTGATATTCCAATTACCAAAAAGAACATATTAACAATTAACCAAGCACTATAAGCTATCAAGAGGCCTATGGCAACCGACGAAAATATCTTCTTAGCACTAGCCAGTTTTTCAGGATCACCCCGACTAATAAGATAATATACTCCGCCAATGGCTATCATTAAACCAGCTAAAATTGGAATTATTTCTTTAAACAAAAAATCTGTAATATTCCCAAACATTACAAAAAGATGACAAAACGTACAAGCTGGCAGATCGCCATCACCAGTCAAACTGCAAGGAACTAAAGGTTTGGCCATGGCGAAAGCCGGAAAGAAAAGCATACTGACTAAAAATAAGAATAAAGCTTTTTTCATATATTATTGAAAGGGGTTGCGAGCTCCACGGACATCAAAATGAACATGACATCCAGTTGATATTCCAGCACCAGTTGTTCCTGGTTTTCCGCCGACTAAAGCAATTCTTTCTCCTTGAGAAACATTTTGTCCTGGAACAACTAAACTCTTCTGAACATGTCCATACATTGTAACGACACCGTTGGGATGTAAAATTCTAAGATAATTTCCGGCCCCCCCATTCCATCCATATTCCACTCTCTGAATTACTCCAGCAGCGGCAGCATATATTGGCGTTCCGCAAGGAGCAGCAAAATCAATAGCATTATACCAATGAAGTCCTTGGGTAATTGTATATTTGGCTAAAGGAGCAATAAAATAACTTGAGCCAACTGGGATATTAGCAGTGTAAGCACTTGACCCAGAAACCTGTATTTTCCCATTAGGAATAACTAAAATATCTCCGACAAATATGTTACCCTCGCCAGAAAGATTATTAACAGTAATTATTTCCGTTGTTTTTCCTTTATATGTCTTAGCAATATCACCCAATGTATCTCCATTTTTAACATGATAAATAACACCCGTTACTGGAAGAATAATAAGTTTTTGACCTGGTTTGATAGTTGACTTAGACCCGAGATCATTAGCTATTAAAATTGTACTTAAAGAAATATCAAACTTGTCGGCAATTGTTGAAAGAGTGTCATCTGGCTCAACAATATATTCAAGAATTTCTTTCCGAGTACCATCATCTTCTTCAATACCACCGATCATGCTTCCCAAAGTATTAACATCAATCGTCATTGGAGGAGCGACGGCAACTAAGCTATTATTTTGAACAAAATTCATATTAGGGGACTCTCTAGCAATATTACTAGATCCTGCGACAAATAATTCCTGACCCGAATCTACAGCTGAAGCTAAAAGAGAAAAATCTTCAAGAGATCTTAACACCGAATTTGAGCTGAAAATAAAGAAGCCGAAGATTAAAACGGCTAAAACGATTAATGATTTACTTAAATAAGAACTTATCTTATCACTCATTTTATTTATACTACCTTTTCGAAAATATCCAGTCAACCCCCTTTTCCACAAGTGACCGAGTCACTTTTATCTGTTATTATTGAATAATGCAAATAAAACCAATAAAACATTTCGGCCAAAATTTCTTAATTAACAAAAGGGCTATCTCTAATGTTATTAATGGAGCTAAGCTCCTTAAGACAGATATTGTCTTAGAGATTGGACCAGGCAAAGGGGCCTTGACGAAAGAATTAGTTAAAAGAGTTAAAAAGGTTATTGCTGTGGAAAAAGATGAGCGATTAGTCAAATTCTTGGAGCAGGAATTTAAGAATTATGAAAACATAAAGATTATACACGGAGATATATTAAAGAATCATGAATTAGGAATCAAGAATCATGAATACAAAATAGTAGCGAACCTGCCTTTCTATATAACAGCGCCTGTTATTAGAAAGTTTTTAGAAATAGAGAATCCTCCAAAAGAAATGACTTTAATAGTTCAAAAAGAGGTTGCTCAAAGAATATGTGCCAAACCACCCAGAATGAGCATCTTAGCTGTTTCTGTCCAGTTTTATGCAGAAGCAAAAGTTCTTTCATATATATCTAAAAGATCTTTCAAGCCCGTTCCAAAAGTTGATAGTGCTATTATTCAAATAACTCCTAAGAAGAAACACGACATCAATCCCGATAAGTTTTTCAAAATTGTTAAAGCCGGATTCTCTCAACCAAGAAAACAACTTATCAATAATTTATCAAAGAAATTAGATATAGACAAAAAGGAACTCGGTTCCTTGCTTTTAAGCAAGAGGATTAAGCCAACTCAACGCGCCGAAACTCTATCTGTGGAGAACTGGCTAAATCTAACAAAAAAAGGCGGGCTCTGACTTCGGTAGTTTTTCTGACAAAAACCAAAAGCCCCCGAAGGGGCTAATGGCCAACCAACATATAACACAAAGAAGAACTTTAAATGTTATATATTTTGTGAGTTCGAAAGCATCGAACTTATACCTACTACCCTTATTATACCATACAAGAAACTTTGTCAATAGTGCAAAAGTCAAAGGTGAGTGTGGACGGGATGGGATTCGAACCCACAATAAATAGGTATAAGTTACTTGTGATGCCGTTTCACTACCCGCCCATTCTCACAATTATATTTTAACATATATGAAATACACAATAAAGCAATTTCAAAAAGACTTTCCTTGCTTTTAAGCAAGAGGATTAAGCCAACTCAACGCGCCGAAACTCTATCTGTGGAGGACTGGCTAAATTTAATTTCAGTGTTGCACGAGACAAGTGGTGATGGTATAATTATTCAATGCTGTGGAAAACTAAAAAACTTTTCTTAATTTCTTTTACGGTTTTTTTGTTTTCTGTTTCTATCTATTCTCTCGTCTTAGCCCAAGATTTGGAGGTTGACTATCCAAGCATTATGGGCGAGGCGCCACAAACAGTTCAAGATGGATTGCCTTCTTATGTAAAATATATATTCAACTTTGCTATTGCTATTTCAGGTCTTTTAGCTTTCGGTTCTTTGGTTTATGGAGGTGTTCTATATATAATGTCAGGAGCCGATCCATCTAAATTGAAAGCGGCTAAAGATCAGCTAACCGGTGCTGCTCTGGGAATAATTATTCTTTTTTCTTCATATTTAATCTTGGTTAATATTAACCCCCAATTATTAATTTTTGATTTTGGTCCATTAACTCCGATTGATCTAGACGACATCAAGACCTATACTGCTCCAGACAGAGAAGTTCTTACATGGATTGTGGCCGAATTGCCACTAAAAAAAGCATTGAGAGACGGCAGTGTTTGGGAGAAAAAAAGAACAGAAGAATTAGAAACTCTTATCACGGAATTTGAAGGTTTTCTCAAACAAGAAATAGATGTAGACGATTCTAATTTAGAAAACGATAAGCTTAACAGAATTTCTGATTTAAACAAATACCTAAAAACGATCACCGATGAATGCCGATGCGAAAACACCAAAGCTCTTTGCACAAAACCCGAAACGGGCTCTATGCCTATCGGCTGTTCGGGAGATCCTTGCGAGAATGATGATGACAACCCAACAGCCAGAGAAAGAATAGAAAAGGTTCTAGAAATAGACAAAGGGAAAATTAAAACCCTTTCAAAGTATAAAGAGAAAATTTCTGAGCATAAAGAATTATTGAGAAAAGAGTTGGGGAAGTTTCAAGAAATAGAAGGAGAAGTTATTTCTTGTCGAACCCAAAATCAAGAATTTATGACACTTAATGATCTTCTATTGGCTAAAAAAGATTTTGAGGCATTAGGAAATCAAGTTATTAAAATATCCGGCTATGAAGAATCGGGAGATGAAGCCTTGACTTTTTATTGCTCCGTGGGAGGAACTATTTATGACGCTCCATATATCCCCCAGAAAATAAAGGAGCTTTCTGAAGAACCCGTTCTCCCAGAGATGACAGCTGATCCATATGAAGTTCAGTTGATTAGTTGCCACACTAGAATACCAACAGGAGAAACAATGGACAATCTTAGAGAATTGGCAATTATTGCTATTTTCAAATTAGAGGAATTATCTCGCTTAACTGAAAAAATGGCTCAACAAGTTCAGGAGATGACCGAGCTTGTGTCGCAATGCAATCGGACTTATTGCGAACCTTCTTGTGCTTGCATACCTAATCCATGGTATAGATGCTGTACTATAATTCCATGTGGCCCAATGGCTGTTTTCTGCAAATCAAAATGTCTTCAATCCGTTCAAGGATGCAACGGAGAAGCCTGCCCCGTAGAAGAAATCACCAAAAAATCAGAAGAAATTAAAGAGACAGAAGATAAAATTCTTGAAATTGATACTGGAGTTATTGAAGAAATAAAGAAGATATTTCCAAAGGTACTATACCACGCAGAAGAGCCCAAAAACCCCTATAATCTTCACAACCTTGATACCGCTGTCCGCCTTTGCTTTGATCCTAGTATTAATAATCCAGAATTTACTCTATTAAGCTGTGAAAGTGCCAAGGGTAATTATGGTCCTAGCGGAACAGTTATGACTAGTTGCAATCCAAGAGATGTTTATTGTTGCTCTCCGGCAAATACTCCTCCGTTGCCAATCTCATCTGATTCCAACCCTCTGTATATCGTTCCCCTTAAAGAACATTCTATACTACCCTCAGAAGACGGCTGTCCCAAAGGATTTGATTGCACTAGTGGTGTCCGAAATTACAACCAGTATGACAATGACGCTTCCAAACCACTCAAACAGCTTCTTTCCTGTATGCGTCAAGGGCTAGACAAATATCAAGAAGCAGAAGAAGAAACAGAGGAAATAATAGGATTAATATCTTCTATTTCTGATGAAAAACTATATAACGGAACATGTGAATGGGGCATCAGCCCTAAAAATCAGGAAGAGTGCTCTCACACCTATGGAATAGAACAAAACAAAATGAGAGTTTCGGCTCATTATGGAGGCACCTTTTGTCGAGATACAGAAGAATCTTATGCTGTGGACTTTGATATGTCTTCTGAGCTTCAGAAAAAATATATAGATGAAATAATAAACACGGCTAAAAAATGTGCTCCCGAAGCATATGTCTTAGATAAAATAACTCACCTCCATATAGATATTGGAGAATTATACGATTGTGAAACAAGCGATTATTAAAATGATAAAACTATTTAATCAAAAAAAGAGATATATTATAGCAGGAGTTTTAATTCTAGCGGTTTTAATTAATATCCTTGTTCCATTGCTAGAAAAATCAGGCACTAGTTCGGATGCTTTTGCCCAATGGCTAGAATATTACCCTCACTATCCCAATAGATTAAAATTTATTATTAGCGAATTAAATCAAACTACTCAAGACCTAGAATTTTTTAACGAAGAATTAAGTAATCAAACATCCCAATGTAATTGTGCCAATGCTATATCTCAATGTATAAGAGATGGAAATGTCGGTGTCTTCGGTGAAACCTGTAATAATAAGGAAGATTTAGAAAAAACCAAATTAAAAATTAAAAGCAAAACACAGCAAATAGATTCTTTAAAAGAATTACTTCAAACAGAAATGGATACTGGCTTAGCTGAAGAACTAGAAAGAATGGATAAAGACCAGGCAATATTACTAGAATCTAATTTAAACAATATAATTTCTTCTAGCGAAAATGTTGTTGATTCAGCTTCAAAAAATATTGATATATTGGACAATTCGGCTTATTCAGCTAAAAACCATTGTCAAGCTCAGTGCAACACCAATACCATCCCCGTAATTAATGCTTGCGTTTTTGGAAGTGGCGGAGGGCAAAAACCAATAACTATGGCTTTTGAAATAGGGGTTCGTTTAGGTGATTTGGACTTAGGAAGAATATCAATTGACGAAGTTGGATTAAATTTACCAGATAGCATTCAGATGTCAGACACTGCCAATTTAGGCGATTTTGATATTGATCTGCAAGATATCAATATCACCTTTCCTGATATTCCAACAGACAGATTATCAGACATCTCTTTAGATCCGATTGTTTTTCACCCTCCCTATCTAGATATTCCGGGGATTCCTCCGGCTAGCTTTTCTTGCACCCAATTATTAGATGTCAGTTCTTATCAATGCACAAAGGAAAATGCCCCTGGAAACAATCAGTATATTGACTTGGAATGGTTTTTACAAACATTATCTTGGTTGTCTGATAGATGCCAAGAATTGCCCGGCTTAACAGATATTAATAACAACCCTGTCCAAGAAAGATACGAACAATGTTTTAATGAAGATGCTGTTCATCTTACAATCATTGATCAATGCCAAATTTTACGACAAAGACATTCCACTTGCACAGGAACCAATTGTGCTCGTCCTCCTGAAATATGCTATGAAATAACTAATGTTAACGCAAAAT
Source organism: uncultured Candidatus Saccharibacteria bacterium (assembly GCA_964557155.1). Taxonomy (GTDB): domain Bacteria; phylum Patescibacteriota; class Minisyncoccia; order Minisyncoccales; family GWA2-38-27; genus JAHJSY01. The sequence continues at coordinate 10,090 of CAZKZC010000001.1, read as the reverse complement.
GTCAGGAGTTATTTAGATCAGAAGGAGAAACAACACCACCAACTTGCAATCTCAACACCTTAGTAAACAAATGCTCTGAATTAAAAAAGGCTGGGGAAATGAACATTCCGGAATCGTGCAAGTTTCTTCCTTTATTTAATAGAACATTTGAAAATCCTGGAGCTCAAACATACCAAGGAACATCGGCCTCTTGTGCTTCGCAAACAGTTTCTAATCATTCCCAAAATAGTATTCGGTTAGATTGCCCTTCTTTGCCTTCTATTAACTCAACCTTATTCCCAAAAATAGAACTTCCAGACACAATAATTCCTGACATCAATCTACCTTCTTTTAACTTTATGCCCTTTCTAAGGGTTCGCCTTCCGAGTCTGATTTTTGAAGATTTAATTCTTCCCGATTTAAAACCCTGCAATCTAAATAGCTGTCAAAGAGATCTTTCTTCAATGAAAGTAGATTTTCAATACCCATCTTTAAGAATTCCTGATATTGATATTCCAACTATTTATGCTGATATGCCCGCCATTCCAGATGGTCCTCAGCTTGATCCACTACCCATAAAAATGAATGATATTAAATTTCCGTCTATCCCTATTCCAATGCCTGAAATTGACTTAACCGATTTGCTTAGTTTGGATATGAAAATACCTGAAATATCCCTTCCACAACCAGAAGTTATTTTGAATTTTACAGGCATAGACATCAGTATAGAAAATATGCTTCTAGGATTAGTTTCTTCGTTGGTTTCTATCCCCAATGGATGTGTTAGTGGAGGAATTTCCGGCATCCCATTAGATATTGGTTTCTCCGATTATCACTTTTTCTGGCCAAGATTTCCAGAAATACCCGATTTGTGCGATAATAAATATATAAATGTTGATAAATTTTGTAAAAATGTTAATAGTTCTTTGAAGCAAAATGTGGCTAGCAGAATTAGTCAAATTCAAGGCGTTCTTGATAATACCGTTCAGTCACAAATTCAGTCTCAGCTTGATAAAGCCGCTAAAATACTTGAAGACCTAATTAAAAAATCTATTCATGAACAACTAGATAATGTTAAGAGAAAAGTAGAAGAGGCTATAGCTGAAAGTTTATCACGAACAGTTGTAGAAAATGGTATGTTTAAAATACCAGATGCTTATGCTCTTCTAGATAAAATTAACATTCCTATGGATACTGTGAATGCTGAACTAGCCAAAATAGCTAACAGAATAGATATCCCCTGGCCAGAAAATTTAAAGAAAATTCCACTAACTAATCCTATAAATTACCAGCTTCCATCTATCCCTTTAGGCGACTTAAGCTATAGCAAACAAAAGAGATTTGACCTTCCTGGATTTCAAACACCATCTTTTGATTTTGATCTTGATCTGTCAGGTCTTTATCCCGGGTATGAAAGTGTCCCACCTTCAGGAGGGAACCCATACCCAATGGATGATATTCGTGTTAATATAGGGGAAATAGTAAATATTAATCAAAATATTACCAATAGTTCAAATGAAATACTCAACATCTTATATTAAACCTAAAAAACCACGAAAAGTGACCGAGTCACTTTTCGCTATAGTTTGCTTATTGATTATAGTTGCTCCCATATCGTCTGTTTTTGCTCAAACCGATCCTCAGGCAGAAGAAAGAGCTCTTGAAATAGTTTATCCTGTTTTTAATGACTTAACATTAACGCCTACCACTGGTCTCCCCCAATATGTCCAATACCTTTTCCGCTTCGCTATGGCCATCATTGGTCTCATAATTCTCTATGTTATGATTAGTGCCGGTATAACATACACTATGTCAGCCGGAAACGCTGGCCAGCTTCTTGAGGCCAAGAACAGCATGCTTGCCTCCTTCCTCGGAGCCATTATTCTCATCAGTGCCTTCGTTTTATTCAACAGCATAAATCCTAATTTAACCGACCTAGGCGGAACTGATCAGCCCCTAAGTGTTATAGGTAATATAGTTGCCCCAGGGATATATCTTTGCGATAAGCAAGTGCCTCTCATAGGCGAGACCATCAGAAGATATATGGCCATACACGAAAACGAAACAAGCACAAACGAAGAAATAACCAAAATAGCCAATGAGTTTAGAAGTATAATGAATAACGAAAATGAAAATGTGGCAGACACAAACAAGGGTTCTTGTTACAGAGCAAATTTTTCTGGCAATGTAGATGTGTTTAATTTTGCTCTCAATGTAAGTCCTCCTGAAGATCATAGCATATTTGTTATACCAGAAAGAATATATGATAATCCTGCCACTCTTAATATAAACGAAGAGCGTTGGGAATATGGTTACGGAATAGTTTTTCACGAAAAAGATAATTTTAGAGGAAAATGTAGATTATTCCGTAGAGTTTACGGAACTAGCGTTGAAGGAGTTATTGGCAATATAGATTTCAGTAGAATTAAATCATTTACTGTTTTTAAAAAACCTGATGGCGATGTACTTCCCGCCGAAACAGGAGCTACCTTCTCTCAATGCCTTAATCACAATGAAGGCGCTCTTTGTCCTCCTGGACTAACAGGAACACTTGGGCAGGCATCTTATAAAGTAAGTGCGGAGCCTGGATATGATAAAATATCAAATGAAACTCTAGATTTAAGCAATCTAGCAGCGTCTAATAACGCTAATGATATTCTAAAAGGAACCAGGTCTATCAAGTTCGAACCCGTCGACTCTTATCTTGTTATACTGTTTTCAGGAGATGATTTCCAAGGCAATATATGCGAAGTAATTAGCGTCAACGACAATAATCTACTTGACCAACCAATTGGTCAATGTGAACGAACTGGAGATGGGATTAGGGAGTGTGTATCTATATTCGATCCCAATCAGGATACGCGAGAAGCTCTTCGTGATTGTCGCCCTTGTACAAAGTCAGCTATAGTAATCAGAGGCAAGGTCTTAAGTTCTCGTTAAAAAACGTCTTATGTTCAAAAAACTTTATTCAAATAATAAAAAAATATTGATTACGTTGAGTTCTGTTTTTGCCTTACTTTTATTTCCCTTAAAAACTGTTGCCCTGGATGTGAGCTTCATGGGCATTCTCACGGCTTTACCATCATCACAGATAGGAATTTTTATGGGCGTAACCGTTCTTCTTACAAATTTATTTGCCAAAATTACCGGAGCTCTTCTTAATTGGGTGACTAGTCCTGGTTTTATGAGTTTAAGTTATACTGACCCAGCAAGGAATGAAATTATTAGAATTGGGCTAGACATTACTAAAAACTTTGTTAATTTAGGATTAGTGGTTGCTTTAGTTTTCATTGCTATAGCTATTAGTTTACAAATAAGAGAGTACGGAACCAAAAAGACCTTTATAAAATTAGTTATTGTTGCTCTGCTAGTAAACTTTGCCCCTGTCATCTGTGGATTAATTGTTGATGCTACAAATATTGTTATGCATTTTTTCCTAGCAGGAATAGGCCAAGGAGTTTCTGGCATATTAACGGGTATTGATATAGGAGATATATTTAGCGATTTAGTAAAAATTACCTTTGGGTCTTTATCAACGAAAGGATCTCTAATGGCTAAAGGGTCAACAATGATAATATTAAATATTTCTATTGGTTTTGCCTTTTTTCTTTTTGCGTTTATTTTCTTGTTTAGATATGTTGCTATTTGGATTTTAGTTATTTTATCTCCTTTAGCTCTTGTTTCGTGGATACTCCCCTCTACCAAGAGTTTTTGGGATTTATGGTGGAAACAACTTATTCAATGGTCAATTATTGGAATACCTTTAGCATTTTTCCTCTACCTAGCAATACGATCTGCAACAGTTTTAAATGAGACAATCAGGGCGAACCTAAAGGCACCGGGACTAGACGCACCCCTAACAGGCTTTCTTGATAACATTATTCCTTATTTTGTAATAATCGCCATGATTTATTTTGGTTTCTTTATCGCTCTTAAAACTACCGCCATGGGTTCATCGGCAGCAATAAGGGCAGGTAAATGGAGCCATGCAAAAACATTTGGAAGAGTGGGCAGGGGAGTAGCCAGAATGCCAGGGACAACTGCTAAAAAGATAGGAAGAGGTTTAAAGCCTACAGTCGAAGGAATGGCAAGAAAAACTGCTGGTGGTGTATATTCTAGAATGATAAAATTAGGTAACTGGTCGCCAACTGCTGGAGGCAGGTTTAAGCCCTTTGCCATCTCTAAGTGGGCAGCTCCAAAAAAACTTAAAGAATTTGGCAATTTAAAACCTACTATAGACAAGGGAATGGAGGATGCCAAAGGAAACTCTGGCGCGGTGATAGGTGACGAATTAGCAAACGAAAAGATTAAGGGAGCAGAAGCCACAGGATGGTACTCTCAACTGTTGGCACAAAATGATTCTCAAGACCTCTTCGAAGCTTTTAAAAGAAAAATTGGCAAGGGGGCAGGAGGCAAGAAATGGAAAGACATGAATGATGAAGAAATAACAAGCGACAAAGATTTTAAAAGAATCATGGCTCCTATCCTCGTGGATGCTAACAACTCAGGCAAGCTAGGATCAATATTAAGAAGAGATCCTCGTTTAGCCGAAGTAGCATACGAGAAAAACATTGGAAGTTATGGCAGATTAGACAAAGATGGCAAGCCACAGATGGCTTCTGCCCAAGTTGCCGTGAATAAAGCTGTTACAGAAGCTAGAGACCATCTTAAAGATTGGGAACCTGAAAGTCTTAAAAGCCAAAAGGTTACAGGTGGAGTCATGGCTCACCTTGATAGAGACAGACAATTACAAGTTAATCGTCAAATTAAGAATGGTCAAGATACCCAACTTAAAACCATGGATGAGATGTTTTCTGATTTTGTTAGAGGAAATAAGAAATCTATTTTGGGCAAATCAGACTTAAGCGAAAGTAAGATCGCAGAATTATTAGCAGACATAATAGATGACGAAACAGGAGTTTCGACTGAAACCGCAGATCATAAAAAAGCATGGAGAGAATTTGACAAGCATATTAAAGAAAACTTTGGTGATCGCAAGTATTTTGTCTCTGTAGAAGACGATCGATTTAAAAAGACTGGTTGGAGAAAGATGAACTTTATACCACAAGGTGATTCGGATGATTCATCTCTCAACACGCCACCAAGCTCGCCAGCAATCGGACTCGGAATGGGACCTCTCGGACAAAAAGTAAATGTAAAACCAACACCTACAACGGGAGCAGGAGGTAGCAAAAAAACAAAAACACCTACAACGGGAAAGCAAGCAAAAATAAATCCAATACTAACAGACAGTCAGATAGATAAATTAAGAAAAATGGGGTGGCCTGACGAAAGAATAAAAGGATTTACATCACGAGAACAAGCAGATATAATTATATTTGGATAATTTAAGATAAAATAAAAAGGGACCACCGAGGTGATCCCTTTAAGATTTTTAAATTCTTTTTTCGTTAAGCGGGAGGCAGAAGAGAAGGACTATTTTCTTCTCTACGACTACCACGCATCAAAGCAAGAATACCTGTAAGAAGTGGTGATAAGTCGCCACCCCCCTGCAGATGAGTTATAGTTCCTGTATCTGCTCCCTTGAAGTAGATAACAAGCTCTTTGGCAACCCTTTTGGCCTCCTCTTCTGTATGTCCGCCATATTGTTTCTGCATCAAGAGTTTGGCCATCACCCCATATAGACCACCTATCTCTAAGGCCTTCTGACCAATTTCGTCTTTTGAAGCTTCTTTGCTAAGCTCAGCAATTGCAATCGACCTTTCCTCTTCAAAAACTTTCTGTCTTGATGCTACAACTGCTGGGTCCCAATTGAAATCACTGATGGTTAGGCTGACTGGCACTAGACCATAACTCTTAATGGCCTCTTCCAGTGCTGGAAAGTTCTCTCTCACTGCCTCCCACCACGATGCTCTACTAGAGTCGTGTGTAGCAGAAAGCACTTCTTCAACCATGAGATTGTTAAGACAGGTTCGTAGGGCATCTTCTCCGCCTTCTGTCACTGCCTCTTTCCAGTCATCAACACTGTAGGCCATTCGGAGTACACTTTCGTCTTCTAGATCTGTCCCAACGCCATCCATCCGAACCCATAAAATAGGTTCAACTAATTGAGTTTTTCCACCTTTTTTAAGATCAATATGCACTCCGTTAGGATATCGCCTCTCAGGAAACAAATCAACTGGTTGTTTCCAAGTATAAGCGACCATCCTTTTGCGCATTAATACGGGGGAAACCCATCTTAAGCCAGGATTCTTGACGCAATATGCTCGTCCCAAAAATTCTATCAAGAATCTCTCTTCAGGCCCAACGACCATTAATCCGCCAAGAAAAAGAAACAACACCGTGACCGCGGGAGTGCAAAAGACACAGCCAACAATCCATTGCCCGAAAAGAAAACAAATACATCCAAGCATTAAACAAACCCCAGCCACAAATACAATAATTTTGATTAACAGATTTACCGTTTTTGTAGCTTTTTCCATATCTCTCTTTATTGCTTCTATTTGTGCCGTTGCTCGTCTCCCTGGCCGATTTTCTTCTTGCTGTTCTTTTTGATTGTTCTGTTGTTCTACCATTTTTCTATCCTTTCAAATTCAGTTTCAGTTTAATATTAACTTGCCAATGATCTAAATTTTTTAATGCTCTAATTGTATCACATATCCATATATTTGTCAAACTTTATTGTTGTAGTTGTGTTAAAATGTCACATAAAATCCGTCGAGGCCCGTCCTCGACGGATTCATAAACTAGGATTATTGAGATTATTTTGCTTTAATCCTTTAATTATGATATAATAAAACATATGAAAAAGATTATTCAAGTCCGTATATATAAAGGAGATAAATATTATATTGGTGAATCTGTTGATTTACCGGTTGTTACTCAAGCAAAAACTCTTGATGAACTTATTGTTAATCTAAAAGAAGCTATTGCTCTTCAATTAGAAAATGAAGATCTAACAGATTTTGATTTGGCTCCTCAACCATCTATTTTAGCAAATTTAGAACTTGATTCTCAGGTTTATGCCTAAGTTGAAAGTTTTATCAGGGCAAGATGTAATAAAAATACTTTCATCTTTTGGTTTTGTTATTGCTCTTCAAAAAGGTAGTCATGTTAAATTATCACGAATTAAATCTGATAAAACGAAACAAACGCTAACAATACCCAATCATCCCGAATTAGACAAAGGAACCCTCAAAGCTATCTATCGCCAATCATTAAAATATATCCCCGAAGACAATTTAAAATCTCATTTCTATAACGAATAGAAAATCCGTCTAGGTCCGACCTAGACGGATTTATTTTAAAAAGGGAAAGAAAAAAGGCAGGGAGTTTTGTCAACTCACTGCCTTGTTGTGAAATGGGTGAGGTTACCACCCATCCTTTTGTTTTTTCATTGCCCCACATTTGGCTCGTTTGCATCATCCATGATGCGAGCCATAGTCATTGCTATCTCGGCATCCTGCTCTTCGCTAGGGGGCATTTCAAGAAGTTCCATAACATATGTGTCGGAGACTTCCGGCTCAGAAACTTTGGTGATTTGTGCTTGTGTGTAAACCACCTTGAATGTCGCTCCCGTTGCAACGCCTAGAAAATAAATTACTATAGCACACAAAAGCCACTGTTTCATTCTTTTTTCGGTCATTCTTTTCCCTTTCTGAAAAACTTTTGCTTGTTTATTTTATTTTCAATGGTTCCATTATATCATGCAATAATATATTTGTCAAGTGGCTTTGATGGGCATGACGACATAGAGATATGTTTCGTCATTTGGGGATTTTAATACTCCTGGACCAGAATCATTATTTAATTCAAAAATAACTTCAGAGGTTTTAATGCTTTGCAAGCCATCTAATAAAAACCTATGATTAAATGAAATTTCTACTGGCTCTCCTTCTACTTTTCCCGCTATAAATGATTGATGATCTCCAAGCTCAGAACTCTGACTTGAGATATTCACTTTTTTAGATTTTGGCTCCACTTTAATTTTTATCTCATTAACCTTTCCACTAAATAAACTAGCTGTCTTAACTTGGTTAAGAAATTCATTTCTATCTAAAACTAACCTGGTGGTATATTTTTTAGGAATAATTTCTTTATAATTAGGATAATCTCCCTCTATTAACCTAGATATTATTTGAATTTGAGGATGACTGGTTTCTTCCATCGGACATTCAAACATAATCTGATTCGGTGAAAAATACATTTTGAGCTCTCCTGGTTTCTCGTTAAAAATATTAATTATTTCTTTTATTGTCTTTTGAGGAAGAATTAAGGAATACTCCTTAGTTAAAGACGAACTATTTTTAAGAAAAATTCTCTTCTCTCCAAGACGAAAGCTATCTGTAGCCGCTATGGTAATTGTGTTTTTCTGAAACGAAAAGTAGATGCCTGAAATCTCTGGTCTAGTCGTAGAGGGAACAGGAATATCAGCCACCTGATTTAAGTCCCGACAGAAAGCTAAACTATCAAGAGAAATTGACTCGCCATCAATAATGGTTGGGATAATTGGAAACTCTTCAGCGCTTAATCCTTTTATTTCTGTTTTATAATTATCACTTTTTACAGACAAATTATTATTTTTACTCTCAAGAGCAATATTACTATTAGGAAGCAAGTTCACAAAACTAGACAATAGGCGAGAGGGGATGGTAACGCTTCCTTGTTTTTCTACTTTGCTTAAAACCCACCACCTAACACCAATCTCTAAATCAGTAGCCGACAAACTAAGAAAGTTTTTCTCTGTATTGATAAGAATATTGTTTAATATTGGAAGAGTTAGAGATTTAGATGAAATTCTTTCGACAATATTTAACCCTTGTTTTAGTTTCTCTTGTGGAATTAATAATTTCATAGTAATAGTAATTAATAAATATATTTAACTTGTTATTATTATTAGTATTGTGGAAAAGTTTTATTTTACACTTGTTTGTATTGGGGATAAGGCGTCTAAAATTCTTGGGAAAAAATGGGTCTATTTTAGTGGATAAACTTTAAGCCGATTTTATCCACAGTTTATTAAGTGTTTTAACTAGTGTGTATCCTCTCTTTTATTAACTCTATTTCTTCTTCTAATCTTTTATCTGTCTGGACACATCGACATATTTTCTTGTAAGAGTGGATGGCTGTTGTGTGATCTTTTCCATTAAACTTTCTACCAATAAAAGGAAAAGAGCTTTTTAATTCTTCCCTTAATAAATACATTGCTATCTGTCTTGGTTTAACAATTTCTTTCTTTCTAGAAGATGTCAACAAATCTCTCTCCTTAAGGTCATAAAACTCAACAACGCATTGAACTATCTTCTTGGGCGTTATAATTCTATTGGGAGAAGAAAGCAAGCTTTTGAATAAGGTTTTTGTTAATTCAAGATCAACTTTCTGATTACTTATTTTCTGATGAACAATCAAACGATTTAAAGCTCCCTCTAACTCTCTAATGTTTTTCTGAATAGAGAAAGCAATATATTGATAAACCTCATCAGGAAAGTCAGCGTTCTTCTCTTGGGCTTTTGTTTTTAGAATAGCCATTCTTGTTTCTAGGTCTGGAGAGCTAACATCAGCAATCATTCCACCCTCAAAACGAGATCTCAATCTTTCAGCTAAAGAATTAATGGCTTTGGGTGGTCTATCTGAAGAAAGTATAATTTGTTTATTGTTTTCATAAAGGACATTGAAAACATGGAAGAACTCCTCTTGAGTTTTTTCTTTTCCAGCTAAGAATTGAATATCATCTAAAATTAAAACATCCATAGATCGATACTTTTCCTTAAATGCTTCCATCGTGTGATTCCTGATTGCTGAAACAACTTCCGAGGCGAATTTTTCAGAGGATATATATACAATCTTTTTCTTTTTAAGGGTTTTGCTGATTTCATTTCCAATGGCTTGAAGTAAATGAGTTTTACCCAGACCAACGCCTCCATAAATAAAAAGAGGATTATAGACAAGACCGGGTTTTTGGGAAACAGCGATACTGGCGGCATGAGGTAATTCATTAAATGGACCAACAACAAAAGAATCAAAAGTATATTTAGGGTTAAGGTTCGTGTCTTTGTTGACTTTAAGTTCTTGGAAATCAAGTTGGTTGGTCTCTTCAATAATTTCAGGCTCTTTTTTAAATATGGCTAACTTTGTTTTACCAACACTATAA